>JAJRYT010000051.1 GCA_024275635.1 Chloroflexota bacterium | reverse complement strand
GACAAGGCAGCAGACACCCAATTTTACCTGGCTGCCAAGCCAAGCTCACCAGCCGGGGAGCAGGTTAACTTGATACAACCAGTTAGACTGGTACGTTTTTTGTCTCTCTATTCGATTGGAAAGGTGCGAAATTTAGGTTGAGTAATTGGGTAATTACCAGTTACCAATTACCTGGTTACAATTTTTCAAACGCCAAAGTTATAAACGAACGCGCCCTAAGCGCCATCCTGTACGGCCGTCCATTGTACGGGGAAACGGCCGTACGCAAAACCAATCGTATATTATTCGTTAAGAAACGGCCGTTCCCACTCTGGGACGGCCGTTTTGCATTCACGTCAGCCCAGGTGTCATTTGATTGGCTTCATAGTACACTTAAGCCATTGTTAAAAAGTGTGATGAGTTTGTTATACTTGGATGATGATGCAAAAATTCAAACCAGGGCAACGTCTTGCCTTCTTGCCAGAGGTGGAAGTAGAAGTAATGGCCGAATGTCTGGCGGCATTTGCCAATGGGGACGGCGGCTTGATCGTGCTGGGCGTAGACGAGCAGGGTCAGGAAACTGAAACCATCTGGGAGGAAGAGGCGGAAGGGGCATTGCGTGAAGCGGCCAGTTTGTGCCGGCCGCCGGTTCCCAGCCAGTGGCAGCCGGTGGAGATGAAAAATGGAACGCTGGTGGGCATTAATGTGCCGCGCAGCGCCGATTTGCACACGTTGTTTGACGGCCGTGTTCTCATTCGCAGCGGCAATTGGAATCGGCCGTTGTCCGGCGATGAAGTCCGGGCGCTGGCCGCCAGCAAAAATATGGCCGAATTTGAGACGGAAATCGTTCCCGGAGCCAGACCGTCCGACTTGAATCCAGACATCATCCGTGATTACCTGGATCGCCGTGAAACGCGCGGCGCGGCCAAAGTAACTTCCACCGCTGAACTGTTGTTTGAGATTGGGGCGACAGATCGGGAAGGAACCCCGACATCTATCGGCATTTTGCTTTTTGGCAAGAATCCGCAAGCCTTTTTCCCCCAAAGCGGCATCGTTTTTGTTAAGTTTATGGGCACAGAGCCGCGCGGCGAAGATGGCGGCGTGGGCTACGGCCGTCGTGATGAACTAACCGGCCCGCTGTCGCGCATCATTGACCGCGCCTGGAACGTCATTTATGAAGAGATGCGCGTGGGCGCCGCTGTTAACAAGTTGGAACGCGAAGAACTTACCGAGTATCCGCGTTTTGCTGTGCGTGAAGCGCTGGTCAACGCCGTCGCTCACCGCGACTACCGTATTACCGGGCGGCGCATCGAGATTCGCATGTACACTAACCGGATGGAAATCATCAGCCCCGGCGGGCTGCCCGGTTACATGACGTTGGATAATTTGGTGGAAGAGCATTTTTCGCGCAATCCGCGTTTGGTTAATGGGTTGTACCAATGGGGGTATATTGAGGAGTTGGGGCTGGGGATTGATCAGATGATTGAGGAGATGGCTCAAGCCGGACATCCGCCGCCCACATTCCGCGCCGCGCCCCATGCGTTTACGGTAACGCTGTCCAACAAACGAGAAAGGGCGGCCGTTCCCAAATGGACGCGCAGTATGAACGAACGGCAAGCCCGCGCCCTGACCTTTGTGCGCGAAAATGGCAGCATCACCAATCGGGAATTCAGCCAGCTTTGTTCTGATGTTTCCACGGAGACGCTGCGTTTAGATTTGGTTGATCTGGTAGAACGAGGACTTCTTCTCAAAATTGGCGCGAAAAAAGGGACCTATTACATTTTGAAATAGGAACCTTAAGGTTGGAGAGCAACAATTAACTTGAGGCGGGTAGGCGTGTAGACCTGGCAGGTTTGACCAAGCCTATCATTCCCTGAAAAGCCTAAGGAATTTGTCAGGTCTCCAACTAATATCCCAAAATTATCCCAAATGTTAATTTGGGATAATTTTTGGGAAATTTGGAAATTTGATTGTAGAGTATTGGTAGCATGTCACTTACACAACAATTCCTCCTTATTTCCATTCTGCCGCTTAGTTTTTTGGGAATGGCGCTGTATGTATGGCGTTCCGGCTTAAAGCGACGAGAATTATTGTATCGTTGGTTATTCGCTTTGTTAGCGGCGGCGGTATGGGCCAGCAGCGTGCTGCGTTTTTATGGCGGGGCCACAACGCCCATCAGCGTTACGTTTACCTGGGGAGTGGTTGGCGCTTATGCGTTTAGCGTAACGGCCGTTGCCGTCTTGTTAGCGACGCTCAGCCATCTCTCAGCCTTGCGGCAATACGGCCGTTTTGCTCTGGGTTTAAGCCTCATTCTCTCGGCCGTCGCCTTTTTCCTTGATTACCAAATCTGGCCCAACCGAATCCCCGATTTTATCCTGGCCGGACAAACAATTTGTCAATTCGACCTGTGGGCAGCGACCTGGATAGCCGGTTGGCTGATCTCGCTGGTTGCCGCCTGGATATTAACTCGGCAGGTCAAAACGAATTTCCCCAACTCCCTTTATCGCAACCAGATACATTACTGGCTGCTTGGGCTTCTTCTATTTATGATTGGCGGCGGGTTCGCTTCAGTGCAATCGCCGTCAGGGCAACCAGGCTGGCAAGAAACCGGGCTGTTGATTGTCATTCTGGCAGCCTTCATTGGTACGATCAGCGTTACGCACACTTATTTACCCGATTTACAGGTCGCTTTGCGCCAGTTGTTTATTCGCCTGGCCGGGTCGCTCAGCATCTTTGGCCTTACCTGGCTGGTCTTATCTTTTATTGTACGCAGCGTGACCAATTTACCTGCCGACACCAGTCCTAATCTGGTGCTCTTTTTGGCGGCCGCTCTCTTTGCCGGTCTCTTTACATTTATTTATCGGCTGATCAATGAATTGATACGGCGTTTGTTTTCGCCAAAGTTGTCTCGGCAGGAAGCGACGTTATTAGAGCGCAGCAATTCCGCTGACAGTTTACCGGAACCGGAGCAGCTAGCTCAATTGTTTTTGCAGGTTGTTCAATCGGAACTAGGCACTAATGACGCCTGGGTCTTTACGGCCGAGGGTGGGGTGGGGGAAAGGTTGGCGTTACGGCCGTTAGCCAGTTTGGGTAACTATTCCCTGGAAGCAACGACGTTTGCTGAGGACAGCCTTTTCGCCGCCTATGTGCGCCAGAATCGAATGCCGTTGATGCAGTATGATATGGATACATTGAGCAGTTTTGACGATATGCCGGCGGCTGAACGAGACCGATTATCAAGCTGGAAACGTATTCTGTATATGCCTTTGCACGCTGGTAACAACCTGGTCGGATTGTTGGCGCTGGGCCAAAAAGCGGCCGGCGAGTCTTATAATCGCCAAGATTTTGCCTGTCTACAATCATTGGCGGCTGAAGTCAGCCCACTGCTGGCCCAGGCACAGAATTTTGCTGGCCTGCGCCAGGAAAACAGCCGTACATTTGCCCAAAATCAGGCGCTGGCTCATGAAAAACAAGATTTATACGAACTGCTTAACTTGCATGAACAGTTTGTGTCCATGGTATCGCCAGAGTTAAGACGGCCGTTTACCGCCATTTCCCAAGAAATAGCCCGCCTCCAGACTGGTCTGGCCGAACACGAACAAGACAGCCAACCCATTGCTGCACTCAAACAGCAAATCGCAGAACTGCAGACAGCCATAGAAAACTTCATCATGATTGCCGGGCGACTTCAATCCCGCGAACCAATTCATTTCCAACCGGTTGACCTGGACGAAATCACGCAGCAGGCTATTCGCAGTTTGCGAACAATGGCCGAGGCGCGTCGTGTCCAGGTCGCTTATGACCCCATCAGAACCCTGCCCCTGATTATTGGCGATGCCGACCTGCTGCAAGAGGCCATCCAACATCTGCTGCATAATGCCATCAAATATAATAAAATTGACGGCAATGTGACCCTCAAGTATGATGTGAATGACGATCAAATCTGCCTGCGCATGAAGGATACCGGCGTAGGGATTCCCCAGGAAAGGCTGGCATCGTTGTGGCAAGGCTTAAGATTAACTGGCAATGGCAACGGCCGTAAACCGGGACTTGGCCTGCCTTTAGCCCAATATATCATCGCCGCGCATGGCGGTCGGGTGGAAGCGGAAAGCAGCTACGGATCAGGCAGCATCTTTTCCATTTATCTGCCGGTTGCCTCCAATGAGGAATGAGAGGTGAGGAATGAGGGATGAGTTCGTCAGGTACTCATCCTTCAGTCCTCATCCCTTATCTCTCATCTCTCTTAATGAATTTTACGACCCCACTGGCGTTGTTACTTTTGCTCACCCTACCCTATTTTGTGTGGGTAGGACGTCCGTCGCGTTACGGCCGTTCTCGCTGGCGTGATTGGATCAGCCTGGGTGTACGTATCCTCATCATTGTCCTGCTCACCCTGAGCCTGGCCGGAACACAAATGGCGCGCGCCGCCGATGAGTTGGCCGTCGTCTTCCTGGTGGATGCTTCTGATTCGATTGGGCCGGAACAGGCAGCTCAGGCCGAAGAATTTGTGCGGGCGGCGGTGGAGACGATGGGCGTGAATGATGAAACGGCCGTCATCCTTTTTGGCGCCAATGCCCTTGTTGAACGCCCCATGTCCGGCCTGGCCGAACTGGCCCCCATCACCTCCGTCCCCCAACGGTTGCACACCGATTTAGCCGAAGCCATCCGGCTGGGATTGGCCCTGTTCCCGGCCGGCAGCGCGCGGCGCATGGTTATCCTCAGCTACGGCGCGGCGACCATTGGCGATGCGGAGGCGGCGGCAAAACTGGCAGCGGCAGCTGGTGTGGAGATTGATGTCGTCCCGCTCTCTCGCCCCGCCGCTTCCGCCGAAGTCCTGCTGACCGGCGTAGACGCACCCACCCGCGTCGTGCAGGGCGAAACCTTCCGCATCGAAATCACCGCCGAAAGCACAGCCGACATATCGGCCACGCTACGTATTTTGGCCGGAGGAAGCGTCGTTTACGAAGATACTGTCCAACTTCGCTCCGGCGTGAATAATTTCAGCGTGCGCCTGCAAGCCAGCGAGCAGGAATTTGCCCGCTACCGCGTCCAGCTAACTCCTGCCGAAGACACCTTTTACCAAAACAATGAACTGGCCGCTTTCACCGAAATCGTCGGTCCGCCGCGCATTTTACTTGTTGCTAATGATGGCACAGTCGCCGACGATGGCGCTCCGCAGCCAGACGAATCGCCGCAGCTAAAACTGGCGCTGGAAGCGGCGGGACTGGTTGTAGACCGGGTGACGCCGGCCGAACTGCCGGCCAGTCTGGCCCAATTGAGCAATTATGCCAGCGTGGTGTTGGTCAACGTCAACGCCAAAAATCTCTCGCCGCGCAAGATGGAGACGCTGCAAAGTTATGTGCGCGATTTGGGCGGCGGGTTGGTGGCGGTGGGTGGGCCACAAAGCTACGGCATGGGCGGCTATTTCAAGACCCCATTGGAAGAAACGCTGCCGGTGGAGATGCAAATCAAAGACCAGGAGCGGTTCCCGTCGGTGAGCATTGTCATTGTCATTGACCGCTCCGGCAGCATGGGGATGCAGGAGGGCGGGCTGACTAAAATTCAGTTGGCGGCGGAAGGCGCGGTGCGCGTCGTGGAACTGCTCAATGATTTTGATGAAATCACAGTTATTCCAGTGGACACCCGTCCGGACAACCCCATTGGGCCAATGTCGGCGGGGGATAAGGAGACGGCGATTGGTCTCATCCGGCAGATTGGGGCCGGCGGCGGCGGTATTTATGTGCGTACCGGTTTGGAAGCGGCTGCGGCGGCGTTGGCGCAGTCGCCTAATCAGGTGAAGCACATCATCTTGCTGTCCGACGGTTCCGATTCGGAGCAAAAGGAGGGCGTGCCGGAGTTGATTGACGCGCTGGTCGCCGAAGATGTGACGATTTCGGTGGTGAGTATCGGCAATGGGCCAGATACGCCCTGGCTGCAGGAGATGGCGGAACGGGGGAACGGCCGTTTCCATTTCACTGACCGCGCCGCCAATCTCCCCCAAATTTTTACGCAAGAAACCACTTCTATCCAGCGCAGCTACCTGGTGGAGGAGCGGTTCTTCCCCAGCTTAGTGAGCAGCAGCCCGATTTTGGCGGGGATTACGGCCGTTCCCCCGCTTTATGGCTATGTGGGGGCGACAGCCAAAGGGACGGCGCAAACTATCCTCAGAACGCATCAGGATGATCCACTGCTGGCTGTGTGGCAGTATGGATTGGGCCGCTCGGTGGCCTGGACGTCGGACGCGACCGGCCGCTGGGCGACGGATTGGGTGCGCTGGGAGGGGTTCCCGGCCTTTTGGGCGCAGACGGTGCGCTGGACGATTACGCAAGAACGAGACAGCAATGTGGAAACGGCCGTTACCTTCAGCGGCGAACAGGCCCGGTTAACGGTAGATGCACGGGGCAGCGACGGTGGTTTTCTTAACAACCTGCTAACCGAGGCGAATGTGGTTGATCCCGATGGCGTAGTGACCAATCTGGCGTTACAGCAAGTGGCTCCTGGTCGTTACGAAGCCGATTTTACGCCAGGAACAGATGGCGCGTACTTTATCCGCGTTGCTGGTACATCCAATACGGGTGACACTACGATTGGTCAGACAAGTGGTTGGGTGTTGGGCTATTCGCCGGAGTACCGTCAGCTTGAGGCCGATCCTGGTTTGTTGGAGAAGCTGGCGGCGTTATCGGACGGGCAGGATATAGGAGGAGATGTCGGGGGGGTCTTCAATCACAATCTTCCCGCTGACGTTACCCGCCGCCCCATCTGGCTCTGGCTGACGTTAGCGGCCGTCATTTTACTGCCTTTCGACATTGCCCTGCGCCGCCTGGTTATTACCCGGCGCGATTGGGAACGGGCCTGGGCAGCGACGTTCGGGCGTTTGCGTTCGCAACCGCTTCCCGCGCCGGCCCAATCGGAGCAGGTGGCGCGGCTGTTTCAGGCCAAGCAGCGGGCGGGGACGCGGGGGGCAGAGGGCGGAGAGAGGGAAGCGCCTCGGCCGATTCAGCGGCAGGATGCCGCCGGGAAAGCCGAAAAAAGGGACGTAAAGTCGAAGTTTGTGCCTCCAGTTGCAGAACAAAAAACATTGCCGCGCCCCCCAGCAGCCGGTAGCTCTTTGGCCGCCCGTTTGTTGGAAAAGAAACGTCAACAAGAACAGGATGAGAACTAATCCGGACGCAAAAACTGTGTGAATATGTAAGCAAGCAAACTAGTCGCAGTCCTCTTTTTTCTGCCGTTATTTCCTGGATTTACACGGGGAAAATGTTTTTCCAATTCCTTCTTTTGTCCAATTACCAAACGTCCAAACAGCAACAGAAAGACCATTCTCCTATTGAGGAATGGGTATAGATGATAAATACTTAGGGCAAGGAGCCGCCGAGTTAGAGTGGCTTCGCCTTTGAGCGATCATAGCGTTGTAACGCAGTCTATGTGATGTAGTCAAAAAGGGAGATAACACAATGAAGAAACTACTTGCTCTAACAGTTGTTTTATTGGCTTTAACGGCCGTATTAGGCGCGTCCACAGCGTCCTTCGAGACCGTCTCGCTGATCATCCAGGCGGATAGCGTCGAAAGCGCGGTTGCAGTTGTTCAGGATTATGGCGGCCAGGTGAATGAGAAACTGGCTATTATTGCGGCGGTAGCCGCAGATGTCCCGACAGATCAAGTGGCGGCCATAACCGCCGATCCGCGTACCCAATATGTACACAGCAATGAAATGGCACAAATTGCTGGTCGCTCCGCGCCAGCGGCCAACTTCCCCCAGGTTATGGGGGTTGATGAGTCGTGGGAAGAAGGCGTCAAGGGTAAAGGGATTGCTGTTGCTGTTGTCGATACGGGCATTGCGAAGTTTAAGTGGAACCGCCACCGGATTATTGCCCGATATGATGCTCTAGATGATGGGCCTCATAAAAAAGACCCTAACGGGCATGGTTCCATGATGGCCAGTCTCATTGGCAGTTCAACCCGAGATAAAGAGGGGTATGTTGGTATTGCGCCGCGTGTCAAATTTGTTGATGTGCGTGTGCTGGATGCCGAAGGGAAGGGCAACTATATTGATATCATTGAGGGTCTTGATTGGATATTGGCGCATAAGGATGAATATAATATCCGTGTCGTTAATCTGTCGCTGCTGGCCGGGGTGAATAGCCCGTACTGGGCCGATCCCATCAACCAGGCGGTTGAAGCGTTGTGGGACGCTGGCATTGTAGTGGTAGTGGCAGCCGGTAATGCCGGCCCAGACCCATTAACGATTGCTGTTCCCGGCAATGATCCGTTTGTCATCACGGTTGGCGCTTTCACGGATAATTATACGCCTGAAGATGAAAGTGATGACTATATTACCCCCTTCAGCGGCGCCGGCCCGACGGAAACTGGGTTTGTGAAGCCGGATGTGGTGGCTCCTGGCGCGCACATGCTTGTGGAAGTGAAGAAGAATAGTTTGTGGGCCAAAGAGCATCCGGATGATCGTGTCAAGAAGAATTTTTATGAGACAGCGGGGACATCGTCGGCAACGGCCGTTACCAGCGGCCTGGTTGCGCTCATGCTGGACGAAAATCCTGAAATGACGCCCGGCGAAGTGAAATACGCCCTGATGGCTTCCGCCCGCCCGGCCGCTTATGATGACAGCAGTCTGACCTGGAGCATCTTCCAGCAAGGCGCAGGCCGCGTTTGGGCGCCCGACGCTGTTTTTGACCCGCCGGAAGGCAACGCTGACGGTAACATGATTCCCGGCGAAAAATATGTCGGTCCGGCCGTATATCGAGATGGCGAGTTCGTTCTAGTTGACGAAGGCGGCAACACCATTCCTGAAGCTGCTGGCTATGTTTGGACAGGCGGCTACGTTTGGACGGGTGGTTACGTTTGGACAGGCGGCTATGTCTGGACAGGTGGTTACGTTTGGACGGGCGGTTATGTTTGGACGGGCGGTTATGTCTGGACAGGCAGTACGGATTGGCAGCCAATAACTGAAGGAACGACCTGGCAAAGCGGGTATGTTTGGACAGGTGGTGATGCCTGGCCCGGTGGGTATGTTTGGACGGGCGGTTATGTTTGGACGGGTGGGTATGTCTGGACAGGCGGTTATGTTTGGACGGGTTATGTAGATGACTTTGATTAAGACAGCGCCTTAATCCTATAGAGTATAATCAATCCCCATGGTGGTTTCGCGGGCGCCATGGGGATTGATGCTTTACTAATTGCGAAATGTCATTACCGATAGCAGGTGACAACAAGGCAAGACGATTAGGTATGCAAAAAAAAGCGCTTGAACCACGAAATTTATACCTGTGGTTAGTAAGCAGCTTAGGGTTAGTCTTGGTTGTGTGGGGTATTGCTTTATTCCCCACTTATGAACAACCCTTGATTTTTTTGTTACTTCTGGTTCTGGCTATCATTGCCCAAATCACTTCAACGTCGCTGGTGGGCGGCAGCATAACGGTTGAAGTTAGTACGGCCGTTAGCTTAGCGGCCGTATCTTTGTATGGGGCAACGGCGGCCACAGTTGTGGCGGCAGCGGCCGTAACAACCGTCGCCATTATTAGCTTACAAACCAGTTGGCCTGGTTGGCGAAGAGCTGTAGAGCGGATTGGTTTTAATATCGGTATGAGCGCCGTCGCCATTTTTGTTGCCGGCCTCGTTTTCCAGGCAATTACACGTGGGTTTGGAGCCAATACCTTTGGTGGACAAATTTTAGCCTGGCTGCTGGCCGCCATTGTTAATGACCAGGTTAATTTATGGCTTCTAATCGGTCTGTTACATCTGCAAAATAAAATTTCTCCTTTGGAGATTTGGCGCGATCATAAATGGGCTATCCCCATAAACGTATTGGTGATGAGCGTAGGGGGCGGCATCCTGGCTGTTGCTGTTCAGCAGTTTAATTTCCTGGGTATTGCCATCTTTTTCTTGCCCATTATTCTGTCTGCCTACTCGTTTCGTCTATACGTGAATCAAACCAAGGAGCAGATGGAACAATTGGAAGACCTGGTGACTCTGCGTACTCAAGACCTGGCCGAAGCAAATGAGGAATTAGAGCAATTAAGCAAGGATAAGGATGCTTTCCTGGCTGTTTTAACCCATGATATGCGCACGCCGTTGACAAGTATCAAGGGGTATTCGTCGATTTTACGCGACCGTGAGTTAGAACGGGACCAACAGATTCAAATCGCTAAGATTATTTTACGCAGCGAAGAAAACCTGCTGGAAATTGTTAACAATATTCTGGACATTGAGAAATTGCAGTCTGGCACGCCCATCCTGCTGGAACAGACTAGTTTTGACTTGGCCTTATTGGTTTCAACGGTCGCTGAATCTATTGAGTCGTTGGCATTGGAAAAAAATATTGCCCTGCAACACAAAGAAGTTCCGCAGCCGGTTATTATTACGGCCGATGAGAAACAGATTCAGCGCGTCCTTCTCAATCTCATCTCTAACGCGATCAAGTATACACCTGAGAGCGGTACGGTAACGATTGATACGTTTATGAAGGGACACTCCGCCATTGTGAATGTGAAAGATACCGGTTACGGTATCCCGGAAGAAGAACTGCCTTTTATTTTTGATCGTTTCCGCCGGGTTAAAGGCCACCAACAAAAAGCCGTGGGCACTGGATTAGGTCTGGCGATTGTCAAGAGCCTGGTGGAAGCGCATGGCGGTGAAATAACGGTAACCAGTGAAGTGGATGTTGGCAGTACGTTTACGTTGAGATTACCACTTTAGATTGAAGGGAAACGGCCGTTTCCCCACCCCTCCCCATTTATTGAAAACAACCTAATAGTATCAAAACCCTTTGCGTTTTTCGTTTTACACTTTATTCTTTATCTGAAACTTTCTCCACTACCCCTCGTATTGAAAGGTGAATTGTCAGGAGATTGAAGTGTTGAATGAAGAACAAACCTGGCTAGAACAGGCCAGACAAGGCGACAAAATTGCCTTTGGTAAGCTCATCGAAGCTTACCAAAGACCTGTATATAACTTGGCCTACCGGATGCTGAATAATTCGGGTGAAGCAGAAGAGGCGGCACAAGAGGCCTTTATCCGTGCTTACACACGTTTGCACACCTATAAACCGAATCACAAATTCAGTACCTGGATGTTATCAATCACATCAAACTATTGTATTGATTTGATACGGAAACGGCGGGCCTTACTCCTTTCCATAGACGAACCCTTGCCGCCGCATCCGGCGCTTATGTCTGATAAACAAAAGGGACCAGAGGCCCAAATAATGCTGAGTGAACAACAAGAGATGGTTCAATCCCTTTTACAAGAATTACAGCCCGATTATCGGCAAGCAGTGGTTTTGCGATACTGGCATGAACTTTCTTATGAGGAAATTGCCGACATGATGGATACGACGGTAAGCGCCATCAAGTCTCGCCTGTTCCGGGCGCGGCGTCAGTTGGCTGAGATTGGTGTGGCTAATGGTGTCAGTCCCGTTCCTATGACCCTGGAACGAGCTGCTGTTTAATCAATTTATGGATGATAAAAAATTAGGTAAATTCATGTATTGGAGCAAATTATGGAACACGAACATGCTTACACGCTGATGATGGACACGCTCGATGGTGAGCTTGTAGCCGAACAGCAGCGAGCGCTGGAGGTTCACCTGCGCGCGTGTCCTTCTTGTGCCCGTGAATGGCAAGCAATATTAGCGATAGATAGGTTATTCCGGCAAACACCAGCTTTGGCCCCGGCGGCCGGTTTTACCCAACGCACCCTGGCACGCCTGCCCAACCACAAATACCGTGTGTGGACGATTAGTTCCCTTTATGTAGCGTTATTGCTGGTCGGCGCCTTGCCTATGCTGGTTGGTTTTTGGGCTTATAACCAGTTTGGCCCGGTTTTGAGTGAACCGGGGTTGTGGCTTAACCTGTGGCAAACTGCAGGAGAGGCCATTCAGGTTGCTGTTACGGTTGTCAGTGCGCTGTTAATTGGCGCGGGCGAATTCATCGTTCAGGAACCATCTGTGTTAGGCTGGCTTTTGGTGCTGGCAGGCATTGTCTCTTTGTGGGGTGGCATGTTCCGGCAGTTGATAGTCCAACCCAGGCAAATGAGCGGCAGCGCTTAACTGCCAGGGAGATGAAACTATGAAGCAAAAAAGAGTAATTATTTTATCGAGCGTTTTATTGTTATTGATTTTGACGACGACTGCTGTTCTGGCGGCACAGCCCCCTGAAGGGACTGTGATTGCAAGCGGTGAAACGGTTAATAACGAAATTGTTCTTTTCGGCGAGGCGTTGGAAATTCAGGAAGGCGCGACGGTTACAGGGGATGTTGTTCTGTTTGGCGGTAATGCCACTGTTGCCGGAACGGTGACGGGCGATATTGTGTTGTTTGGCGGAGACTTAACGGCCGAAAACACGGCCGTTATCACCGGCGAGTGCGCGCTGCTGGGCGGCGACTTGAAAGACCTGACGGAAACGGCCGTAACTTGTGACACTGTGCCGGTTGGCTCTGCTTTAACAGCGGCGCTTGCCGGGGTTGCTTCGGAAACGGATCCCCAGGAGAGGGTCGAACCGAGATCGCCGGTTGACCGCCCGCTTTTTGGCCGTTTGGCCGGGACTGTAGGGCAAACGCTGCTGATGACGTTATTAGCCTTTGGCGTGGCTTCTATCCTTCCCAATCATCTGACTCGGGTTGAATATGTGGTACAGCGTAAACCCATGACCAGCGGAGTCGTGGGATTGTTAACGGCCGTTGCCGTCCCCTCTCTCATCGCTATCTTGGCCCTCGCTTCAACCGTTTTGCTCATTGTTTGCATTGGCATCCTGGGCTTTCCCATTGTGTTCTTGCTGGCCGCAGGCTTGGCCGCCAGCATGGTGTTGGGCTGGGTGGCAATGGGCAGCCTGACCGGCCGTTGGCTGGCCGATAAACTGAATCTGGAAAACCGCCGCTTGCCCGTCACGGCCGCTTTGGGAACGGCCGTCCTCACCTTTAGCGTTGGTTTACTGGGCGCGCTGTCCTTTATGAGTGGCGAATGGCTGCTCAACGTCATTATCGGCTCCATTGGCCTGGGGGCGGCGACATTGACGCGCTTTGGAACCCGGCCATTTCCGTTGCGCGCAGGATGGAGCAAAGTGGTGGAAAATCCCATCACAGAGAACCCGAACAAGATAATGGCTGTTTTAGAAACCCTCCCGGTTGACGATCCGGCCGACTTAAAAAACAGCTAACTGACAGCCACCCCCCTCCCTCAATGCAAGAGGCGCGTCCGACTACTCGACGCGCCTCTTCGCATTCACCAGGCGCTTAGCAGAGCTGGCGTGTGACGGGGTTTAATAAGACCCTGCCAGACTAAAAAGAGCCGCCAATCCACCGAAAATGACGAAAATAAGCACGATGGATAGAACAACTAATAAGCAGCCCCCGCCGGCAACTTTGGCAACAGATCCCCAATTGCCCGTTTCAACATTCTGTCTGGCATAGGTGCGCGCTTGAACGCCAGAAATGATAGGTATAACAAGGGACAGGGGAACGAAAATACAAGCGGCAATCCCCAATGTAAGCGATGAGATAGTGGCTGCGATGACAATGTAAATCCACCAACCAACCATCAAACCAATTCCAAGAGCAGTTCGGTTAGTGTAAACATGACCAATACCTAACAAGCCAAATATGCCGAATATAATTTCCAAAATCAGCGCAGTATTACCCGCCCCTTCCACTTCAGGTGAAATTTGTTTGACCACATAGTCGCCGCCCATTTCGATCCTCCTTGAACGTGAATATCATGTTAGAAATGAAAAACTGACCCCACAAAAAATTATAGAACAAGCGCCATTCTCATCAATACATATTAGATATTGAAAAAGGGTACGCTAATTTGTAACGTACCCTCATCAACGACTCCATGTTATGTTAATAACGGATTGTTCTATGCCCAGCCTTGCTGCTGCACGAAATCGGTCACAAAAGGAATGGTTACTTCATTGCCTTGATAAGCTTGCCAGCCCCAATACACGCCGACAGCCCAAATGATCAGAGAAGGTGCGCCCAGGCAGAAAAACAAAACAGAACTTAAAATTGTTCCGCCGACCACGTTAATCAATCCCCAGGCCAATGCTTGCGCATTGTGTGCTTTGATAAACGGCCGTTCCTTCTTATCGTCCATCAGCAAGATGATGATGGGGACAAGGGGCGCGAAAACGTAAGCGAGTAAGGCCCATAATTTGTCGTCATCGCTGATGGCGCCCCTATCCATCGGCTCCATCGGTTCTTCTGTGATGGGAACTTCTTCTTCAGAGTCCATGTCCTTATTAGCATCCATATCTTCAGTCATGTTTGACCTCCTTGTCAAATAAATGTGTTGGTTGACTAGTTCCCATCATTGTAAGGGGCTGTGAGGCGTTCGTCAATTGGCAAAACTGGTTTGCAAACGGCCGTTCCTGCGCTAGAATGTCCGTTATGGCAAAAATCGTCTTCATGGGCACGCCCGAATTCGCCGTTCCCGGTCTCAAAAAGTTGATTGAAACACAGGATGTCGTTGGCGTCGTTACCCAGCCCGACCGTCCGGCCGGGCGCGGCAAGAAACTACGTCCTTCCCCGGTGAAAGGTGCGGCCGTACAAGCTGGCATCCCCGTGTACCAACCCTCGTCCCTGCGTTCCGAGGCGGCTGCCGCACCGCTGCGCCAATGGCAACCCGACATGATCATCGTCGCCGCCTTCGGCCAGATTTTACGGCCGCATCTCCTTGAATTGCCGCCGTATGGCTGCCTTAACGTCCACGCTTCCCTGCTGCCGCGCTGGCGGGGCGCATCCCCCATCCAACACGCCATTTTCTCTGGCGACGAGGAAACAGGCGTTACCTTGATGCAAATGGATGTGGGGCTGGATACAGGGCCGACTTACGTACAGGAATCAATCTCGATTCGCCCCGATGAAACGGCCGCTTCCCTCCATGACCGTCTGGCAAATTTGGGAGCGGTTATGTTAGACAAATACCTGGACGATATTCTGAACGGCCGTCTCACTGACGTTGCCCAGGATGATGACCGCACTGCCTACGCGCCTATGATCAAAAAAGAAGACGGCCGTCTGGACTGTGGACAAACCAGCGCCCAACTCGACCGCCACATCCGGGCCATGACCCCCTGGCCAGGGGCGTTTACAACCTGGCAGGGCAAAAGTTTGAAGATTTTGGCGGCGCGAATGGTGGACGGCCGCCTCCCTGCCGGTGTGCCGGGGCAGGTAGTGGGGTGGGGGGAAACGGCCGTTATCCTCACCCAGGATGGCGGGCTGGAGCCGCAAAAACTGCAATTAGCCGGGAAACGCGCGATGATCCTGCCCGAATTTTTACGCGGCCGGCCCGATTTCATCGGCAGCAGCCTTTAACTTAACGCCAATTCCGCTTCCTTCTCCTGAGCCGCGCGCCGCCCTTTATCCACATCCACGCGCGTCAGCAAATAACCGCCGATGATTAACAAAATGACGATGCTTAAAATACCGGGGCGGCTGCTGTCAAACAACCAGACGGAGATGATGAAAAATATCGGGCTGATAAACGAGGCAAACTTGGACATGATGCTGAACAGGCCGAAAAATTCGCCGCTCATTGAAGGCGGGGACATGCTGGCGTACATACTGCGGCTCAGCGCCTGGCTGCCGCCCTGCACAACCGCCACCATCCAGGCCAGGAACCAAAACTCGATCACTGCGTTTAAGAAAAATCCCCAAACGGCAATGATGCTGTAAGCCACTAGCGCCAGGATAATGCTGTGCTTGGTATCCATTCTTTCGGCCAGGCCTGAAAACAAACGCGGCCCCAGCAAGAAGGCAAACAACGCCCCTACAACTTGCAGCGCCAGAATGAGGCCGACGATGATCCCTAGATTGTTGGTGCGGAGCGGCGGCAGCACGTTAACCTGCGCCAGCGCCATCATTTTGCCGCCGCTGTCCGGGTTCTTGTCGCCGGTGTTAATAATGCTGAGCGTATGTTCCCCTTCTGCTTCGGCCAAAAACTCTTTGCTCACGTCGTAACGTACGGTTGGACTGTAGCCGTCAATGATGATGGCCTGGCCGTCATCATCCAGCAGCGGTTGGCCATCCATTGCCACAGCCCATAATCCATTTTCAGGTCCGGTGCTGTAGGTGATCGCGACTTTTTGCCCGTTAAAGACGAAATCATAATGGGCGTCGGCCGAGCCACTGTGAGCATAAATGGCGTCTTCGCCGTCTACGCCGCGTTCTTCCCCAGTAACGGCTGTCCTCTCCCAATCGCCTGAAAAAGCAATGGCGTCTGAATCGGCCGTGTATGCGCCTTCGCCAACGGCCGTTGCCGTCGTCGCAAAAGGTTCCGGTGGCATCCCCGTCACATCCACCGGCAAAAAGCGCATACCGGCAACACCCACAATCGGCAGCAAAATGATATTAAACAAGACAAAAGCCAGATACATCGTTTGCCGTTTGTCGCTCTTACTGGGCAAATTGCCAAAAATCAGGCTAAACGGGATGCCCACAAACTGCACCAGCAGCAGCGCCAGAACCAACTCTACGGTGGCAAAACCCAACTCGGCGCCATAAATTACCGCAATGCCAATGATGATGCCGATACCATCATTATAAATCAGGAAAGAAACCAGGAATCGGAACAATTCCTGAAATTGACGAATTTCCTTAAACGTCTCCTTGATCCGGCCGAAACTAACTGCCACCAAACTTTCGCCGGGAGCCAGCTTCTTGGATGCCGACTGTGGTTCAGGCACAACGCGGAGAATGGGAATCGAAAAAACTGCCCACCAAATGGCGACGCTGAGAAAAGATAAACGCGCCCCTAATGTACCTGGAATCATCTGGATCATAGCAATGTTGACTGCCAACAAAATGCCCCCGCCCAAATAACCCAGCGCATACCCCCTTGTGGAGACACGATCCCGATCCTCTTCCTTGGCTACATGAGACAGCAAGGCGTCATAAAACACATTCGCCCCGCCAAAACCGATGCGTCCTACAATAAAAAAGATAGAGGCCAGCAGCCAATCGCCTGTATCCACTAGAACCAGCAGCCCGGTTCCCACCACGCCTAATCCGACAAAAACGGCCAGAAATTTCTTCTTCCCGCGCATGATGTCGGAGACAGTTCCCAGGATAGGGGAAAGAATGGCGATGATGAACAAGGAAATGCTCAGGCCAATGCTCCAATATTGGGTCGCTTTGGCTTCGCTGGGGAGGGTAGCCCCGGCCACGCTGCTGTAGTAAGCCGGCAAAACGGCCGCCAAAATAGTCGTTGCAAAGGCCGAATTAGCCCAATCGTACATCGTCCAGGCGCGGATACGACGTTTGTATTCCCGGTCGTCAATTTCGTGTGGGGCGGACATTACCTGCGCGGTCATAGCTTCTTTCTCCTTCTTCTGTTTTCATGAACGGTGAGGCGATAGCTTACAGGCGGTGGAATCAAGCCTGACTATCATGAAGGCAGATTATGCCTGTTGAAGGCTAATCTGGCAATGAAAAGATGCTTTTATTTGAATATTGGAATGATAGCTACTGCTCCAGAAATGCTTGCGGCGCAAACAATTCCGGGCGGCAGGGGTTGTAATCATCTCCCAGGATAACTTTGTAATCGTAAGGGTAATCGGGGTTGTCGGTGACTAGCTCAATGCTGGAACGATATTGAGCGAATATCCAACTTAACAACCAATTATATGACCCTTTGAAATTGGCGCCGTAATAGCTGATTTGGGTCACGGTTTTTTTTTGAGGTTCATCGGGGCTGATGACAGGTACAAATCCATGTGTTGCCAGGTTGTCGGCCGCCAATAAGGCTAAATCGGGGTTGGCAGTGGCGTTGATGATTTCGACATAAATGGGGACTCGGTTGGCCCGGCTGAGGGCCGGGGGCAGAAACAGGCGGCGGAGGGTTTCTTCCATCATGTCATTGCCGGCCCAAATGGGGAGCAAGACCTGCGCCCCGCTGGAGGGGACGACCCAGGATTCTACTTTACCGCCTACGTATAGATTTTGTATGCCGTTTTCACGAATGGCGGGCGCCAGGGCGGCCAGTTGCAAGATGAGTCCGATGTCCATGTCGGTATCTACTTCGTTTTTGAAGGCGCTCCACAGGGTGGGAACCTGTGATAGCATATCCAGATCAACACTCTGGTTGAGCAGGGCGCGCAGAATCTGTTGTTGGCGGCGGCCCCGGTCAAAATCGCTGGTGGAGAGGCGGGAGCGCGCATACCAAAGGGCTAAATCGCCGTTCATGTGATAGATGCCAGGTTCTAGCGCGAATTGCTCCCAATTATCCGGGTCTTCCAGATTGAGCTCCGGCGACTTAAGCCGCCAATCTTGCAAACGGCAGCTAACAGAAACATCTACGCCGCCGGCGGCGTTTACAACGTCTTGAAAGCCGTCAAAGTCTACGCGGGCGTAATAGTGAATGGGGATGCCAAAGTTATACAGGATAGTTTGTTTGAGCAGACCGATGCCGCCGCCTTCGTATTCTTTCTCCTCACCGCGCGCCAGGGCGGTGTTGAGCCGGTTCATGATGCTGCCGGGGATGTAGACGTACAAATCGCGGGGGAGGGAGATGATGGAGGCGGTGGGGCCATCGCGGTTGATGGCGACGATGATGATGGTGTCGGTGCGGGTTTTTTCTTCGCCGATGGCGGTGTCGCTGCCCAGTAAAAGGATGTTGGTGGTGTTGGGCGGGACTTCGTAGGTGGGAACGGCCGTCGGGATGGGCGTCTCCGGTGTGGGTACTTCCGGCAGGAGGGTGCCGATGGCGATAGTCGCATCCAGCGTGGGCGCCACCTGCGGGCGCGGGGTCGGCGTCAGGGTCGGCGTGGGGGAGGGGGTGAAGGTGTTAGATGGCGTCAGGCTGGGGCCGGGCGTGGGCGATTGGTCTGGCGTGGGGGATTGGCCAGGCGTTGTCGTGGCGGTGGGCTGACCATTGGTTGCCGTTGGCAAGGCGACTGATAACGCGCGTGTCGGTAATGTGTTCTGAGCGCGTAATGTTGTTGAGTTTTGCCAGGCTAATAGTCCAATGGCGACAATGACCAATAAAACAGTCAGGCTGACAATGAGACGAGCGGGGAATTGGCGTGCATTCACGGAAGTGCCTTTCAATGTATTATGTTGAGTTTATAGTTTTTCACCGAAAAGGTGTTCAGACCGGATGAAGACGGCGTACCCAATGATGAAAATGATAACGGCCGTTACCAACGTCCGCAACAAAAAGACAGGATTCATACTGGCCGGGCCTATCCCCCCCTGCGTACCCCATAAAACGGTACGATAGCTATCAATAATCGAGGCCATCGGATTGAGCCAGCGCATGACCTGGGCCGGATTAAACGTAATCCCCAAAATAGCGCTGGAACTACCAAAAAACTCGAATGGATAAAAGATGGGCGTCAGAAAAAACCAAGCCTGCACAATCACCGGCAAAATCATGATGACATCCCGGTAAAAAACAGCGACCGCGCTCAACAAGAAGACAACGCCCAGGGTAAAAATGACCTGGGTGAGCACGATGACCGGAACCCAAAGCGCGTGTACGGTTAAGCCAATCCCATAAGCGTAAACAAAAGCGACCAAAACCAAAAACGTGAAACCAAAGTTGACCAGATTGGAAAGAATCGTGGCCGCCGGCAGGAGTTCGCGCGGGAAATAGACCTTTTTGATTAAGGAAGAATTGGCGATAATGGAAGTCGTCCCCCCGGTCAGGGCGCCGCTGAAAAAGTTCCAGGGCATGATGCCCACCAGGACGAAGACGGGATATTGGCGGTACCCGCCGCCGCGCCCCAAGACGGTGAACACGACGGTAAAAACCAGCATCAGCCCCAACGGGTTGAGCATACTCCATAAAATGCCCAGGACGGAATTTTTATAGCGCGCCTTGATGTCGCGGATGACGAGATTGGTCAAGAGGTAACGGTATTTACTTAACGCCTTAAAGCGTTCGCGCAGTCCAACGCCGCCGACATCGGCGTCATAAATGTATAGATTGGGCGTCAGATCAGTTTTAGCGGTCATAATTCCTGCCGTTCAATGATTGTTTTAGCGGGCATGGCCCGCACCACTCGCCATTATAACTTAGCTGCCGCTTTGTGCATAGATGGATTCGATGTCGCGGAAATGTTCCTGGATGGTGCGGACGGGGCGAATGCCGCCGCGCAGTTGGTCTAATCGGGCCGGGTCGGCCAGGAGGTGGTTGAGGATGTCGCGCAGGGCGGCGGCGTCGCCGGGGGGGAAGAAACGGCCGTCCACCCCTTCCCTTACCCGCTCTTGCAGCGCCCCAATTTGCGAGGCCACCACCGGCGCTCCGGCGGCAAACGCCTCCTGCACAATCAGCGACGCCGTCTCATACCACAGAGTCGGCACGACGACGACGTCCAGCGCCGCCAGCGCCGCCCACAACTGCTCATACGGGATGCGCCCGGTAAAAGTGATGCCGGGATGGCGCGCCTGTTGTTGGAGTTGGGCGACGTAATCGGGGAAGACGGCCGTATCCCCCATCACCGCCAGCGTTACACCCTCCTGCGGTAGTTGGTTCACCGCCGCGATCAGCACGTGAACCCCCTTCTGCCACGACAGCCCGCCAATGTAGCCGATGCGTAGTCCGGCGCGGCGCGGCACGCGCGGCGGCAGGTCATCCGGCACGTCAATGCCGTGCGGCACAACCTGGATTTTCGCCGCCGGGATGCCCATCTGCTCGTGAATTTGGGCGACAAACCGGGTGGGGGCGATAAGGGTGCGGGCGTTTGCCAACACGCGGCGCAGGCGCGCCTGCCGGTAGCCGAACAGCGGCGCGATGGCCGGGATGAGCGGGAGCGCTGCGCTGTGGCCGACGCGGGCCAGGGCGCAGCGGGCGCAGTTGAGCCAGTAGTTCGGCCCCGCGCAAACCGTGTTGTCGTAATTGGTGAGAAGCTGGGCATTGGCGCACAGATGCCAGTAATCGTGCAGGGTGACGACGCAGGGGATACTGGCTTGCCCGATTTGGTCAACGATGCTGGCCGGCAGTCCCATCAAGTGTTGGATGTGAACCAGGTCGGGTCGTTCTTGCTGTAAAACAGCAGCGAAAGCCCGGTCAAGCTGGGGGTGGTGGAAGGTGTGGCGGAAAACGGCCGTCGCGCCCCTCTCTCCCACAGCCGCCCGGTACACCCGCACCCCATCCTCCATTGCCGGTTCGGTCAGCGCGGCAATGGCCGGGGTAAAAATCGCCGCTGTGTGCCCCTGCTGCGCCTGCTGGCGGGCCAGCGCGCGCGTATACAACTCCGTGCCGCCCACCTTTTCCGGCAAATATTGGTGAACCACGTGCAAAATCCGCATCAACTGCTCACCAATCCCTGATAAATCGCCCGAATCCGGGCATATTTCCGATCCCAGATGTGGAACCGGCGCACTTTGGCCGCGCCGGCCCGCCCCATCATCCGCGCTTGGGCCGGATTGTCCAGCAAGTCGGCGACGGCGGCGGCCAGGGCGGGCACGTCGCCAAAGGGAACCAGCAGGCCGTCTTCCCCGTGCGCGATGACGTCCTTCACGCCCCAGGCGTTCGCGCCGATGACCGGTTTCTCGTTGAGCCACGCTTCCAGGTAAACGATGCCGAACGAGTCGGTGCGCGAGGGCATGGCGAACAAATCGGCCGCCGCCATCAAATCCCGCTTGTCGGCGTCGCCAATTGGCCCCAGAACGTGAATTGGGGCGCGGACGGCTTCGGGCAGGTCGGCCAGGTAACGTTGAAAGGGGGCCTGAATGGAACCGGCGAGGACGAGGTGGGCGTGACGGCCGTTTGCCCACAACCGCCGCATCGCCTCGACCAGATGCACCGTCCCCTTGTCATACGACAGCGCCGCCAGCGAGAAAACAATCGGGCCGTCCAGCCCCAGCCGCGCCCGAATCCGCCGCCCGTCGCCGCCCGCCGCCGCCGCCGCCGCGTCCACGCCGGGGCCGATGACGTGAATCTTCGCCGCCGGGACGCCCCGCGCCCGGTAAAAATCGCTCTCCGATTTTGTCTGGGCGATCACGGCGTCGCTGGCGCGGACGATGGCGACCTGGTGGCGCATCGTGTGGAAGCCGCTGACCGCATCCCCCCCCGGCCGCTCGCCCGCGCCCAGGTGAGTCAGGGGGTAGACGGCAAAGGGGATGCGGCGGCGGCGGGCGAAGTCCAGCCCGGCGGCGATGATCGGCTCAAAGGAGATGTTCATCCCGGCGGCCAAATCAAACGATTCCTCCGTTTGGGCCAACCAGCGCCATAAATCGGGAACCCAGGGGGTGAAGCGGGCCAGCCGCCCGGCAACCGCCGTTGGCAGGGGCAGGCGGGAGGTGATCCACAGCAGGCGGCGCAGCCCCATGTAGGTGGTCGGCGGGAAGGGCAGATGGCGTACGGGGAAGCGGCGGACGCGCACGCCGTTGATGACGCTTTCAGGTTCGGCGATGCGCTGCCGGGCCGGGTTCCAAAACAGCTCGAAATCGGCGGCGTCGGTGGTGGCGACGGTGACGTGATGGCCGTCGGCGGCCAGCCGCTCGCAGAAGGCGGCCAGGTGGATTTCGGCCCCGCCGCGCGCGGGCGCGTACCGCTGGCTGAGGTGGAGGAGGCGCATTACCGGTTGGTCGGCTCCTGGCGACGGCCGTTTCCCGCCAATCGCCCGTAATTTTGCAGCACCCGCGCTCCCACCTGTTCCCAGGTGAACTGCCGGGCCGTCTTCTCCTGACCGCGCCGCCCCATCTCTGCCCGCAGGCCGTCGTCGGCCCACAGCCGGGCGATGGCGTCGGCCAGCGCGGCGGCGTCGCCAAAAGTGACCAGCAGGCCGTCGTTGCCTTCGCTGATGACGCCGGGAATGCCGCCCGCCCGCGCCCCGATGACCGGCTTGCCGTGCGCCCACGCTTCCAGCAGGACAATTCCGAAGGAGTCGGTGCGGGAGGGCAAGATGAGCAGGCGGCACGCTGACAGGAGGGCGTGTTTGTCGTTGTCGTCGAGGGGGCCTAACGGCCGTATCCACGTCTTCTCGTCTTCTCCCAGCCGCCGGTAAATCCGCTCAAACTCGGGCGGGATGGTTCCTACCAGGGCCAGCGTGGCGGCGTAGCCACGGTGGCGCAGATGCCGGACGGCTTGGACGGCCGTTAGCGCCCCTTTGTCGTAGCTGGCGCGGCCGATGAAGAGGAGGAACGGCCGTTGCATCTCCAACCGGCGCACCACAGAATCAATATCGCTGGCGTCTGGCAGCGGGTCAAGCCCGCCGCCGATCACATCCATCTTGTGGGCGGCAATGCCGCGCGCCGCCAGCCCCTCCTTCGCGGTTGAAGTCAGCGTTAAAATCTGGTCGGCGTCCACCAACAGTCGTTGGTGATGATCCATGAAGGCCACGCGGGACGGCCGTCCCGGCTCACCCAGGTGTAAAAAGGGCGTGATGACGAACGGAAGTTGGCGCTGCCGCGCCAACGCTTCACCGGCCATTAATGGGTATTCCCAGGCGGTATTGAAGCCGTGAACCAGGTCTATTGTGTCCGGGAGGCGGTTGAGAACATCTTCCAGCCGGGCGATGGGGGGAATGAATCGGGACATGCGGCGGAGAACGGCCGTTTGGTCGCCCGGCAGTATGGAGAGCAAGGCCATCGCTTTGCGCCAGGCCAACAGCGCCCGCCGCCCGCCGCGCAGGCCGCTTAAGGGACAGCGTATGACGGTAATGCCGTCGTCGTTTTCGGTCGCCATTGGGCCGGCCGGCCGCCGCCAGAAGTCAACTTCAGAAACGGCCGTGCTGGTGACGGCCGTAACCCGATGCCCGTGCGCTGCAAGCGTTAAAGCCAGCGACCGTACATATCGTTCTCCGCCCCCCTGAAAAGGGGGGAAAGCCGGCGTCAAAAACAAAATATCCATTATGGCAATGATACCCAACCCCAACACAAAGCGCACAGCGAGATGGTCAATCATCGCTGTGCGCTTTATAGCGGCGTCTAAAAATACAATCTACTTTTGTATAGTTGGCAAATAAACCGAATGAAGTTCATTCACAACGATCACGGTGATAGATGTAGATTTTGGACTTCCCATGACCGTGCCGGTACCGGTTGTACCAGAAACATTAATCGTCCCCAGGTCATGCGTGCCAATTCCCAACGAACCCGTGGGAATCGTCACCGTTACCGTTGATTGGTCCGTCACCGTGCCTGAGGTTGGCGTTACCGAAACAGACGGATCCGATGCCGCTACCGTCCAATTAAAGGAATCCGAGCCTTAATTTTTCACCAACAAATCCACTTGCGTGTCGCTGGTATCTGCATCCAGGTGCATGAGTACGATGTTATTGGGGTTTACGGCCAACAGAGGCCAATGAATACAGCTTTTCCGTGTCACACCTCTCTTAAACATGGGCCAACTGGCATTATCCACACTGTTTGGTAGTTCCCATACCTTCAAATCACTATTTTGAACGATCAAATCTAATTTTCCATTGCCATCAATATCCCCCACAGCGGGATTATTATAAATGGAGCCGTTCATTCGGTACATTGGCTTGCCATCAGCTTTATCATTGGCCGTTGTAATCTGCGTGCCATCGCCATCTACAATGGTAAGACTCCACGATTGCTTGAAGAAAATTTCCATCTTGTCGTCGCCATCGTAATCGACCAGTATGAAACTAATGCCGACGCCATAACTGGTTGTTTTCCCCAGATATTCCTTGGGCCACATGGGGAAACCAGATACGGCCGTCCCGTCATGATGCCAGGCATAAAGCGCCCCATTATCGGCCGCAACAATAACTTCAG
>JAJRYT010000050.1 GCA_024275635.1 Chloroflexota bacterium | reverse complement strand
TAAACTTGATTCGCTGCCACTTTGTGCGTTGACGGGGTTCAAAACGCATTCTTTGAAGCCCGATTCTTGGCGCACGCCTTTTAGAAGATTACGGAGTGCCTGTTTTTTTGTTAAAAGTGCGATTTTCGCCAATGTCGAGTTACCAATTACCAATTACCAATTACCATTTACCAATTACCAATTACCAATTACCAATTACCAATTACCAATTACCATTTATCATTATGTCTCTCAGCATCGGAATTGTGGGCCTGCCCAATGTAGGCAAAAGCACGCTGTTTAACGCCCTGACCAGGGCGCAGAACGCCGAGGTTGCCAATTACCCTTTTTGCACGATTAAGCCGAACAAAGCAATTGTGCCTGTACCGGATGCGCGTGTGGACAAGCTGGCTGAGATGATTGGTGCGCCCAACCAGATTCAGGCCACGATTGAGTTTGTGGATATTGCTGGACTGGTGCAGGGGGCCAGTCACGGTGAAGGGTTGGGTAATCAGTTTTTGGGGGATGTGCGGGATACGGCCGTACTTATCCACATCGTCCGCTGCTTCGATGACCCCAACGTCATCCACATCAGCGCCCAACCTGACCCCGCCGCTGACATTGACATCATTAATCTCGAACTGGTTTTGGCCGATTTAGAGCAGCTTGAGCGCAAAATCGAACGGCTGACGCGGCAGGTCAAAGGGGATCGTAAAGTTTATGGACCGCTGTTGGCGATGGCCGAAACACTGCAAGCCCATTTGGAAGCAGGTCATCCGGTCAATACTTTTCCCAACCAGGAAACCCACGCCTTCATCAGCCTCAACCAGGAGCTGCACTTTCTCACCGGCAAGCAGATCATTTATGCCGCCAATGTGGATGAAGATGGACTCGTTGAGGATAATGATTACGTACAGACTGCCCGCGCTATTGCCGCCGAACATGGCGCTGAGTTTGTGAAGATATGCGCCCAACTGGAAGAAGCGATGATTGACATGACTGAAAAAGAGCGGCAAGAATACCTGGCGCTTTCTGGCGTGACGGAAAGCGGACTGGAACAGGTTATCCGCAAGAGTTTCCATGCCCTGGGACTCATCAGCTTTTTCACCAGGAATGAAAACGAGGTTCGCGCCTGGGAAGTGCGCCAGGGTTCGACGGCGCCACAGGCAGCCGGCGTCATTCATACGGATTTTGAGCGGGGATTCATTCGGGCGGAAGTGATTCCGTTTGCAATGTTTGAAAAGTATGGGGGGGAAACGGCCGTTAAGTCAGCCGGAGCCATGCGTATCGAAGGTAAAGATTATATCATCCAGGATGGTGATATAATACTTTTCCGATTTAATGTTTAGCAATTTAGCATGTCAGCCGGTCAGCCAGTTAGCTGATTAGCTAACTGGCTGACATGCTAACCAGCAGGAAATTCAATGACCAAACATCTCATCCTCGTCGCCGGCAACATTGGAACTGGCAAAACCTCCCTTACCGAACGCATTGGCGACCGGCTGGGCTGGCAAACCTCCTACGAATCCGTTGCTGACAACCCCTACCTGTCCGACTTTTATGCCGATATGGCGCGGTGGGCGTTCCATTTACAAGTATTCTTCCTGGGCCACCGCGCCGAACAACACCTGGAATTAGCCAGCAGCCCTCAGTCGGCCATCGCTGACCGCAGCATTTATGAAGACGCCTACATTTTCGCCCGCGCCGTCCATCACATGGGCAGTATGCGCGAGCGGGATTACCGGGCCTATCGCCGGGTTTTTGATTTGATTGTGGACAGCCTGCCCCGTCCCGATTTACTTCTCTATCTCAACGCCCCCGTGCCTGTTTTGATGAATCGCATCCATCAGCGCGGGCGTGAAATGGAAAGCGGCATCACGGCCGAATATCTTTCCCTGCTGGAATCGTTCTACGAAGATTGGATGGCAACGTTTGACTTGTGCCCGGTCTTAATGATCCCTAGCGAGCATCTCGATTTTGTACACAAACCACATCACCTGGATATTGTCATCGAACGCATTCAGGATAAGCTGGCGGGACGGGAAGATGTTGTATTTCCGAATGGGGAATGAGGGTTTATGACAGGGAAACGGCCGTTCTGCCCACCTTGCCAACCTAAAAAGAGTGTGCTAGTATCTGCCCGTCCCTACTGTGTGCGTGATGGGTTTCTATGTTGAGCCAACGCCATACATAAGGGGATCAAAATGCGCAGAGGGGATGTAGTAGCCGGTAGGCAAGGCAAAGTCCTCGCGAAAAGATTCCCACCTGCTTTTGCAGGTTCAACCCCCAGATCCCACACGGCACGGCGGGGACTAGACAATATCTATCAGGCATGTTGTCATCCCTTCTTTTTCAAGTCAGGCCGTCGGCCCCTGATTAAACCATCAGGGGCTTTTGGTTATCTAATAGACCTGCTTCGCCGTTCGTGACTGCATGGCTATCTTGTTCACAACATCGCTCTCCTGGAGAAAATATCATTAAAAATCGTCTGCTTCTATCACTTGTCATTATAGGAATCGCTGGCGGAATCGGCCTGTTAGTAACAACAATCACCAATGATTTATCTTCATTTCGGCGCGAACCATTACCCACCCTGGCGGCAACGGCTAGCGTAGATTTATATCCAACGCAGGCGATCAGCGCAGTAACCATCGCCGCAACAGAGCTGCCCCCAACAAACACATCCACTCCCTTCCCCACAGAAACAACAAGGCCAACAGATACGCCATCGCCCATCCCCACAGATACGCCAACACCGGCCCCAACAAACACGCCATCACCCATTCCAACTGATACCCCCCCCCCAGCCTCGCCAACCAATACGCCGCCCCCGCTGCCGACTGAGCCGCCGCCAACCGCTGCCCCGCCTACTGAGCCGCCGCCCCCGCCCCCACCAGCCTCTAATCCAATTCTCGACCTCAACCCCGTCCCCGGTCAGCCACAAGGATTCCTGGACAAATTCCGTATTATCTCCTTCTACGGCAGTCCGCTTGGTTCAGGGCTGGGCAAATTAGGCGATTACTCCCGCAGCCACACTTTGAATGTATTGCGCCGTGATTACGTTCAACCATACCAGGCGCTTTCGCCAGACCGTCTGGCGCTGCCCGGCTATCATATCATTGCCACTGTCGCTAACGCCTATCCGCCCGATTATCGCCATCACCTGGATTTAGGCATTATTGAAGAATGGGTTGCTGCGGCTAAAGAAACTGGCGTCGTCGTCGTTTTGGACATTCAACCAGGCCGTGCCAACATCATGGATGAATTCAACCGCATTCGCTACTTGTTGTACGAGCCGCATGTTCATCTAGCCATTGATCCGGAATTTACGATGAATGAAGAACAAGTCGCTGGGGTTAATATCGGTCAGCTGTATGCCAGCCAAATTAATGAAATCCAGGTCAATTTGAATGGGATCGGCTACGAAATTGGCCTCAACAAGGTGTTGATGCTGCATCAATTTAAGAACAGTATGCTGCCTGATAAAGAGTTGATTGAACAGTATCCTTTTGTGGAATTAGTTATTGATGGGGATGGGGTTGGGGCGTCTGGCCCCAAAATCAGCAATTATAATCAATATGCGAATGAGCCGGGTTTTGAATATGGCGGGTTTAAGTTGTTCCCAACGGATGGCGATTCGCCGCTGTTGTCGCCGGCAGATGTAATGGGGTCTTTATTTCCGCAGCCATCTATTATTATTTATCAATAAGGTTATGGGGTCAGCAATGTTATTTTGCCAGGGAGGAGTTGATAAGTAACGGCCGTTGCCGCCTCCCTCAATATTTCACCATCGGCATGAATCGGCGTGCCTGGGCGGCTCTCAATTGTCAGGCGCGATGTTCGGCCAAACGTCACTTTGGCATGATGAATGTGTGTCCCACGAAGCAGGCGGAGTAAAATCGCTACCACTGTCCCTTTTGATACTTCTGGAGCCAGCACAAAATCAAACAAACCATCATCTACCTCAGCGCCGGGAGCCATCATAAAACCGCCCGTGCGCGGGCTGTTGCACAACGAAAGAAGATATGTCGGCCCCTCATAGCCCCCGCCATCCCAAGTCAACCGCATCTGCCATGCTTTTAGCTTGATGATTCCTTTAAGCAAAGCCACATAATAACGCATCTCCCCGGATATGCGCGTGATTTTGATATGTTCCAGCGTAATCATCGGCTCCATGGCTACAGCGCTGTTGTTCAAAAAATAATGAACCTGGTCGGGCAGGCGAATTTCACCAGCGTCAACCTGGCGTGTTTTGCCGGCGGCAATCACCTGCGCCGCCGCGGCAATGTCGTCTGGCAAATGAACCATTTTGCTGAAATCATTGGCCGAACCGATGGGCACAATGCCCAAGGGAACAGTAGGCGCATCGGGATTAGCCTGAATGAGGCCGTTCACGATTTCGCTGATGGCGCCGTCTCCGCCAGCGGCTACGACTGCATCGTAGCCATTTAACGCGGCATTGCGGGCGGCATCAGTTCCGTCGCGCGGTTTGTCGGTAACGGCGAGATCGTAGGGTAGGTTAACGGCCGTAAACGCCGCTTCCACCGCTGCTATCTTCCCCTTCGCCCCCCAACGATTAGCATACGGATTGAGAATAATTTTAACTTTCATAATCCCAAGCTCTCCCGGATCAAATCCGGCTTAGTGGTAATAAGGCCATTCACACCCAGGCGGGCCAACCGCCGCGCCTCATCCGGCTCATTTACCGTCCACACATTCACCCGGTAACCGCGCCGCCTGGCCCAGGCCATGTATGACTCATCCACCAGCGAATAGTGCGGGTGGTCCGCTTCGCCGTTGGCCAGCCAATAGCCATATTTCAACCACCCTGTGCGGCGAATGAGGGCTACCGGTGTTGAAGGCGACAGGGAGCGCCGCGCCCGCCGCACGGTCAGGGGGTTGAAGGATGAAACCAGCGCCCGGTTTTCTAGATGATAAGCGGCAATACGGTCGGCAACGGCCGTTTCCACACCCACCTCACGCCAGCCAAAATATTTCACTTCGATATTGTACAGCGCCCGCGGTCCCAACATCTCAAACAATTAATCCAACGTGGGGATCGTCTGCCCTTCTCCAGCGTCAAACGCCTGCAGTTCTGGCGCCGTTAAATCAGATACTTTGCCCTGCCCATCCGTCGTTCGGGCCACATCCAAATCATGAATGATTACTAAACGGCCGTCGGCCGTCAATTGTACATCCAACTCAATCCCATCCGCCCCCAGATCCACCGCCAACCCAAACGCCGCCAACGTATTCTCCGGCGCATACGCGCTTGCCCCCCGATGTCCAATGATCAAAGGCCCCGCCGCCGTCAACCAATCCATATTCACTCCCTGCCAATCCCGAATAACTACCAGATAACAAAAAGGCGGAACGCCTCATTAATACCCTTTAGCCTTCCGCCTTCATCCTTACCTGCTATCACCGTGCTTACAAATCAACGAAATAAGCATTTGCCGCCCGATCAATCAGCTCCTTCGATAACTGCGGCTTCACCCCAAAATATTCAGCAATGTCTGTCATTTGCTCAATCAAGTCACGGGGATGATTAGCCCGCAACGGCCGTTTAGGCTTCACATAATATTCTTGCAACAAATACCGGACACCCTGCTCATCATACTCCATACCACGCGCCGCGCACATCCGCTTAAAAATCTCCCGATACCCATCAAACGTCGGTGACGATACCTCGATTTTATGGCGAATTCGACGCAAAAATGCTTCGTCCACCAGATCGCGCGGCGGCAAATTTGTTGAAAACACAATCAACACCGCAAACGGGACCTCCACCTTGCGTCCGGTATGCAGCGCCAAAAAATCAATATTCTTCTCCATAGGCACAATCCACCGGTTCAACAAATCACGCGGCCGAATCTGTTGGCGGCCAAAATCATCAATCAAGAACATGCCGCCATTAGCCTTCATCTGAAAAGGCGCTTCGTAAAACCGGTTATTGGGATCGTATACCAATTCCAACCCATCCAGTGTCAGCTCACCGCCAACCATAATAACCGGGCGCTTAATTCTCACCCAGCGGGTATCCATTCGACGATTCAATGGACCTGTTCCGCCGCGAGCAATTTGCTCCTCCTCCGGCACCATCACATGATTAATCTCATCATAAACCTTAATGATTTGACCATCTACTTCCACAGCGTAAGGAATGTAAATATCATTCTTCAAGATCATCCGGCCAATACTCTCGGCAATCGTCGTCTTGCCGTTACCTGGAGGGCCATATAAGAAGATAGATTTACCCGAATTAACGGCTGGCCCAATCTTAGAAAAAACCGATTCTTCCAAGACTAGATGGGACAACGCTTTCTTCATAATTGGTGGGTTAACCCGCAGTTGTTTGCCCCCCTGCGAATTAATAGCCCGGACATAATCATCCCAGGGGACTGGTGCGGCCCCAGTGTATGCCGAACGCTCCAGTTGCTCTCGGGTGCGGGTAATTCCCTTCCCGGTAATAATATAGCGGAAAGACGCAGTGCCTAATCCGCCCGCGCCCTTCACTTCACACAGCTGCTCCCGTTTCAAGGAATCCATGATAGGACTCACAACTGTTTGAAATGGTAGATGGAGTAGTTCCGCAATATCTCGTCCAGATAATTCCCCCTGGAAATACAGCAATTTGAGCGCCAGGTCTTCAACAAATATCCTGGTTAAACCCGTATCTTCAAGACTCTTGATTGGCGGGGGAGTCCAGTCAGGTAAATTTTGTCCAGTGTTCATGACCATCTATGCCTCACCTTCACACTATTTAACTGGACACTGGCGTTTTTTAAATTTCTCTCTGGTAGGGGGCGGTTCGCGAACCGCCCCTACGCCTCGACTGAAATTCAATTTTCGCCAGACTCCAGTATTTAATAAATCAAACTCTTTGAGATTTCGCAGGACTCGGCCATGTTACGTGTTGCGTAAGGTCTCTCCGGATACACAGTACGCAATACGCAATATATCCTATCACCCCCGCCAATTCCCGAAGAACCTTACTCAATTACCAGAATACACATCAAAAACGCCAATATCCTATTCTTCAAAGTACAAATTATAACACGCCTCCCATCATTCGCGGGCGTTATTTTGCAGTGATCTTGTGTTTAGATACAAATGATTGTCTGGCAATCTTAATAATTTTGCAAAGAAATCATTGATGTCAATGGTTGGCGATAGTGTGTACCTGAATGAGATTGGTCTGCCCCTGGCTGCCAAAGGGAACGCCAGCCGTAATAACCAGTTTATTGCCCGGTTCTAAATTGAATGAACGCAGGGCCGCGACAGCTTGCGCCAACATCGCATCGGTGTCATGAAAATCAGAAACCAGCAAGCAGTCAACGCCCCATACCAGAGCCAGCCGGCGTTGTGTATGGGACGAAGGGGTAACAGCAATAACGGCCGTTTCCGGGCGATGGCGCGCTATCTGTTGGGCAGTGTAACCCGACATCGTCGTACTCACAATCGCACGCGCCCCTACCTGGCGGGCAACTTCACAACTCGCTGCACTAATCGCCATATCCACCAACTCACTCCTGCTTTGCTGGCGTCGTTGCCGCCACAAATTATAAGGAAACGCCTGCTCTGTGATTTCAGCAATATTCGCCATCATCTGTACAGCCTCAATTGGAAACTTGCCCATTGCCGTTTCATTGGACAACATGACAGCATCTGTCCCATCCAAGATGGCATTCGCTACATCACTCGCTTCGGCCCGGGTTGGTCGGGGATGCTCCACCATAGATTGAAGCATCTGCGTCGCCGTAATCACCGGCTTGCCCACCTCATTACAACATTGAATGATCCGCTTCTGTAAAAGCGGCACTTCTTGAGGCAGGACCTCAATCCCCAGGTCGCCCCGTGCTACCATCATCCCATTAGCCGCTTCCCGAATTTCCTCCAGATGGTCAATCGCTTCACGTTTCTCAATTTTGGCGATAATAGGAATCGTCCGTCCAGCCATTTTCATCAGATCGCGCAATTCTTGCACATCTGCAGCAGCACGCACAAAAGACAAAGCCACATAATCCAAATCTAATTTGCATGCCAAAGCCAGGTCAACTTTATCTTTTTCCGTAATGCTGGAAACAGCCATGTCAGTTCCCGGTGCATTAACCCCTTTGCGCGATTCAAGCAAACCGGCAACCGTCACCGTACAACGCAGCGTATCCTCTTTTTTCCCGGCCACAGCAAACTCAACTTCGCCATCGCCGATGACCAGTCTGGCCCCAACTTGCACCGCTTCGATCAAGTCAGGATGCGGCAAATGAATCATCGCCGGCTGACCGCGATGTGGCGTTAACACCACTTCATCCCCCAAAGCCAGGGGAATGCCCCCCGCTTTAACATGCCCCAATCGTAATTTCGGGCCTTGCAAGTCTCCCAGGATAGCCAGGACACGGCTTTCTGATGCCGCGACTTTACGCAGCATAGCAACTGTGCGGATATGCGAGTCGTGATCGCCATGGGAGAAGTTTATCCTGGCAACGGTCATACCGGCGTCTAGCATCCGGCGAATAGTTTCAGGGTTATTGGAAGCGGGGCCGATTGTGGCTACTATTTTAGTTCTTACCATAGTTGCGAAGTGACTAAAGTGCGAAGTGACTAAAGTACAAAGTGGCTAAAGTGCAAATCGCTGCCTATTATTATTTGCGCGGCGGGTGCCAATGTTTGCCAATGATTCAAGAAACACGCTTTTCGATAACAAAAAAGGCGTTGAAAACAACGCCCTGATGTGGGGTGAAGAGAAATATTATCTTTAGGATCAGGCAGCCTTCAACGAGATCTGTATCTCTGATTCATCCAACTTCCTGGCTGTCACTTGAACCCTCTCATTTTCTTCAAAATGTTCTTCCAGCCATAAATGCACCGGTAAACTCAAAACAATGCGGGCCTGATTACTAGGTACAAGCCGCCATACGCTGCTTTCCTTATCGTAAATGCCGTTGTAATAGATAGTCACCTGGCGCGTTACTGTACGTGAGTTAATGGCAAAGAAGGGCCAATGTTCTGGAGTCAGGTTAACGAACCCGCGCCGGATATGCAGCCGCTTTAGCTCAGTGACGTAAATGAATCCCTCATCCGGCTCCATAACCATCTGAACTTCAACAGGGCTGCTGCTGCTCTTAGATTTGGGTTTAGATTTAGATTTAGGTTTGCTTTTTTTGGTTTTGGTTTGTCCGGTCAGGAAGTTAAACACGGGCATTATGGCGGCAATATGCCCGTTCATGACCTGTATAACGGCTTGCCCCATGGCCGCGACTTGTTCGGAAGGAAAACGGCGGCTCAGGTAAAAGGGTGTTACCCATTGGGGATCGCCATTAAGATAAGCGGCTTTGCTCATTGTGGCTACCGCTTTTCCTTCATCCAATGTGGTTAGGCTATCCTTAAATAAATCCTGGTAATGAACGGCCTCCCCTGTTTCCTCATTGAGCTGCATTTGCTGCACCCGCAGCGACCAATCTCCCCCTAACTCGGTCACTATGCGATGGTAAATTGCGGGACTCTTCTCGGCCAAATCCAAAGCCTTAGCCAGCGTTTTTTTGTCTTTAATCACCAACTGCATTTCCAGGCTCATGGGGCGTGCATAAAAGGCAATGTGGGCGCCGCTTTCCACATTCTGCTCGGCAGCCAGATAAACAGCTTGGTTTTCCTGACTCAGGCCAAAATAAGGCAGTTTTTCCTTCACTGAATGAGGCAAGGCCGCGTGAAGTTCCTGAATAAAGTTATCTAACTGAGAAAGGGCGAAATTTATTGCTGTTTCTTCACCGGCCCAGCCGAACGCCGTAAAAACAGGCATGGTTAGACCTATAAAATTTTGTGTGTCTTGCATCGTTCACAAATCCTTACTTCGATTTAACAGGGTATTATAGGGTATTACAATAACCCGGTTTGTTTTTTAGACATCATGGAAATTCACTCACGAATCAGGTGTAATGGGGGATGCACGTTAAGAGGATGTACAGCCAGAATTATACAACTTGTAGCGAGCAATGATTCGTCTTGATTTTAGCAAAGAGTCAGCAAGTTGGCGAGTTCGTGCAGGATGGCTGGACGTGTATTAGTCTTCCTGGCGCTATCTGCCAACCACTCCATATCTATTTAATCCGATATCCAAGCGCGTCGTTGTTGAAAAGCCAGGCGATGACGGCGCCAATTTCAATGGTTTCTGGTAAATAGGTTTTCATGGTCACGGAGGAAGTACCTCTGGTGTGAAGCATATGTTGGGTGCGGCGCATACGCTGAAACCGATCTTGCCAGGCGAGGAAGTTGGACGGCCGTAAATCCACCCACCCCTTACGCGCCCAGATATCAATCGCCCCATTCTCAATTGTGATCTCGTGGTAAATACTTTCAGGAATGTTGATACGCGGTCCCCGAATGAGGCGCAGGCCATCAGGCGCCAGGATGGGCAGGCCGATGGAGGTGATTTGTGTGCGTAAATCTTCGTTTTCCGCCAGGAAATCGAATAATGTTTCTGAGAGTTCGCTGGCCGGAGTCTGGATGACTGCGCGCAGTGTGCCGTATTTAAGCTTGAGTAAGTGAGCTTCGTAGAGTAGTTTGGACAGCTGTGGCGGGCCAAGCTGGCCCAGGGCGACGCTGTGACTGTGGGTTTCTTCTTCAATGCGGGCCAGCTTGTCTAAGGCTGTCTGGCGCAGCACCCCGGCCCGATAACTGGGGTCCAGGATGCTGCTGTCCAATCCGGCAATGATGTCATAACCGGTGTTGCTGCCTTTGATTTCCAATACAGCTTGTTGGGCAATCTCTTCCGGGGTGATGAATTCCATCTGGTTGATGTGAGTGATGGTCTCGAATTCACCGCGGGCAAAGAAGCCATTTTCGCCGGTATCTACGCCAGCCATGTGGAGCTTGCCGAGGCGCGGGTATTGGTTTTCATCACCGCGCAGAGTAAGACGGCCGTCTAACACATCCTCTCGACTCATATACCGAAACTGGGGCTGCCCCCTCACTTTAACGGTCTTGTAGCTCACTCGGCGATAACCGATCATCGCCGCCGGTTTTAGTTCTTTAACCAACGGGCCGCCCGGCGTCCGCGCCATTAAAAAGAGTAGCCCGGTGTGGGCAAAGGCAACGGCCGTTTTACTCATTAACTTGGCGCTGGGCCGGTCCTCGCTATGGGTGTAGGGAATGTTCAACCCCATGCCCCCGGTTCCGGTTGTGCCAATCTTTAGATAAAGACGCGTCCCCACGTCCATCATCGCTTTATGCATCATCTGGATATGACGGATAAGCTGCGGCACGGACAGTGAGATGAGCAGCGTGCTAACATTTTGTTCCAGCGCCTTGCCCAGCGCATCCAGTCCGGCCAAATCTTCATGATCCACTATCTGACGCAGTTCTTGAAGCAGATCGTAAGTTTTTTTGCTCAGACTGGCTACGTCTTGATAGCTGATAGCTGTAGCTGTGTTGATGCTGTCTACGATAACATTCGGCTGGTATTGTTGAATGAGTTGGACGAGGGCAGAACGGCCGTAAGCCGCCTCCAGTTCGCCAAACAAATCCTGGTACAACTGGTCGCGCCGCGTGCGACTCAACAGTAAACGCCGCCGCCGTTCCAGCCGAAACTCCTCACTCACAAACACATCGCCCCACGCCCCCACAAACTCAATCTGGGGAAATTCACGCCGCACATCATGCAAAAACTCGCGCACTTCTCCCCGGAACAGGCTGGCCACAACAACACGTTCCGGCTCCAACTGACGAGCAATCTCCCGCACGATTTGCGAACCAACCAATCCGGCCCCGCCCAAAACGAGAATGCAGCGGTCAGAATTCATGGGAATATCCTCCAAATTGCTAAGGCGATAGTCACAATCAACTTAGCGCTTTGGTCATCCGTTATCCGTGAACCGTTATCCGTGAACCGTTATCCGTTATCCGTGAACCGTTATCCGTTATCCGTTATCCGTGAACCGTTATCCGTTATCCGTAAACCGCTATCCATGCCGGAATACGGTCTACGGATAACGAAACCGGGGAAGTTATTTCCGAACGCTTCCCAACGGTTATTCATTGACAATTGAAAATTGCTTACGCCTCCATCTCTACAGCCATCGCCACCGCTTCGCCGCCGCCCAGGCAGAGGCCGGCAATCCCCCGTTTCAATCCGCGATTTTGCAGGGCATAAAGCAAGGTGACAAGAACGCGCGCGCCGCTGGCCCCGAGGGGATGTCCCAGGGCAATAGCGCCGCCGTTGACATTGACCTTGTCCCAATTCCAGTCGTACCCGTTTTGAGTCATTTCCACGCCGTTGGCTAATGCCTGCGCCGCGAAGGCTTCGTTGAGTTCGATAAGATCAACATCGGCCAGTGTCCAGCCAACTTTTTCCAGCAAAAGCGGCATGGCGCGCGCCGGAGCGGCAAAAAGCCACTTGGGTTCGACGGCCGCATGGGTATACCCCACAATGCGCGCCATGGGGTTTAATCCCTGTCGTTCGGCTTCGGCGCGGCTGGCAACAACGACAGCGGCAGCGCCATCGTTAACGCCGGGAGCATTGCCAGCGGTAACACGGCCGTTTTCCACAAAAGCCGGCCGTAATTTACCTAATTGGGCCACGCTGGTTCCCAGTTCGTAACTGCCGTCTTTGAAAGTGGCGCGGATAGGTTCATCTATCGTGATCATGGTCGTGCCTTTCCGGTGTTTTATTTCAACGGGAACGATTTCATTCTGGAAACGGCCGTTCACCGTCGCCTCAGCCGCTAATTGGTGACTGCGGCAGGCAAATTCATCCATCTGCGCCCGCGTTACGCCATACTGCTCGGCAATAAACTCGGCCGCATTCCCCATTGGCCATTCCTGGAACGAACACCACAGCCCATCCGTCATCAACGAATCCTGCACTTTGGCGTCGCCAAAACGCAGCCCCTGCCGCGCCTTGGGCAGCAAATACGGCGCATTCGACATACTCTCCATGCCGCCGGCCACAAACACATCCGCTTCCCCGGCCAAAATACCATTAGCGGCCATCATCACCGCCTTCAAACCAGAGCCGCACACCTTATTCACGGCCGCCGCGCCCACCGTGTTGGGCAACCCGCCGCGCAGCGCCGCCTGCCGGGCCGGGGCCTGCCCCACGCCCGCCTGTATTACGTTGCCCATAATTACCTCATACACAGTCGCCGGATCAATGCCGGAACGGGAAACGACCGCTTCCACCGCTACTGCCCCTAAATCAGACGCGCTCAAACTGTCAAACACACCCATCAGCTTCCCCGTCGGCGTCCGCGCCGCGCCCAAAATAACCACTTCCTGCTCTTGACCATTTGTGCTCATAAATCACTCCTTAAGGTTCGTTCAAAATTAACTTTGCAGTTTGCTGGTAATTGGTAATTGAGTAATTGGGTAATTACCAGTTACCAATTACCTGGTTACAATTTTTCAAACGCCAAAGTTATAAACGAACGTGCCCTTACACTGAATATCGGCTCCATCAAAGGAACGCCCCCCACATTTTGCCTCAAGGAACGCCGCAGTACAAGTGACAAATGGCATGAAAAACAGGCGACGCCACAAGCGTCCGGCGCGGGACAATCATTGACGCCAAAGGCCAGCGGCATTCGCCTCGCCCTGGCGCTTCTATACGCCCGCGCCCACCTCTTCGACAATTAACCGAAACTGCGCCAGCGCCGCTTCCAACTCTTCCACAATTTCCGCAGCGATGATGTCCGGATCGGGTAAATTTTCCGTGTCGGCCAGCGACTCGTCCCGCAGCCAGAAAATGTCCAGATTCACCTTGTCGCGGGCCAGAATGTCGTCGAGGGTGTAGGTTCGCCAACGGCCGTCCCCATTCCCCTCGTTCCACGTCGCCGCCCGCTCATGCCGGTTGGCCGGATTGAAACAAGCCACAAACTCATCCAGGTCAGCGCGGCTGAGGGGACTTTGTTTCAGCGTGTGGTGGATGTTGGTGCGGTAATCGTAGAACCAAATTTTTTCCGTCCACGGCCGTTCCCGTCCCGGCTTTCTGTCAAAAAACAACACATTCGCCTTCACCCCCTGGGCATAAAAAATGCCGGTGGGCAGGCGCAGGATGGTGTGCAAATCGCTTTCTTGCAGCAGCTTGCGCCGCACCGTTTCCCCCGCGCCCCCCTCAAAGAGAACATTATCGGGCACGACAACGGCCGCCTTGCCATGCTGCTTGAGCAATTTATGAACATGCTGCACAAAATTCAACTGCTTGTTGCTGGTCGAAGTCCAGAAATCATCCCGCACCACCGTTTGCGCCTCCCGCTTCACTTCCCCTTCTTCGGTGATATAGGTGACGCTGGACTTTTTGCCAAACGGGGGATTGGTCAGCACCATGTCGTAGGTGGTGGCAGGCTTGTTGGCCAGGGCGTCATCAACATGGATGGGACTGCGGCCGTTCTGATGGCCAATGCCGTGCAGATACAAATTCATCACGCACAGCCGGGCGGTGTTATCTACAATCTCCCAGCCATGCAGCGCATCCTTGCGCAGTTGAAGCCACTCGTCGCGGTCAAGCTGATTATGCTGGCTCACATGCGCGTAAGCGGCCAGCAAAAAGCCGCCCGTGCCGCAAGCCGGATCGCAAATCGTATCGCCCGGCTGCGGAACCATCACATCCACCATCGCCTGGATGAGCGGCCGCGGCGTGAAGTATTGCCCCGCGCCGGACTTCACATCTTGGGCGTTCTTTTCCAATAGTCCTTCGTAGATGTCGGCCTTCACATCCACGTTGAGGCGGTGCCAGTTTTCGCCGTCAATGAGGGTGACCAGCCGTTTCAGTTTGGCCGGGTCTTGCACCCGGTTTTGCGCTTTGCGGAAGATGGTGGGGATGAGACCGCGCCCCTGGCCTAATTTCAGCAGAATTTCGCGGTAGTGGGCTTCCAGGTCGCCGCCGTCCAGATTAACGAGGCTGGCCCAACTCAATTCATCGGGAATCGTGCCCGGATCGCCGATCCTGCGCCGCTCGTCGTCCATTTTGAGGAAGAGGAGATAGGTGAGTTGCTCAACGTAATCACCATAGGAAAGGCCATCATCACGAAGGACAGTGCAGTAATTCCAGAGGCGTTGCACGATGGCGGATGATTGGTTGCTCATATTAGACCCCAGTTATTCATTTAGTAGTTCTTCCAGCGTTTCAGCGTCAAATGGATTTTGGTTTTCGTTGAGGGAATTTATCCAGGACGCGCGCTTTTCTATGCTGGATTCAAAACCTGGCATGTCTTGGAAGAAATCAACAAAAGCTTGAAAATCAGCGATGGCTCCAGAAAAATCACCTCGTAAAGCTTTATTAAGGCCGCGACTGTCCAGGTTTTGCGCTTCTGCCTGAGCGTCTGCAGACAGAGATAGGGCTTTGTCACAGGCAAGAGCCACATCTTCCGCTGCGCCCAGCAAGCTGCCAAACCAGCACACATTACTCCATGCGTCTACAAAAGGAGTTTGTGGGTTGAGCGTGATATGTGCTTTGAAATCTGCCAAAGCCTTTTCGTATTCCCCCAAGATTTGATAAACAAGGCCGCGAACGTAGAACGCATTGGCATATTCCGGATTGAGAACAATAGCCTGGTCTAAATCAGCGATGGCTTGCGCATACTCGGCCAGCGCGTAGTAGACAATGCTGCGATTGTAAAACGCGTCGCTAAATTCCGGATTGAGCGCAATCGCCTGGTCAAAACCGGCGATGGATTCCTCATATTGACCCAGACCGTAGTAAGCATGGCCGAGATTGGTAAACGCTTCGACAAATTCTGGATTGAGCGCAATCGCCTGGTCTAAATCAGAAATAGCTTGCCCATACTTTCCCAGCGCGTTGTAGGCAGAGCCGCGATTGTTGTATGCGTCGGCATATTCCAGATTGAGCGCAATCGCCTGGTCTAAATCAGCTATTGCTTGCTCGTAATCCCCCAGTTTAATGTAGGCCAAACCGCGATAGTTGAACGCGCTGTTATATTCTGGATTGAGCGCAATCGCCTGCCCATACTCAGCGACGGCGCGTTCATACTCTCCCCGCTCGAAGTAGGCCGTGCCGCGATTGTTGAACGCGATGGCATATTCTGGATTAAGGTCAATGGCCCGGCCATAATCAGCCAGGGCTTGTTCATACTCGCCTTGTTTGGCGTAGGCATTACCGCGATTCATGAATGCGCTGGCCTCTTTCGGGTTAATGGCAATGGCCTGGTCATAATCGGCAATGGCCTGCTCAAACTCGCCCTGGTTGTCGAAAGCAATGCCGCGATTGTTGTACGCTTCGGTATATTCCGGGTTGAGGGCAATGGTTTGGTCATAAGCAGCGACGGCCGATTGCAGTTGTTCAGTGGTTTGATAAAGCCAGCCGAGACGGAAATAAGCGTCATCAATTTCAACTTCGGAACTGTCTATCAGGGAGGAATCAGATATGGCGGCAACGGCCGTTTCTAACAACTCAATCGCTTCCCCATAATTCTCTTGACTGTATGCCGTTTGCCCCAGAGCAAAAAAGGAAAGAAAGTTAAATTGTCCAGGAAGTTCTTCTAACACAAAATCACTGTAGGCATCGGGGTTGGACATGGAGGCAATCTGATTCTTTTCTGTTTCAGAAATCGTGGCTTCCGCAGCGTCAAAATCTGGTTCTTTGAGATTAAGAAAGCTTACTTCCATACGAAGGCTGGTTTCTTCGCCCCAGATAATGAGGGAGGCATTATATTGGTTCCCCAATGCCTCTGCCTCGCTGCGATTTTCAGTGCGTAGAATGGTTGGTTCAACTTTTACCTGCACGTTGTTTCCCAAATCAAGTTCATCAATGTTTGCTTGAATTGCGCGCCGAATTTCATTGTAAACCTCTGCGTTTAGCAAACCTTCAGCGCGATAGAAGGTGGCAATGACGATCAGCGTTTCATCCTCGGCTGCCGGAGGAAAGGGCAGGGGGGTTGGCGAAGGGGTTGGGGTAATCGTGGGCGGAGGAATCGGCGTATCTGTAGGGATAGCAGCCGCAAGTTCGCTTGGTAACTGGTTGATGCGATCCGTTGTTCGCCGACCAATCCAGGTTGTAATGGAAATCCCAATGACAGCCAGCAAAACAATGGCGCTGGCCCAAACCCAGGTTTGTTGATAAAGCGGCTTTTGGGGGAAGGCTGTCCGAATATCTTGCCGCTGTTGTTCCGCCGGGGGAACGCCTGTCCAGTTGTTTCCCGGACGTCCCTTTTGTAGTAATTCGACCAGCTCTTCTAACCGGCCATTCCGCGCTAACTGCGTAATCAAATCCTGAATGCGTATTGTTTTTCGGGAACCTATTAACTCATCCCAATCTAGACTCAACTCAAAAGCCAGGTTCTTCAACTCTCCCAAGTCATAGGCCTTAGCCATTTGATCGCGCAGTTGAACTAGATAATTGTTGGGTTTAACTGGCATTGAATAATACCTCCTGCTGCGGGACTAATTGGCCGGTGAAAGCCTGATGGAGTATAGATTGGCGCAGGCGTTTGGCGCGGGCCAGGTTGGTGGTGATGGCTTGTTCGGTGGCGGTGACGACGGACAGCCTCCTCTCTACTTCGGCGACAATGCGTTTTTGTTCGGCAAATGGAGGGAGGGGGATCGCTAATTCTGACAATGTCTGCAAGTTGATATTTTTTTGTGCTGTAGCTGGGGCAAATTCTTCTAACTTGTTTTTTGCTGTACGGATAAAGTATTCGACAAATCTCACATCGCAAGCATCTTCGAATGGTATGAAACCTACAACACTATCTGGAAAACAAGCATCAAATGACAGAATAGCCGTTTCGGCAATATTCGCTGCAATTGTTATACACAGTGTTCCCTTAGGCCAAAGTTTGCTTTGAGATAATCCAAACTCGCTATAGGTTTTGGAATAGATTGTAACAAATCCATCAGCTTGCCGAATTTCACCAGTTTGAATAAATGGATAAGGTCCCCCAAATAACCGAGCGTCGTTTCGAGGACGGTGTTTAGACTTACCTCTATTCAATTCTCCCAGTTGAGGCATCGTTGCCCACACCCAACCTTCCGGCAAGTCAGGCAAAACGGCCGTATCCACCCCCACAGGCTCCTTATACTTCTCCTTCCACTTATCATTCTTGGGCAGAAAACGCGCATATTCATCTTCAGGAATTGTTTCCCATTCGGCCGGCTGCACGTCTTTGGCGCGGGCGGGGCGGCCTTGCGCTTTGCGGCGGGCCTGGGCTGCCTTCTTCTGCGCTTTGACGATCAGCTTTTGCCACTCCTGTGCCTCCCATTGGGCGCGGCGTTCCGCCAGGATGCGAGCCAGCAGTTGATCAGCAGGTTCGGGTGCAACTTCGTTGCCCTCGTCATCCTGGGGAACCAGCCGCCCTTCGCAGGCAGCTTTGAGGACGCTGGCTTTGTAGCGGGCCAGGTTGCTTTGCAGGCGGCGCAGCGAGGCCACCGCCTGATCCAGCCGGGTGAACTGCTTCTCAATTTCGGCGACAATGCGATGTTGTTCTGGAAAAGGAGCAAGGGGGAATGGTTGTACGTAGAGGTCATCTCTGCTCAAGCTTGGAATGGCTGTTGACCGATCCAGACTTTCAAGATTTAGTGTTTTCAGTGCATAAAAAGCATATTTCAAGGAAATGCCACTTTTGAAATAAGCGTAGTATGTTGTGTCAATTGGCCAACAATCAGTCATGGAAAGATGAACTGCGCCAGCAGTGCCTTTACGCCCAATGATCAAGCATGGACCTTCGACTATGGCTTCAGAATGATAACCGGCAATTCCGCTCGAACCGTAGACAGGAACAACACCTTCATCGTTGCGGTCACGTTTAGGCAAACCCTTGCCATAGTTCACTTCTGCCACGCTTTTGATGGTTGTCCACGTCCAGCCATCCGGCAACGGCCGTTCCCCATTTACACGCTTCATTATCATCATCCCATTCTTTATCATGGTAGTTTGACAGGCACAAGGCCAGTTATTCAACAGCGCCGGGCAAGTCGCGCCAACTTCGGCCTCTGGCTTGTTCCAATTGCTCGCTGTTCCAGCCCATCACGGTGCGCAAAAATGTGCCGCTTATGGTCACTTTTACCTGTGAATGTAAAACGGCCGTTGTTTCATCTTGCACCGTCAAATCTTTATCCTCACTCACCAGATAATCCACCCCGGCATTGATAGCCGCCAGCGCCACCGGTACATCAGTCACATCTCGAACCAGGTTTTGGTGGGCTAAAACTTGCTCTTTAGAAGGGGCGTCTGTCAGTTCACATTGGCTGACTTCCAGAAACTGTTCAAATTTCTCAATATATGCGGGAAAACGCTTTGACAATGTATGGCGTGTCTCTTCAATAACATATTGATTCAAAACAAGCTGAAAGTCCCCTCGCAACGCATGGCGCAACAATTCATAAGGCCAACGCGGCCACACACTGCCAGACACTAAGATATTGGCATCCACCATAACCCGTAGTTCAGATTGATCAACTGCCATAAATTTCCTGGAATAGCCGCTGCTTTTCCGCTTCCAGATCGGCTGTCAAATCTGCTTCATTCACGTTTTGCCGTTCAGCTTCCCGGCCTAATGTTCTTACCAAATCATGTTGGGCCGCCAAAGCGCGATCACGCATCAGCGCTTCATATTCTTGAAACGAAATCATAACGGCGACTGGATAACCGGCTCGTACAATAACCAAATGTTCATTGCCAATCGCCGCCCGCTTCAACACTTTTCCAGAAGATCGTTGCAATTCCGACGCCTTGATAATAGATTTTACGCCCATTTCAACCTCCGCATAATGACGAGATTTCGTAACATTACATATTTATACATAACGTTACATTAACTCATTCCAATGAGCCTGTCAAGAGCCACGTCTACCTACCCGGCAACGGCCGTTCCTCAGTTCCGTTCGTCGTCATCGCTGCGGTTTATCCCTAATTACCTGTTTGCGCCACAGCTTTAGATAAAGCCATATTCACAAACGAATTCAGGCTTACCCCGTCACGGCCGGCCGCCTGTACCAATTCCCGGTGCAAGGAACGAGGTACGCGGGCCACAAATTTACCGCTGTAATCCGTCAGTGGACGCGGTTCGGGAATTGGGTCGCCGTCGGCCAACGCCGATTCAATCCATGTCCGCATCGCGTCGTCCAACATCTCGGCTAACTCAGGAAACGATTCTCCTTGCGTCATGCAGCCGGGTAGCTCCACCACTCGCGCCACCCAACCGGCTTCATCATCCGTTTCATCCCGGAAAATTTCGATTGTATACGGCAGTTTCAGATAATCTTCAACTGTTTTAGACATCTGTTTTTCACTCATCTTATTCACCCGATTTATCCAGCCCCAACTCATCAATGATTTCCAACGCCAGTTTGATGTAAATAGGTTTCAGGAATGGTTTCTTAAAAGGAACGGTAAGGCGATATTCGCCTCGCTTGTACACTGTATGGCTACCTCGTCCTTGCCGCTTCTCAAATCCTAACCATATCAACACACGCTCCAACTCCTCTGGGCGAATGTTTTTGGGATTCTGACGCAATTTCGCCAGGAGCTTTTCCTTTTTACCCATGCTGCTGCCTTATAGTACCATATTTAGTATCAATTGAGAAGTGTTGCGTATCACACGACCAACGCCTCGTTCACCTCATCCAGTAGTTGCAGCCAGTCCGCGCCTAGCGCATCCATCGCCCCATAACGACCGCCGTGATTGTACATCTCGCCGTCCAAATCAAAATCCTGTGGCGTAATCTGCAAATTGAGGCCAATATACTGGGCAATCTTGTCCAGCCACCAGCGCTGCTCCGCGCTGAACTGTTTGCCTGCCTGCTCCTGCGCTGCCAGCCACGCTTCATACCGCGCCTGCACCTGCGCCGGGTAGGGAGCCAGTTCTCCATCCGGCTGCAAGGCGTGGCGCACCAGCGCAATCAGGTCGGTCAGCACCAGCTGCGCGCTCACGCCGCGCACTTTGTCTTTTTCCAATTGGGCATACGCCTGCCACAGCTTTTCTTCCGTCCACAGATGGGGGGGCTTTTTCAAAGCCATCGCCAACTCTTGCAACTGCTGCCGCGTCAGCGCCCGCGCCCCATACGGCTGGTTGTACAAAATTTGCAGCGCCGTAATCTCATCCTTGTTCTCGGCAATAAACTGCTGGAAATCCCCCACCATCTGGCGCAGCTTCTCGGTGGCGTCACTGTCAAAACCCGCCTCCTTCACCGCGTCAATACTCACGCTGTCAATCACAATTTCCGCCCGCTGCTGAATCTCAAGCAACGTGTTCCGCAGATTGGGATTGGTGCGGAACGGCGCCGTCGCCTCTTGTAAGGGCGGTTCGCGAACCGCCCCAACCGGAACGGCATCCAACGCCGCCAGCAGGGGGTGGATGAGGTCGGGCAGCGTACCGCCGTCGGTGTAGTCGGCAATCAATTGTTCATCGTCGGCCGTCAGCCGGTGCTGCAAGCGCGCCAGCCGGTTAGCCAGCGAGGCCACCGTCTCCGCATCACACTGCCCATAGGCGATGTTCTCCAGCAGCTTGTCAAAGGGGACGGCCCGCTTTCGCTCCTGGACCCGCGGCGGCTCAATCATCTCCGCTTCCGTCAACCCCACGGCATCGATCAAGACAAAATGGGTCTTGTGCCGGGCATCGGCCGTCACCGCCTGCAACTCATCCGGCTGAATCACCCGCGTCCCCCGGCCGCGCATCTGCTCAAAATAGCCCCGCGAGCGCACCTGGCGCATAAAGAGCAAAATCTCAATGGCCCGCACGTCGGTGCCGGTGGCAATCATATCCACCGTGACGGCGATGCGCGGATGGTAACTGTTACGGAAATCCTGCAAAATATCTTCCGGGTTGCGCTGGGCGCGATAGGTAATCTTTTGGCAAAAATCATTCCCCTTGCCAAACTCCTCGCGCACAATGCGCACAATGTTCTCAGCATGGTTGTCATCTTTGGCAAAGATGAGCGTCTTGGGGACCACCCGGTCAGCCCGCTCCGGAAACAGTTCCGTAAACAATGCCTTCCGAAAATGGCGGATGATGGTGCGCATCTGGCTCTCGCTGACCACGTCCCGGTCTAACTGCTGCGGCGTGTAGGTCAGCGTCTCGTCCAGCTTTTCCTGCCACTGTTCGCGGGTTAGCTTATCCATCTTGCCCACCCAGCGCCCCGCTTCCACAGCGCTGCCCGCATCGGAAATGCGGGTGAGGATGCGGTACACCTCGCCGCCGACGTTGATGCCGTCGGCCACGGCGGCGGCGTGGGTGTACTCCATCACCAGATTCTGGTTGAAGAAGCCGATGGTTTGTTTGCCGGGGGTGGCTGTCAGGCCGATGAGATGGGCGTCGAAATAGTCCAGCGCCTGCTTCCAGACGGTGTAGATAGAGCGGTGGCATTCGTCAATGACGATGAAGTCGAAGAATTCGATGGGCAGCTTACCGGTAAAACTGACGGTGCGCGGCGCGCTGGGGGCGTCTCCCTTTTCTTCCGCCTCATAAAGCGACCGTTCTTCCACTTCTTCATCCAGTTCTTAATCCTTGAGCATGGCATACAGCCGCTGGATGGTGCTGATGGTGACGCGGTTGACATCGCGGCCGGCATCAATGACGTTGTTGGTCAGGCGGCGGATGTTGTACAGTTCGGAGAATTTACGGCCGTCGTCCGGCGTCTCAAACTGTACAAATTCGTTGTGGGCCTGCCGGCCCAGATTATTGCGGTCCACCAAAAAGAGGACGCGGCGGGCGTTGGCCTGACTGATGAGACGGTAGATGAAGTTGACGGCCGTAAACGTTTTTCCACTCCCCGTCGCCATCTGAATCAACGCCCGCGGCCTATCCTGCGCCAGCGACTGCTCCAAATTAGTGATGGCTTTCACTTGCGGCCCCCACAATTTGTCATTTAGCAGCGGCGGCATCTGCCGCAAACGGCCGCGCAGCGTATCCGGCTCCTGCGCCCAAGCCGCCAGCGTCTCCGGCCGATGGAAAGCAAATACCCGCCGGGCGCGCGGGTCGGGGTCTAGTCCGTTGGTGAAGAACGTCTCGATGCCGGTCGATTCGTAACGGAAGGGCAGCGGCATCTCTGGCCGCCACGCCTGCATGGGCGGGCGCAGCCCCACCGCATACCGCGCTGATTGCGCTTCCACCCCGCTCAGCGGCACGCCCACCTTCTTGGCCTCAACGACGCCCAGCGCCTTGCCTTCCACAAACAGCAAATAATCGGCAAAACCGGTTTTGAGGTACGCTTCACGCACGGCCACGCCCTGTTTGCCGGGGTCAAACAGGTTCATCTCCTCCCGGTCTTGCACGTCCCAACCGGCATAGCGAAGGAGTTCATCAATTTGTTGTCTGGCTTTGGCTTCAGGCGTCATGGCGCACAACCTTGTGAATCAGCGAACGCTCAACTGAGCATGATTTCATCATAATCATATCGTTACGCTCTAATTTCTGCACATCCAGCCAGACTGTAGAACGATTTTGTAAATCGTTCTCAAGGCGATTTGCAAAATCACCCTACAAAGGGCACGTTCGTTTATAACTTTGGCGTTTGAAAAATTGTAACCAGGTAATTGGTAACTGGTAATTACCTGGTTACTCAATTACCAATTACCAGCAAACTGCAAAGTGAATTTTGAACGAACCCAAAGTGTCCATCAGATTGTCGAACCATGCCTGGAAGTCTTAGAATTTTTGTAGTTGCTTAGAAACCGGGCTGGTCTCAGCTATAATCAGGGCTAACTATGAATTGGAAACGATCGCTTATCCTGTTACTGGCATTCACTGCTGCCTGTAGCCAACAAATTACTTTACCGCGTCCACAAGATTCTTTTGAAGAGGTAACGGCCACACCACTGCCGACCAACACGCCGCTGCCGACTCCTGTTCCAGTGGAAGAAGATGCCAGCGGAATCGGCCGTGCCTTCTTCCGCGCCTGGGAAGAGGGGGATTATCTGGGCATGTACAGCTTATTGGCTCCGCAAAGCCAGGCGTTGGTCAGCAGCGCCGATTTTGTTCAGCTTTATGAGGAAACGATGGCGGCGGCGGCCGTACAGACTGTTAGCAGCCAGCCACTTTCTACCTTCCAGGAAGGGAATGAAGCTGAGTTTAGCGTACAAGTGGTGTGGGAAACGGCCGTTGTCGGCAGCATCACCCGCGAACACACCATCCCCCTCATCTACGACGGCGGGCGTTGGGGCATCGTCTGGGACGAAACCCTCATCCTGCCTGAACTAGAAGCCGGGACCCGCCTCTACCTGGACGCCCGTACCCCGGCCCGCGCCAACATCTACGACATCAACGGCCTGGCCCTCGCCTACCAGGGCAGCGTCATCAGCCTGGCCGTCATCCCCGGCGAAATCGAAGACGAAGAAGGACTCCTCTCCATCCTCAGTCAGATGCTCAACGAAACGCCAGAACAAATTTACGCCCGCTACGCCGAATACCAGCCCGACTGGCGCGCCCCCATCGGCGAAGTGCGCGAAGAAGTAATGCAAGAGTACGCCGTCGCCCTGCAACCCTACATCGGCAAAGGGCTGCTGCCGCCCACCACCCGCCTGGCCCGCCTTTACACCGAAGAAGGCGTCGCCCCCCACATCGTCGGCTACACCGGCTACATCGGCGCCGAAGAAGTGGACGCCTACAAAGCGCAAGGCTACCGCGGCGATGAAATAGTCGGCCGCGCCGGGCTGGAAAAGTGGGGCGAAGAGTACCTCAACTGCGAACGCGGCGGCACATTAACCGTCGTCGGCCCCAGCGGCGAATACCTCACCACCGTCCAGGAGACCGAACCAAAACAGGCCCGCAGCCTGTACACCACCATTGACCGGGATTTCCAACACGCCGTCGAGCAGGCCCTGGCCGACGCCATCAACAGCCGCCCGGTGGATGAGTTCGGCAATCTCATTGGCGCCGCCGGTTCCATCATCGTCATAGACGTCAACAGCGGCGCTGTCCGGGCGCTGGCCAGCTATCCCACCTACAATCCCATCATATTCGACTCGATCCGGCTGGATTCGGCCGCAGAGCTAGGCGCTGTTCTCAGCAATCCCGGCCAGCCGCTCCTTAACCGGGCTGTTCAGGGCGCATACCCGGCCGGTTCCACCTTCAAAATCATCACCACCGCCGCCGCCCTTAACAGCGGCATCTATACCCCCGAGACCCGCTACACCAGCGTCGGTTCCTGGAACCGCCTGGGTGATAATTTTATCAAGTACGATTGGCTCGAAGGCGGTCACGGTACAGTGAGCCTGGCTACAGCCCTCACCGTTTCCTGCAACACCTGTTTCTACGATGTCGGCTATAATCTCAACGAATTAGACCCCAACCTGCTCCCCTTCACCGCCCAGCAGTTCGGCCTGGGCGCGCCCACCGGCATCCAACTGGCCGAAGCCGAAGGAACCGTGCCCGGCCCCGAATGGAAAGCCACAACCAGAGGCGAAGTATGGCTGCCCGGCGACGCCGTCAACATGGCCATCGGCCAGGGCGATGTGCAAATCACCCCCATTCAACTGGTAGATATCGTTGCCGCCATTGCCAACGGCGGTCGCTTGTTCACCCCCACGCTAATTGACCGCATCGGCGCTGGCGGCGGCGCGCCCGAAGAACCCTGGCCGGTTAAATTACGGGGAGAACTGCCACTTTCTCCCGAAAATCTGGCAGCGATTCAAAACAGCATGTGGCGCGTGGCCAACGACCAAATATGGGGAACGGCCGCACACCGATTCGTCGGTCTACCCATCACTGTCGCCGGCAAAACCGGCACCGCCGAAGCGCCGCCCAACACTTCGCACTCCTGGTTCGTCGGCTACGCCCCCGCTGGCGAAGGGGTGGAACCCGAAATCGCCGTCGTCGTCATGATTGAACATGCCGGGGAAGGCTCCGAAGTTGCCACCCCCATCTTCCGCCGCATCATCGAACTGTATTACGGCATTACCCCCCTGGCGCCTTTCCCCTGGACATTGGAGTAATATTCCTTATGGACTCAATCATCCCTGTAATTGAAAAGAGAAAAACGCTCAAGAAAAAGAATTGGCGCAAAGCCGCCCGCAAAGCGATGCGTCAAGCGACCGAACGCGAGTTAATTTCCCGTCATGGCAAAATAGCGCCCTCATTTAATTATCGCTGGGAACATGTCAAAGCAGTGGTGGCGTTGGCCGTTAAACTGGCCGAAATGACTGGCGCCGATGTCGAAGTGGTAGAAGCGGCCGCCTGGCTGCATGACATTCGCAAAGAATCCAAAGACAAACATCCCCAAGAAGGGGCCAGATTTGCCCGTGAATTCCTGCCCAAAACTGATTTCCCACCCGATAAAATTGAATCTGTGGCCAAAGCGATTGAAAAACATATGGGGTTGTGGCGAGAAAAACCACTCAAGAAATTAGAATCGCAAGTGCTGTGGGATGCGGACAAGCTGTCGAAGATTGGCCTGACGGCCGCTTTTCATTGGACGGGCAACGCATTGGCCGGGACGCAGAGCCATGACTTGAACGAGATCATCGCCAGGGCGCGTTCGGCTGATTGGCTGGAAAAAACGGTCGCCAGTATGCACACCAAGCCGGCGCGCCGCGCGGCAAAATCCCGGTTTAAGGCGTTTAACAGGTTGTGGGATGAGTTGGAGGCCGAGTTAAGCGGCGATGATTTGAATGGGCGGAAAAAGAAGGCGAAGGGTGGAGAGTAGAGAATGGCTGTTAATCGTGTTATTGTAATCGTGTTAGATAGTGTGGGCATTGGCGAGCTGCCGGACGCGGCCGCTTATGGGGATGTAGGCAGCCATACGTTGGGGAATACGGCCGTGGCCGTCAATGGCCTCCATCTACCCAATTTAGAAAAAATGGGATTGGGCAACATCGCTATTTTGCAGGGCGTGAATCCACAAACAGCGCCAACGGCCGTTTATGGCAAAATGGCCGAAGTGTCGGCCGGTAAAGATACCACCACCGGCCATTGGGAAATGATGGGCGTGCAGTTGCAACGGCCGTTCCCCACCTATCCCCGCGGCTTCCCGCCCGACGTGATGGAATCATTCGAGTCCGCCATCGGGCGCGGCACATTGGCCAATTACCCGGCGTCGGGAACCGTCATCATCGAAGAGTTGGGCACAGAGCATATGCAAACCGGCAAACCCATCATCTACACCTCCGGCGACAGTGTGTTCCAGATCGCCGCCCACGAAGCGATCATTCCGATTGAAGAATTGTATGCCATGTGCCGCACCGCCCGCGAGATATTACGCGGCGAACACGAAGTCGGCCGGGTCATTGCCCGGCCTTTCGTCGGCGAGCCGGGCAGTTTCACCCGCACCGCCAACCGGCACGATTTCTCCGTCACCCCGCCCGAACCGACGCTCCTTGACAACCTGAAAGAAGCAGGGCTGATGGTTCATGCCATCGGCAAAATCAACGACATCTTCGCCGGACAGGGCGTCACCGGCTATGTATACACCCAGGATAACATGGATGGCGTAGACAAAACCCTCGCCGCCCTGTATGACCGGCGCGAAAAAGGATTGATTTTTACCAACCTGGTCGATTTTGACGCCAAATTCGGTCACCGCAACAATCCACAGGGGTACGCAGACGCCCTGGCCGCCTTTGACCGTCGCCTGCCTGAAATCCTGGCAGGGCTGACCGATGACGACTTACTGGTCATCACCGCCGATCACGGCAACGATCCCACCACGCCCAGCACCGACCACTCGCGTGAGTATGTGCCCCTGCTCATCACCGGCAAACCGGCCCGCGCCGGGACTAATCTGGGGGTACGGGCCACATTTTCCGATCTGGCGGCGACGATTGCGGATCTGTTGGGGGGAAAACGGCCGTCCTGCGGCGCCAGCTTTAGCGACCAGATAATAACCAACCCAACCTGACAAACATCAGCCCAATTGTGATACTATTGCGTCCCTGACTACGAACATGTTATACGAGGAGAAAAAAGCATGGTTTCCAAACACGACAGAAACCCTGGCATCCCGCTAGACCTGGGCTGGGTGCATGAGGCGCGAGTCAACCTCAGCGCCACCCAGCGCCGGACAGCCACCCTGGTCGCCCGGCGTTCATTGAAAAAACAGTGGCAGGCCGCCTGGTTGTTACGCGCCGTCACCAGCATAGATTTAACCACCCTGGCCGGCGACGACACCCCCGGTAGAATACATCGCCTATGCGCCAAAGCGCGGCAGCCCATCCGCCCCGACATCCTGGCGGCGCTAGACATGGGCGAGACCCCCATAACGGTCGGCGCAGTTTGCGTTTACCCCAGCCGCGTGCGCGATGCTGCCGCCGCCTTAATCGGCGCTGCCATCCCTGTCGCTTCCGTCGCCACCGGCTTCCCGGCTGGTCCAACACCGCTGCCCCAACGCCTGGGCGAAATCGAAGCGGCCGTCGCAGATGGCGCTAGTGAAATAGACATCGTCATTAACCGCAACCTGGCCTTGAACGAAGAATGGGAAGCCCTCTATGACGAGGTCAAGCAAATGCGGGCGGTTTGTGGGCCGGCGCATCTCAAAACCATCTTAGCCACCGGGGAACTGGGAACCCTGCGGCGCGTCCGCAAGGCCAGCCTGGTCTGCATGATGGCCGGCGCTGACTTCATCAAAACCTCCACCGGCAAAGAAAAAGTCAACGCCACCCTGGAAGTCAGTTTGATCATGGCCCGCGCCGTTCGTGACTATTGGGAGCGCGCCGGGTATCGTATCGGCTTCAAACCAGCGGGGGGAATTAGCAGCGCCAAACAAGCGTTGCAATGGCAAATTTTAATCAAAGAAGAGCTGGGCGACGATTGGCTCAATCCACAATTGTTCCGTTTTGGGGCCAGCAGTTTGTTGGGCGATATCGAACGCCAATTGTCCCATTATGCTACCGGCAATTATGCCGCGCGTCATCATATCCCCATGAGTTAATGAGGGCGTCTGTGCAGACCGGCGAGGGTTGCGGAAACCGCGCCGGTCTCCAAAGAAGAGGAGAATCATGAACGTGGCCGAAATATTTGAAAGTATGTCTTACGGCCCGGCGCCGGAATCGCGGGCGGCGGCGGACCGCTGGCTGGATGATCATCAGCGCCAATTTGGGCTGTTTATTAACAATCAATTTATGGCCGCCGGCGGCGGCGCGACCATGGCGACACATGACCCGGCCACCGGCGCGTTGTTGGCCCAGGTGGCGGACGCGCAGGCGGATGACGTTGACGCGGCGGTTAAGGCGGCGCGGGAGGCGTGCAAAAGCTGGCGCGCGACGCCCGACCATGAGCGGGCGCGTTACTTGTACGCCATCGCCCGCCACATCCAAAAGCATGACCGTCTGCTGGCTGTGTTGGAATCGCTGGATAACGGTAAACCGATTCGTGAATCGCGCGATATTGATACTCAGCTTGTCGCCCGACATTTTTATTACCATGCCGGATGGGCGCAGCTGCGCTCGCAGCGGCTGCCCGGCTATGAGCCGGTAGGGGTGGTGGGGCAGGTGATTCCCTGGAATTTCCCGCTGTTGATGCTGGCCTGGAAAATCGCCCCAGCCATCGCTATGGGTAACACGGTTGTGCTGAAACCGGCTCCTTACACCCCCCTGACGGCGCTGCTTTTTGCCGAAATCGTGGCCGAGGCCGGGCTGCCGCCGGGGGTGATCAATATCGTCACCGGGGGCGACGAGACCGGGGCGCTGCTCACCACTCACGCGGATGTGGATAAGGTGGCGTTTACGGGGTCAACGGCCGTTGGCCGCATCATTCGCCGGGCAACGGCCGGAACCGGTAAAAAATTATCGCTGGAATTGGGTGGGAAATCGCCGTTTATCGTTTTTGACGACGCCGATTTGGACGCGGCGGTGGAAGGCGTGGTGGACGCCATCTGGTTTAACCAGGGGCAGGTCTGCTGCGCCGGTTCGCGGCTGTTGGTGCAGGAGAGCGCCGCCAACCGCTTCCACACCAAATTGAAGCGGCGGATGGCCCAGCTTCGCGTCGGCGACCCGTTGGATAAGGGGGTGGACATCGGCGCAATTGTGGACTGGATTCAGCATGAGCATATTGACCGCTGGGTGAAAACCGGCGTGGCGGAAGGGGCAGAACTGTTCCAACCAGACATTGACCTGCCTGGCGACGGCTGTTTTTATCCGCCCACACTTTTTACCAATGTGGAACCGGCGTCTTCGATTGCCCAGGAGGAAATTTTTGGACCGGTGCTAGTTTCGATGAGTTTCCGCACCCCGGCCGAGGCGGTGGCGCTGGCAAATAATACACGCTACGGGCTGGCCGCTTCTGTTTGGAGCGAAAATGTTAATTTAGTTCTGGATGTCGCCAGCAAAATCAGAGCGGGGACGGTTTGGGTGAATTCAACGAATTTGTTTGATGCCGCTTCCGGGTTCGGCGGGTATCGGGAAAGTGGATACGGCCGTGAAGGGGGCCAGGAAGGGTTGTATGAATACCTGCGCCCGGCCTGGAAGAAACGACACACGCCCCAGGCTGCCAATGAGTTATCGCTGGCTGAATTCGTTGCCGCCTGGGGCAGCCACACTCCGGCCCGTCCTGCCGCCCTGCCGCTGCAAACGAACGGCGTAAAATCCGCCGCGGCCAATCACACGGCGCCTAAACTGGACCGCACGCCCAAAATGTACATCGGCGGCGCTCAGAAACGGCCCGACGGCCATTACACCCAAACCATTTACGGCAAAGGGGGCGTGGTTGTGGGGCAGGTGGGCGACGGTAATCGCAAAGATATTCGGGATGCGGTGGAAGCGGCCCATAAAGCGCACCTGGCTAAACCGGGCTGGTCGGCCCGGCATGGACACAATCGGGCGCAAATCCTCTACTTTGTGGCCGAGAACCTGGAAGCGCGCGCCGACGAGTTTGCCCGGCGGCTGGCGCTGATGACCGGGCAGCCGGTCAAATCGGCCGCAGCTGAGGCGGCGGCGGCGGTGCAGCGGCTCTTTACGTATGCGGCCTGGGCGGACAAGATGGGCGGCGCTGTTCAAGAGACGACTTTGCGCGGCGTGACGCTGGCAGTTCACGAGCCGGTGGGCGTCATCGGGATTGCCTGCCCGGATAAGTTTCCCTTGCTGGGCTTTGTATCGCTGCTGGCGCCGGCCATTGCGCGGGGCAATACGGTAGTGATTATTCCCAGCCAGCCGCACCCGTTGAGCGCGACGGATTTTTACCAGGTGTTGGCTACGTCGGATGTACCGGCGGGGGTGGTCAATATTGTCACCGGGAATCGGGATCATTTGACGAAAACGCTGGCAGCGCATGAGGATGTGGATGCGATGTGGTATTTTGGCGGGGCGGAAGGGGCGACGGCCGTTGAATACCTGTCTACCTCTAACATGAAGCGCACCTGGGTGGATTATGGCTATGAACGCGATTGGTTGAGCCAGGAGCAGGGTGAAGGCGAGGCGTTTTTGCGCCAAGCGATTCAGGTAAAGAATATATGGGTTCCTACGGGTGAGTAGTGGGGGTAATTTGGTAATTGGTAAGTGGGTAATTGGTAATTGGTAATTACCCACTTACTCAATTACCAATTACCCAATCACCAATCACCGGCAAGTTGATTTTGAACGAACCATAACAATGACATTTCAATTGCGAAGAGTAGGGCGGGATCATGAAGCAGACCCGGAAAAGCAGGCGCCGCGCCTGACGCGGGAAAGTCTGCACACGTATGCCCGCCTGCTAACTTATGTAAAGCCGTATGGGCGCTGGATGACGGTTTCGGTCATCGCTTTGTTATTTAGTGTGGGGCTGGGGCTGATTTTGCCGCTGGTGGTGCGTAATCTGGTGGATTTTGTGCTGCTGGATAAGAATTTGCCCCGCTTGAACCAATTGGCGGCGGCGCTGTTTGCCGTTTTTATTGTGCAGGCGGTGTTTAGTTTTGCTCACCGGCTGTCGCTGGCTTATGTGGGCGAGCGGGCAGTGACCGATATTCGAATAGGCGTGTACACGCATTTGCAGCGGCTGTCGCTGGGGTTTTATGCTGACCGGCGCACGGGTGAGTTTATTTCCCGGTTGACGAATGATGTGAGTTTGCTGCAAACGGCCGTTACCGACAACCTGGTAGCGCTTCTGCGGCAGTTCCTCACGCTGATAGGCGCGGCCATCCTGCTCTTTGTCCTCAACTGGCGGCTGACGCTGGTCATTTTGGCCGGCATCCCCCTCATCACGCTGACGATGGTATGGTTGGGACGCAAGATTCGGACGGCGTCTAAAATGGTGCAAGACGCATTGGCGGAGGCAGCTAATGTCGTGGAAGAAACGACGGCCGGCATCCGCATTGTTAAATCCTTCGCCCGCGAGGCGCATGAAATCGGCCGTTTCTCGGCCCAAGTCAACGAAACCTTTGCCGCCGCGATGTACCGGGCCAAAGTGTCGTCTGTGCTAGGTCCCATTATTGGGCTGATGGCCTTTGCCTCGATAACGTTTACCCTCTGGTTTGGCAGTTATGAAGTCATCCAGGAGCGGCTGACGGCGGGCGGGCTGGTTGCTTACCTGGTGTACACGATGATGGTGGCCGCGCCGATTGCCTCGCTAGCCGGGCTGTACGCCCAGTTCCAATCGGCGTTGGGGGCGACGGAACGTTTGTTTGGCCTGTTGGACACGAAGCCAGAGATCGCCGATAAACCTGACGCCCAACCGCTGCCGCCGGTAAACGGCCGTGTCACCTTCGCGCAGGTTGATTTTGATTACGTTCCCACAGTGGCCGTGCTGAAAGAAGTTTCCTTCGCCGCCGAGCCTGGCCAGGTCATCGCCCTCGTCGGTCCCAGCGGCGCGGGCAAATCAACGTTGGTGAACTTGATTCCGCGCTTCTACGACGTGGGCGGCGGGGCCATCACCATTGACGGCCATGACATCCGCGACGTGACCGTCCACAGCCTGCGCGATCAGATTGGCATCGTTCCTCAAGAGACAATCCTGTTTTCCGATACAGTGGAAGCCAACATTCGTTACGGAAAATTGGACGCGACTCAGGCCGAGATCGAAGCCGCCGCCCGCGCTGCCAATGCCCACGAATTTATCCTAACCGAACTATCTGACGGCTATCAGACGCGGGTCGGCGAACGCGGCGTGAAATTGAGCGGCGGGCAGCGGCAGCGGGTGGCCATCGCTCGCGCCATCCTCAAAGACCCGCGTATTCTCATTCTGGATGAGGCCACGTCGTCGTTGGACAGCGAGAGCGAAAGCCTGGTGCAGGAAGCGCTGGAGCATTTGATGGCCGGGCGCACGTCGTTCGTCATCGCTCACCGGTTGAGTACGGTGGTCAATGCCGATTGGGCGCTGGTTTTGGATCAAGGCCGCGTGGTTGAGCAGGGGACGCACAGCGACCTGTTGGCGAATCCTGACGGCCTTTATTACCGGCTGCACCAGATGCAGTTTGCGCCGGGAGCCGCCGTGTAACAATGCCGTCACAATTTCTTGACCTGTTTGTCAATAAACGGGTGACGTTTCGTTTTTCCCGGCAGGAGCTGGTTTTTGACCTGTCGCAGTCGTTGTTCAGCAGTTTTGATGTGGACAAGGGAACACGCCTGCTGCTCAAGACGCTGGCTAAAGAGGTGGATTTGGCGGCGGTCAGTTCGGTTTTGGATGTGGGCTGCGGCGTCGGCGTCATTGGCCTTAGCCTCAAAAGGCTGAATCCCGGTCTGGCCTTAACGGCGCAGGATCGGGATGCGCTGGCGCTGGCGTTTACGCAGCGCAATGCGGCGTTGAACGGCCTGGATGAGGTTGCGTTTCCCGGCGGGCTGGGGCTGCAAGGGTTGGGCGATGCCCGGTATGATTTGATTGTGTCTAATTTGCCGGGCAAAGCGGGCGCGCCGGTATTGGCAGACCTGATTGGCCGGATGGCATCGCATCTGAGCGCTGCGGGGCAGGCGGCGGTGGTGATTGTGAATCCGCTGGCGGAAATGGCCGCCGAGTCTTTGGCTGATCATGGCTGCGCGCTTTTATTGAGAGAAGCCGGGAAGGGGCATACGGTTTTTCATTTCCGGGGCGGAACGGGGGCGGGGACGGCCGTTTCCCTCACCCCTTACTTTCGCGGCCGCCAATCATTTCAGATGGCTGGAACCGTTTATGAACTGGATACGGTTCATAACGTGCCAGAGTTTGACACGCTGGGGTTTCATACAACGCTGGCGATGGACCTGTTGCAGAAGCAGCCGGTAAACGACCGTCTCCTCGTCTGGAATCCCGGTCAGGGGCATGTGCCGGTTTGGGCGTATAAACGATGGGGAACGGCCGTTACCCAGTTCACGTTGGCCGGGCGGGATGGACTCGGTTTACAGGCGGCCCGCCATAATTTGTTGGCTCAGGGGGCGGAGGAGGAGAGGGTAACGGCCGTTCATGCGCCAACATTCGGCGATGTGAAAGGCCAATTCAACCGCATCATCTGCTTTCCCGATGTCGATCCGGGCGTTCCCTGGCACAAACATCTGCCCGACCAATGGGCGGACTTGCTGGCGGACGGCGGACGGGTTCTGGTCGTGGCTCGCAGCGCTTTCATCCAGCGTTTACAGCCAGAAATCGCCCCGTTTGCCATCCTGGCCGATAAAAAACGGCGCGGTTTTCGCGCCCTCCTCATTACCCCCCGATAAAACCAATCGCGCTATTTGGGATTTTGTCGTGTAGGGGGAATCTTGTACCCGCCCTGCCCTGGGCGACCACAAGGGTACGCCCCTACACCCCTCGAATTCCGATTGAACCACCAATTGGGGTCTCTGGGATTTCGCGTGGTTAGTCCACCGGATGGTTAATTTTTTGACACGAATGGCACGAATTTTCACGAATTTTCTTATTATTCGTGTCATTCGGTGCGCCACGAAGTGTGCAACAATCAGTTGGTGAAAATCCAACCTGACTAATTTGCCATTCAGTCAGAAGAAGCACGGACAACATAAGCGGTGACGTGAATGTTGAAGCTCTTTGTAATCAGTAAATAAGCCGTAACGAAAGTGAACAGAGAAGCCTCGTTACACCATAACAGTTGGTCAACCTCTCGGATTGGGCGAAACCTGCAACTGCCCTTTGTGTCAATATAGGGTGGGACACTTTACACTCAGAAATTAGTGTAGGATCTGAGGGCGAAGGAGATCAAAATGACACAAAGACAAGAACAGATAATTAGTCAAAATGGGGCCAAAGAGACCGACCG
>JAJRYT010000049.1 GCA_024275635.1 Chloroflexota bacterium | reverse complement strand
GGAGCAAAATGTGACAAATTGTTAACAACGATATTGGGAAACTGAACGATAGGTAAGCGCATGAGTCACTCCTTTTCATCAGGATATGACTATTGTACGCTAATTGCCCCTATCTTTTCGTTCCCATCGCAAAACTCAAGTTATTGGTTATTAAAACCCGACCAATAACGGATAACCAATGTAACTGTGGTGCCATTTCAACCGGAGGGAGAACTCTTTCTTCCCGCATGAGGCGGCCAAGATTTCTCCTCGCTCCGCTCGTCAAAATGACAAAGACCTGTACAGTTACTAACCAATAACCTCAACTCAGGAAGTGATTTCTGGACGCTCGCTTAATACAAAGTTACAGATTAATCGTTGATCGCCTCCGCACCCATTTCTCAATCTCAACAGCAATAAAAACGACCGAACTCGCCGCCAACGCAATCATCAAGTCGCGGAAAGACAGCGCCTCCGTGCGAAAGAATTTCTGCAAAAATGGCACATAAATCAACGCCAACTGCAGCACAAACGTCATCAACACCGCCAGCACCATCAGCTTGTTAGAAAAGAACCCAATCGAAAATATCGAATCCTGGTTAGAGCGAATCGCCAACGCATTCCCCATCTGCGCCAAAGTTAGCGTGGAAAAAAGCAGCGTCTGCCAGGGGCCATTGGGGTCTTGCAGCCAATAAACATAACCAATCCCTAGTGAAACCAATCCCATCAGCAGACCAATCCACAAAATGCGCTTCCCCATCCCCCGGCTAAACACACTTTCCTGCGGGTGAAAAGGCGACCTCTTCATGATGCCGCGCTCGCCCGGTTCAACCGCCAACGCCAAGCCAGGCAGCCCGTCCGTTACCAGGTTGATCCACAATATCTGCAAGGCTATCAAGGGTAGAGGCATCCCCAGGAATGGGCCGACTAACATGACTAGCAGTTCGCCGGTGTTGCTGGACAGTGTATATTTAATGAACTTGCGAATGTTATCAAAGATGACGCGCCCTTCTTCCACAGCAGCGACGATGGTAGCAAAGTTGTCATCAAGCAAGACCATATCGGCCGCTTCTTTGGACACATCTGTGCCGGTAATGCCCATCGCCACGCCAATATCCGCTTTTTTCAAAGCCGGCGCATCATTGACGCCATCGCCAGTCATGGCGACGACTTCGCCTTTGGCTTGTAATGCTTCCACGATATTCAGCTTATGCTCAGGCGACACACGCGCATACACAGAGATGTCGTCCACTATGTCTTTCAACGCCTGGTCATTCATCTCAGATAGGTCGTAGCCGGTGATATTTTGGTCATCGTCAGTGATGGTCAAATCTTTAGCAATATATTGAGCGGTCAATGGATGATCGCCAGTTATCATCATGGTGCGAATGCCGGCGGTGCGGGCTGTTTCTACGGCGCTTTTTACTTCCGGCCGCGGCGGATCTATCATACCAACCAGGCCAATGATGATCTGATGCGCCTCTTGCTCAGATTCGTCTTGGGGGAGTTCAGCCGTTTCCAGTGGGCGGAAGGCGACTCCCAAAACGCGCTGCCCATCTTGAGCCATGCGCGCATTGGCGGCCAAAATTCTAGCGCGCATCGGCTCATCCAGGGGAACAAGCTTGTCACCCATCCATACTTGTTCAGAAACTTGCAGCAAACTGTCTACCGCTCCCTTGGAAAAGGCGACGTAGGGGGAATTGCGCCAGGGGGCTTTTGATTGATCGGCCGTGACATCCACTTTGTGGATGGTGGTCATGCGTTTACGCTCAGAGGTAAAGGGCACTTCGGCGACACGCGGCCAACGTTCTTCTAGGCTGGACTTGGTATGTCCCATCTGCGCTGCGGCGACAACTAAAGCAGCTTCTGTCGGATCGCCAATCGCGCGTTCGACCCCATCTACATCTGCTTGCAAGACGGCATCATTGCACAACGCCCCGGCTTTGATTAATAAACTCAATGAACGTTCTTGCGGTGGTAATTCAGAACTCAGATCAGCATCGTAAATGACCCCGGCTTTATCCATCAGAGTTTCTATGTCTTGAACATGACCGGCGACATCGAGGGCGGTGACGGTCATGCGGTTTTGGGTAAGGGTGCCGGTTTTGTCAGAGCAGATAACGGTAACGGAGCCGAGGGTCTCGACGGCGGGCAGTTTGCGAATGAGCGCGGTGCGTTTGAGCATGCGTTGAGAGCCGAGGGCCAGGGTAATGGCAACGACGGCCGGCAGCCCTTCGGGCACGGCCGCTACGGCCATACTGATGCCGAGAATAATGAGGACTTCCAGATCGTGAAGAAAGTCATCGCTGCGTAAGAGGCCCAGGATGATCACAACGGCAATGATTCCGAGTGCGGCCCAGGCGAGGGTTTTGCCAAGCTGATCCAATCGGCGCTGGAGGGGGGTTTGTTCGCGTTCGACTTCTTGCAGCAGGCCGGCGATGTTGCCCAGTTCGGTGTTCATGCCAGTTTCGGTGATAACGGCCGTTCCCCGACCATAAGTTGCCACCGTGCCCATGAACATCATGTTGCGGCGGTCGCCCAAAGGCAAGTCGCTGCCAGATAAAGGAGCGGTCTGTTTTTCCACGGCTTCCGACTCGCCGGTCAACGCGGCTTCCTCAACTTTGAGGTTGATGCTTTCTAGTAAACGGCCGTCGGCAGGGATAGCGCTGCCAGCTTCCAGCAAAACAATATCCCCAGGGACCAGATTACGCGCCGACATTTCCTCGATACGGCCGTTACGCCGCACCTTCACCGTCGGCACCGCCAACTTCTTTAAGGCCGCAATTGCCTGCTCCGCCCGGTGCTCCTGAGTAAAGCCCAAAATCGCATTCAACACCACAATCGCCATGATGACGATGACATCGTTAAATTCACCCAAGAAAGCAGAAACGGCCGCTGCCACCAGCAAGATAACAACCATCACCTCTTTTAGCTGATCCCACAAAATAAGCCAGGGGCTTTTAGACCCTTTTTCAATCAGCTCATTCAGCCCAAACTGTTGTAAACGCTGATCCGCTTCTTCTTCCGTTAAACCCACATCTGGGGAACTGTTTAGTTTAGAAATAACATCTTCAATATCAGACTTATACCAGTCAGCCATTATGCAAAAAACCTCGCCAAAATAAACCTTGTTTTCATGACCAATCATTGGAATCTTTGATGGAATGGGAGTATATCACAGGTCGGCAGGAACGGTCAGGCGTTGCCAGCAGGGAAGAGCCTTACGCCAACGCCTCCCACGCCGCATTTAACCGTGTCAATTCGGCCGTAACCACCTTCAACTCATCACGCAAAACAGCCAGTTGCGCCTCGTCGCTGGCCGCTGCAATCTCCCCCCAAATCTGGTCGTGTAAAGCCTCATATTCAGCTAACTGCGCTTCTAATTCAGCCATTTTCCACTGCGCCTGCTGGCTCATCGGGGGCGAAACCAGATCGTCTACCCAATCCATTTCTTCTGGCGACGGCGGTTGTTCAACAGCGTCCTCATCGGCAGCGCGGGCTATGAGATAATCGCTGTAACTGCCCTCAAAAATGTGCAAATAGTCATCGCGCAGCTCCCAAATTTGCGTTGCCAATCGGTCTACCAGGTAGCGATCATGAGACACCAGTAAAATCGTGCCCTCGAACCGCTCCAACACAGCTTGCAGCACCTCCTGGGAAGGGATATCCAGATGATTCGTCGGCTCATCCAACAGCAAGAAGTTGGCCCCGTCCAGCGCCAGCAAAGCCAGCGCCAGCCGTCCCCGTTCGCCGCCGCTTAACGCGCCCACCTTTTTGAACACATCATCACCCAGGAACAGATACTGCGCCAGGTAATTGCGCGCCTCACCTTGCGGCATCGTGGGACGGTGAGCAATCAGTTCATCCACCACACGGCGATCAAGGGTTAGCTGCTCATGACCCTGGGCAAAGTAGCCGGGAATCACGCTGTCGCCAAACTTGATCCAGCCATTCAGCGTGGCTAACTCGCCCAGCAGCGTGCGCAAGAAAGTGGTCTTGCCGCTGCCGTTGGGGCCGATGAGGGCGGCGCAGTCAAGCCGTTCCAGCCGGATTTTATCGGTTGTGAACAGGGGCGCGCCGGGGTAGCCGATGGTCAGTTCGCCGGTGCGCAGGACGATACGGCCGCTTCTCTCCGCCGCCTCCAACCGAATATTCAACCGGGGCGGCTGGTTGGTCGGCGGCTTAAGATTGCGGATACGTCTGGCCGCTTCATTGGCGCTCAACGGCCGTACCCGCTCGCCAACATGCATCCAGCTTTTCCCCTGCATCCCCATCACGCCCACCTGTTCCATGAGCATGATATCCCGCGTCAGCCGCTTGAGCTTACCTTTGGCAATGTCGGTTTTGCCGCCGGCAATATGTTTGCGAACAAAGGCCAGTTCATCGGCCAGCCGCGCCTTTCCCGATTGGAACAGGGCCATTTCCCGCTCCCAGTCGGCCTGCCGCTGGCGCACGTAGGCGGTGTAGTTGCCGCGATAGCTTTTAAGACCCTCTTTTCGCATCTCCCACACGCGGTTGACGATGCGGTCTAAAAAGTAGCGGTCATGGCTGACGATGATGAGCGCCCCTTCCCAGCGGCGCAGGGTTTGTTCCAGCCATTCGATAGCAGCCACATCCAGGTGATTGGTCGGTTCGTCAAGGATGAGCAGGTCTGGTTTTTCCAGAAGCAAGCGGCCCAGGAGCAGGCGCGTCTTTTGTCCGCCGCTGAGATGGGTGAGCGGCGTTTCCCATTCATCCTGGGGGAAACCGAGGCCGAGGAGCACGCGCTTGATGTCGTGCTGGTATTGGTAGCCACCATTGAGTTCATATTGGTCTTGAAGACGGCCGTATTCCGCCAATCCCCCCTCTGTAATCTCCCCCCCACTCATCACCCCTTCCAGCCGCCGCATCTCCGCTTCAACCGACTGCAAGTCGTCGAAAACCGTCAACATTTCCTCATAAACCGTGTTGTCCTGCCCGGCAAATGTCAGCGCGGCTTCCTGCTGCAAATAGCCCAATGATAGGTCAACAGCGCGGTCAACTATGCCATTTGTCGGGTCGTGAAGGCCCGCTAAAATGAGCAGCAGTGTGGTTTTGCCGCTGCCGTTTGGCCCCACCAGCCCCACGCGCTCTTTCCGCTTCAATTGCAGACTGATCCCGCTAAAAATATCGTCCGCGCCAAAGGATTGGCTCAAATCGGCTGCCGATAGGATAATCATGCCGAGAATGATAATTGGCAGAGCGGTTATTGGCAACACGCTCCTGGCTTGACGCCCCCTCATTCATTTGCGTATCATAGGAGTGATTTTATAGAATTCCTCGGCAACATTTGTGTCAACCCCGCAAATAATGATAGGTGGTGATATTCACTTTAGTCACTTCCCACCTGCGGTTTACCGCGCTATGGAGAATCACATGTTAAATTTACAGTTAAATATCCGGCCACAAACAGCCAAACGAATCAACAAAATCCTTGCGTCCTATGATGATCCGGAATCGTTTGCCCAAAACATTATTGCCTTTCAAATATCGGAACTCAAACGAGGCATTTTGAACCTTCAGCTTGACCTGCAACAATTTGAAACCCAATATCAGACGCCATCTGAGGATTTCTTTCAAAAATTCTCGCAAGGCGAACTAGATGATTCTGAGGATTTTATTGTCTGGTCAGGCCTGTATGAACTTCTCCTGGAAAACGAAGCGCAATTGCAAGAGCTATCATGATCGAAGCCTACTTTGACGAAATTGAGGCCGTGATTGCGGCTTTTCCCAACATTCGCACATACACGCTAAAGAAGAAGATCTATAACACGAATCAGGGATATATTGGCGGCACGATCATCTTCACTGGTGGGAATCAACTCGATTTTATTGAAGTGAAACGAGCCGATGTCTCTGGAAAAATCAAATACCGGTATCAATTCATGCGTGAAGATCGCACGCTGATTTTTCGCTACGATAATGCGCCTCATCACCAAGAAGTTGACACATTTCCCCGCCACAAACATATGGAAGATGGCGTCATTGCTGCGCCTGAACCAACGCTACGCGGCATTCTGCTGGAAATTGCGCTAAGGTCGCGCCAATAACATGAAAACAGCTTTTATCATGTGCGGCGCGCTGGCGCGGGAAGTTTTGGCTATTATTGACCGGCATGGTTGGGATGTGGATGTGTTTGGCATTCCGGCAATTGACCACATGTTCCCAGAACGTATTGCGCCGGATGTGGAGAAGAAATTTCAGAAATTGCGGGAGGTATACGGCCGTATTCTCATCATCTTTGGCGATTGCGGCACACGCGGCGCCTTAGACACCTTCCTGGATAAGCACGGGCTGGAACGGGTTGACGGCCCCCACTGCTACGAGATGTACGGCGGCCAAACGTTCCACGACTTGATGGATGAAGAGCCGGGAACCTTTTTCCTTACCGATTTTCTAGTGCGCGGTTTTCGCGGCACAATCTTGAAAGGAATGGGGTTAGACAAATTCCCCCAACTCAAAGAGGAATATTTCCGCAACTATAAGCGTATCGTCTATCTGGAACAAGAGCATGACCCGGCTCTCATCGAAAAGGCGCAAACGGCGGCCGATTATCTGGGGCTGCCGCTGGAAGTGCGGCCTACCGGCTATGGTTTACTAGAAAAGCGTTTAGAAGCCATGATGGCCAAAACGCCTGAATTTGTGGAGGGTAAAAATGCCTGAGGAACTGGAAGCAATCGTGCGATCGCTGTTACAAAAAGGGAAGAAGGTAACGGCCGTAAAAGTCGTTCGCAATCGTACCGGCTGGGGTTTACGCGCAGCCAAAGAGTTTGTAGACAAACTTGAGAAAGATGACCCATACACCCGCCCTGCCGTCTCCGAATTTGAATTAACTGAGAAAGCCTGCAGCACACTTAAACGCCAGGGCAAAATTGCCGCCATCAAGCTGGTTCAACAACGAACTGGTTGGGGCCTCAAACAATCAAAAGATTTCGTAGATAATTTGGCTGAGTGATTTGGCAGCTTCATGGCAAATACGGCCGTTTACCCCCCAGGACCAACCTTTCGCCCGCCAGATCATCCTTGATGGGCTGGGCGGCCATTTCGGTTTTATTGATGAATCCCTCAACCCCGACCTGGACGACATCTGGCACAGCTACGTGGTTCCTGGCAATATTTTTATCGTCGTCGAATTATCTGGTGAATTGGTGGGGACCGGGGCGTTAATTCGGGAAGGGGTGAGCAACGGCCGTCTCGTCCGCATGTCCGTCCGCAAAAGTCAGCAGCGGCAGGGAATTGGCCGCGCCCTGGTGCAGCGCCTCGTCCAGAAAGCAAAAGAGCAGGGTTACAAACGCCTGCTCGTGGAGACGAACAATGATTGGTACGACGCCATCAGCCTATACCAACAGTGTGGCTTCCATGAATATGATCGTGATGAGGAAAGCATCTATCTTCAATTAGGGATGCGGGATGAGAAATGAGCGCCTCGCCCTCATCCCTCATCCCGCTTTAATCGCCGGTTTGCGGAGCCGCCACCGCGCGGGTGGGCACAGCAGCCGGCTTGGCCGCGTAGCGAAAGCCGATGAACATCAAAACGGCCGCAGCCAATTCGCCCAGGAACAGGTAGGAGCCATTTCCCAATCGAGTCAGCGTACTGGCCGAGGCGATAAGAAGCGCGCCGGCAGCAATCAGGATGTTGCCGATGACCCGGTTAGGCAGCACCCGCTTGCGCCAGAAAAGGTAAGACGACCCCAACGCGCCGCCCACCAGGGTGAGTGTGCCATAAATGTTAAAAAAGGGCGTGGTCAGACGCACAGCCCCGCCGGCGTCTATGGCCGGCATAATGGCGCGATACTGCTCGCTGATGGGCACGGCCGTCGAAAAGGCCGATTCATCTAATAATTGGGTGGCCCGGAACATAAGAACGGCCGCAAACAGACTGCCCAGGAGGAGAACGGCCGTTATCCCATGCACCCACTTCTTACGGAACAAAAGATACATCGTGCCATGACCAATCCAGCCCGCCGTCAGCGCCGCGCCAAATAAGTACCAGCCAAAAAACACCCACTTATTCCAGGCAATCGCCAGATAAGCCTCGGCAAAACTGCCAAACCCAAACATCGCCAACCCCACACCCCAAAAGAGGAAATGCAGCTTGCGGCGCGCCACATACCGCTGTAATACCCAAACGGAAAAAACGACCATGACGATTGTTGACAAAAATGGTAAAAGCGAATTAAAAGACATCATCCAATCTCCTCAAATCATAAAACTTAGGATCAAGCATTAAATACCTTGCGCGAGATTAGCGACTAGAGATTAGTCAAGTCTCTAGTCTCCAGTCTCCAGTTGCGTAAGTTATTTAATGCCCATTCCTTAAAAGATCATCAGTACGGAATAAGACCTGTAAGAATACCAAGCGCAACCAGAATGAGAACACCCATCACGATGCCCAGGCCTATCAATAAAACAGGTACGACCTTCTCATAAAAAACCGAATCTTCGGGCATATGTGATCGACTTTGTTCATCGCGCCGTGTTTTTTTCTCGTGGCTGTCGGTCAAGTTAAATCTCCCGGTTACGCCGAATCTGACTAATTTTGTGTAATCATATAGAAATGTAGGTATATTTTAGCATATTTGCAAGTGATAAATGTCATGTCTAGGCAAGTTTTCTCACACTTTTTAATAATTTTCCCGTTTGGTAACTACCAAACCTCTCTGGAGACCTGCGAGGTTTCCCAAACCTCGCAGGTCTTAGACCCCGTTTGTAACGACTGAGAGGTTACTAAGAGATTGGCAGGGCAACGGCCGTTCCCCTTTACCATCGTCGCCATTACGCTATAATGCGCTTGATTAGCGCGATACACGCGATACATATGAGCAAACGTAAACTAGCCTTCCTCCTTATTTTCGGCACGCTGGCTGCCTTACTGACTTTCCCCGCCCTCCTCAAAGCCATCCCGCCCCGCTACGCGGCTCGCCTGCCGGAACCGCTGCGCCAAATCAGCGCGCCGCGGGATACGGTTCCCATCCTGCCTACGGTGGAACGGCCGTTAAACGCCAACGAGTTATTACAATTCGCAGAGGAACCAGGCGCAACGGCCGTCGCCATCGCTCGGCCACCCACCCTCACCCCACCAGCGCTGACCGGCGGGGACCCAGGCCCTACCGCCATGCCTTCCCCCACACCCATACCAACCAATACCCCCATTCCCATCCCCAGCGCGGTTCGCCTGGATGGCATTCAGCACAGATTTCAAGAATGGAACAACTGCGGCCCTGCTACCCTGGCCATGACCTTGAGCTATTTCGACCTGAACCTGACCCAAAGTCAAACAGCCAGCATCCTCAAGCCCAACCCGGAAGATCGCAACGTCAGTCCGGTCGAAATGGTGGCTTACGTGACCAGTGAAACACCGTTTTCCGCCATCACCCGCGCCAATGGCAATTTAGACACAGTGCGCCGTCTTTTGGCAAACAACGTCCCCGTCATCCTGGAAATCGGCATTGATCCGCCGGGCGAATTCCGCTGGCTGGGCTGGTACGGCCATTACCTGCTCGTTGTGGCTTACGATGATGCTTTACAGCAGTTTTGGGTGTACGACAGTTGGTTTGGGACGAGCGAAGTCCCCTTAGAAAACGCCACCAGCGAAGGCCGGATTCTGACTTATGAAGAGGTTGAGATTTATTGGCCGCACTTTAACCGCAATTACATCGCCGTTTATCGCCCGGAACAGATTGGCGCCGTGGCCGGCATCATCGGCGCGGAGATGGATGACGCGATTATGTGGCAAAATGCTTTGAGGACGGTGCAGGCGGAAACGGCCGTTTCTCCTGACAACGCCTTCTTCTGGTTCAACCTGGGCACGATTTACAACGCCCTGGGCCAGTTCGAAGATGCGGCTACTGCCTACGACCAGGCGCGGGCTATCGGCCTGCCCTGGCGCATGTTATGGTATCAATTCGGCCCCTACGAAGCCTATTATCAGGTAGGCCGCTATGAAGACGTGATTTTATTGGCCGACACAACCTTGAAAGATCGACCTTATTTCGAGGAATCATTCTATTACAAAGGGCTGGCCCTGGCCGCTCTGGGCGATACCAAATCCGCCCGCGATAACCTGGAAAAATCAGCCAAATTCAATCCCAACTACAAACCGGCGGCCATTGCCCTGGCAGGGATTAATAATTGAGGATTGATGATTGGACGACCAATTCCCAATCATTAATCTTCACTCATCAAGAAACTATGAAAAAACGAACCAAAAACATCATTCTGTTGGTTGCAATTGTGCAGATCATTTTGATTGTGGGATTTTTAGCCCTGCCGACGGTAGTGCAGGCGATACCAGGGCGCTACCGGGTAGCGCTGCAAGAACGCAGTCCATTTTTGAGCGGTATCACCGAAGGCGTGATTGAACAAGTGGCCCCGGTAGCGACGGCGCTGCCGGCGCCTAACCAGGCGGCCAGCGCCCCTAAAATTGACATCTCAGAGTCGATTGGACTGGCGGCAACGGCCGTTCCCACAGTCAAGCCAACGGCCGTTCCCACCGCCGCGCCAGAAACAACAGCCGAAGCGCAAACAGTGACCAAAACAGACCCCCCTACACCGACCCCCATCCCCCCCACAGCCACACCGCCTCCCCTGCCCGCGCGCGTTGTCCTGTCCGGCATGGGCGTCATCAAGCAAACCTTCAACAACTGCGGCCCGGCCAACTTGACTCAGGTTCTAAACTACTACGACTACGAAACCACCCAGGAACAGCTCGCCAGCTACCTCAAGCCCAACAGCGAAGACCGCAACGTCAGCGCCTGGCAAATTGCCGACTACGTAAACGAGCAAACGCCATTCAGCGCCATCGCCCGCAGCGCCGGAACTTTTGACATGGTCAAACGATTCGTCGCCGCCGGCTATCCTGTCGTCATCGAAAAGGGCTACGAACTGCCCCAATCCGGTTGGTGGGGTCATTATCTCACCGTGTTCGGCTATGACGACGACCTGGGTGAAATGATCAGCCAGGACAGCTACCTTGGCCCCTGGGACGCCAGCGGTCGTACCGATAAATATGAAGATATAGACAAATTATGGCAGCAGTTCAATTACACCTTTTATGTCGTCTATCCGCCAGAAAATGAAGCAGAGGTTATCACATTGCTGGGCGATGTTATGGCTGATGATATGACGATGTGGAACCGTGTCGCCGATTTAGCCATACGGGAGCAAGAGGAAGACCCCAATAATGCCTTTGCCTGGTTTAATTTGGGCACGGCCAAAACTCGCCTCGGCGGCCTGACCGGCAATCAGCAATATTACCAGGAAGGCGCGGCCGCTTACGACAAGGCGTTTGAACTCGGGCTTCCCCCTAGGATGCTGTGGTATCAATTCCAACCCTATCTGGCCTATCTGAAAACGGACCGGTACGATGACGTGATTGCGTTGGCGAACGCCACCCTGGAAACGCAAGGCGGACGCAATGTTGAGGAGACCTATTGGTATAAAGGACACGCTTTAGCCGCGTTAGGAGACATCTTCGGCGCCAAAACAGCTTATCAGGCAGCGCTGGGTGTGAACAAGAATTTTTATCCGGCCCAAACATCGCTGGATTGGATCAATTCGCTCGGCAATTAATGGGCAAGTTACTCTTTGTCCGTCATGCGGCGGTTCAAATCAACCCAACCCAGCCGGCAAATAAGTGGCCGCTTTCAAAGGACGGCCGTTCCCTTGCCCGCCAACTCGCCCCCAAAATCGCCGCCCATTCCCCCTCCTGGATCGTCGCCAGCGAGGAACAAAAGGCGCGTGATACCGGTCAAATAATCGCCGCCGAATTGGGAGTCCCCTGGCAAACGGCGCCCGACTTACACGAACATGACCGGCACGGCGCACCTTTTTATGACAGCCGGGAACAATTTCTAAATATTGTTGCTGAAGTTTTCGCCAATCCCGATGAATTGATTTTCGGGAACGAAACGGCCGTACAAGCAAGAGAGCGGTTTGATACGGCCGTTCACCATCTCATCACCGCCTACCCAACCGACACCCTGGTCATTGCCACCCACGGAACCGTCCTCACCCTCTTCCTGGCCCACTACAACAGCTTCCTGCCCTTCCCCTTCTGGCAAAATCTCAAACTGCCCGATTTTGTCATTGTCCGCCTGCCAGACATGGCCTTGTTCGATTAACATTTTAGCCAAATCACATTTCGCGTTTCATCTTTTAGGCTATAATTGCCATCGTGCATGCCTCAACAAACAGACCTTTTCCAATCAAAATTTACCTGATTTCTCGTAACCGTTCGCGTCCCCCTGACAAATCCTCCCGGAGGTTCACAAGTTAGGCGATATTTAACCTATCTCAACCTTCGGGAGGGTGAACAATTAAACCGTCATTGACGATTGACAATTAAACCGGCTGCCCGGCAGCCACCCACACATTTCCTTTTTGGAGGTAAAAATGACAAAAGAACGATTCAAAGTAACCTACTCAACCCTGGCCAGCCCCGACCCTAAGCTGCATCAACTCTACGATGAAGCCGTCGCGCAAGCCAAGGCCGACTTTGGTAAAAACTACCCTTTATTCATCAACGGGAAAGAACGGTTTGCCGAAAAAACTTTTGAAAAACGCAGCCCGGTTAATTTAGACTGGGTCATGGGCCATTTCCAATATGGCGCCGAGCAAGACGTCAAAGACGCCGTCGCCGCCGCCAAAGACGCCTTCCCTGCCTGGAGCGGCCGTCCCTGGCAAGAGCGCGTCGCCATCATGCGCAAAGCCGCCGACCTCATCAGCGACCGCCTGTTTTACATGAGCGCCAACATGAGCCTGGAAATCGGCAAGAACCGGCTGGAAGCCCTCGGCGATGTCGAAGAAACGGCCGATCTCATCCGCTACAACTGCGACGCCATCGAGAAAAACAACAACTTCAACTTCACCTTGCTGGCCGAAAGCGACCGCCACCACAACCGCAGCGTCCTCAAACCTTACGGCGTGTGGGTCGTCATCTCCCCTTTCAACTTCCCCGGCGCGCTGGCCGGCGGGCCGTCCGGAACCGCCCTGGTTGCCGGCAACACCGTCGTCCTCAAACCGGCCACCGACACCCCCCTGACTGCCTGGTTCCTCACCGAATGCTTCCGCGACGCCGGCGTGCCCGATGGCGCATTTAATTACGTAACGGGCAGCGGCCGTGTTGTCGGGCAGGCCCTTCTCGACCACCCCGATGTAGCCGGGATCACCTTTACCGGCAGCTACGATGTCGGCATGCACATCATCCGCAGCTTCTCCCAAGGCAAACAACCTCGGCCGGCTATCGCCGAAATGGGCGGTAAAAACCCCACTATCATCAGCGCCAAGGCCGATTTAGACAAAGCCGCGCTGGGCGTCATGCGCTCCGCATTTGGCCTGCAAGGGCAAAAATGTTCCGCTTGCTCCCGCGTCTACGTCCACAAAGATGTCAAAGATGAATTTATAGGCAAACTGCTCGACCTGACCCAAAAAATCAACGTCGGCGATCCCACCGACAAAGACAATTGGATGGGGCCGCTCGCTAACAAATCGGCTTATGAAGATTACAAGAAATTCGCAGCCGAGTTGCACGAAAACGGCAACGTCGTTTACGGTGGCGAGGTTCTGGAAGAGGCGGGCAATGGCTACTATGCCGCCCCCACTATTGTTGATAATTTGCCCCACGATCATCACCTCTGGAAGCACGAGATGTTCCTGCCCATCGTCACCGTCACTGATTTCGAAGATTTAGATGATGCAATGGCTAAGGCCAATGATGTCGAGTACGGTTTAACGGCCGGTTTCTTCAGTAAAGACGACGACGAAGTACAGTGGTGGCTGGATAACATTCAGGCCGGTGTGTTATACGTGAACCGTGAAAGCGGCGCGACGACCGGCGCCTGGCCCGGCTACCAATCCTTTGGCGGCTGGAAGGGCAGCGGCTCCACTGGTAAAGCGGCAGGCAGTTTCTACTACGTGCAGCAGTACATGCACGAACAAAGCCAGACAATTGTGGATTAAGTAATGAGTAACGAGGGATGAGGACTGAGTAAAAGACTCATCCCTCATCCCTCATCGCTCAACCCTAAAATGATGAACAATACGAATAAACTCTGCTCGATGCAGGAAGCGGTAAGCCGGTATGTGGCTGATGGTCATGTCGTTGCCATTGAAGGGTTTACCGCTTTTATCTGTTTTGCCGCCGCCCATGAAATCATCCGTCAGCGCAAACAGGAGTTGACGCTGGTGCGGATGACGCCGGATTTGGTTTATGATCAGATGATTGCCGCTGGGGTGACCAAAAAACTCATTTTTAGTTATTTGGGCAATCCGGGAGTGGGCAGCCTGCACTGTATCCGTCGGGCAGTGGAAAAAGGCGTTCCCCGCCCGCTGGAAATTGAAGAGTATTCTCACTTTGGTATGGTCGGCCGTTACATCGCCGGGGCCAGCAAGCTGCCGTTTTTCCCGCTGCGCAGCTACACAGGCAGTGATTTACCAAAAGCGAACCCCAAAATCAAGTTTGTCGCCAGCCCTTACGGGGATGGTGAGATTGCGGTTGTGCCGCCCATCAATCCGGATGTGGCTTTTATCCATGCCCAACGCGCCGACGCGCAGGGCAATACCCAAATTTGGGGATTATTGGGAATGCAAAAAGAGGTGGCTTTTGCGGCCAGGAAGGTTGTTGTCGTCGTGGAAGAAATCGTGTCCGATGAAATCATTCGCGGCGACCCGAACCGGACGCTGATTCCGGGCATCATCGTGGACGCGGTGGTGGCGGAACCGTTTGGGGCGCATCCCAGCTATGTGCAAGGGTATTATGATCGGGATAATGCGCTGTATCTGGCCTGGGACAAAATCGCGCGCGATCGGGCGGCGACGGAGACGTGGCTGGATGAGTGGGTATACGGCGTGGCCAGCCGGGCTGAATATCTGGAGAAGTTGGGCCAGAAACGGCTGGATGAACTGGATGCGGGAGAATTGTGGGCGGACCCGGTGAATTACGGCCGTTACGATTAAAAAAGCAGGACTCGGAGAGGCGCAGAGAATGGAAAATGATATGATTCACGTCATCCCGGTGCGGGTCAATCCCACAAACGCATTTCGCGACGGCGGCGCAACGGCGCGATTATTAAAAGACCGCCACGGCGAGAGCAAATCGAAAATTTGAACAAACAAATTCTTGCCGTCCAGCCACAGATTTGGCAACATTAAACTATGGAATACGAAACGTCCAATCAAGAATCAAACGAATTGAAAGACACTGTGGCCGAAAAACGCAAGTACAATGTGCTTAATGTTGACAATGCCCGCCGCGTAGCCACAACGTGGTTAGAAAGCATAGACCTCGCTGATGCGGTTCACTTTGGTTTGCCAGAAATAGATGACCGATACCACGTCTGGCGCGTGCCATTAGTGGGCACAGATTCACGCCAAAGAGTAGGTGAAGTGGTCATAAACGCCTACACATCCCTGCTTCTTGAAGACAAATCAACATCGCCTGGTGTGCTCGAAGCACGTCTTTTGCGGCGCGCAGCCCCCAAAAATAATCGTTCGCCCAAGAAAAAAAACTACAAACCATCCAATCTAAGAAATACCATAGCGCTTGGCGACGTAGTAGAATTATTGCCAGATTTACCGGAAGAATCTGTAGACCTCATTTTCACTTCTCCCCCTTATTACAATGCCCGACCTGAATATGAAGATTACGTCACTTACGATGAGTATCTATTCAAAATGCGCCAGGTTATCCGCGCCTGTCATCGGGTACTCAACGAAGGCCGTTTCTTCGTCATGAATATCTCGCCCGTCCTCATCAGACGGGCCAGTCGCAGCGAGTCGTCGCGGCGAATAGCCGTTCCCTTCGATATGCACCGGCTGTTTGTTGAGGAGGGGTTTGATTTCGTTGACGACATCATTTGGGTCAAGCCGGAAGGGGCCGGTTGGGCCACAGGCAGAGGCCGCCGCTTTGCCGCCGACCGAAACCCGCTGCAATATAAACCGGTTCCTGTTACCGAATATGTGCTGGTTTACCGGAAGCAAACCGGCCGCCTCATTGATTGGAATATCAGGTCACATCCCAACCAGGAGCTAGTTCAAGCGTCTAAAGTACCAGACGGTTATGAAACGACCAATATCTGGCGCATCAAACCAGCGCACGACAAGGAACACCCGGCCATATTTCCAGAGGAGTTGGCGGCTAAGGTGATTACGTATTATTCCTTCATGGATGATGTCGTCATGGATCCGTTTGCCGGTTCGGGCACAGTAGGGCTGGCGGCGGCCAAGCTAAAACGACGTTTCGTTCTCATTGACTCGACATTGGCGAAAATCGCACTTTTAACAAAAAAACAGGCACTCCGTAATCTTCTAAAAGGCGTGCGCCAAGAATCGGGCTTCAAAGAATGCGTTTTGAACCCCGTCAACGCACAAAGTGGCAGCGAATCAAGTTTAT
>JAJRYT010000048.1 GCA_024275635.1 Chloroflexota bacterium | reverse complement strand
TAGTCAATGCAACTTTACTCGAGTACGAATATTTGAACATCGCATAAAAAGGGTGACATGCAAATATTATTTGAATACAAACCCACGCGGTCGAGTACGGTTTAGAAGCAATCTGTTAGGAATGTACAAAGTCGAGCTTAGGAATGAGGATTAAATAAATCACCTAACTTCAATTGCTGTCATACCTGCGAAAGGCAGGTATCCATCCAAGTCACAAGCATGGATTCCCGCCTGCGCGGGAATGACAAGTTTCCGGTTTAATAAAATCCTCATTCCTTAGTGCGTTTCAACGCACTTTTTGTATTAGATGTGGATTTCCAATCCACATCTAATTGTAAAGATGATTTTGTCAAAAATGAACCACGCCACAAAAGGGCTTGGTTTACAAACGCCAGTGCGGAAACTTGAATTTGACCGGGGTAAAATATTTTTTGACGCGGGCAAATGAAATTTTGCCCCGGTCTTATAGTGGCAGACGATGAATTCATTCATCGGCGAAGATTGCAAACAACCTTTGGCCATTACAGAATTACATGAATCAGGACGGTTTTAATTCGTGAAATTTGTGCAATTCGTGGCCGATTTTGGATTTACTGAAACTTATTGAAGCGCAACTTCTTGCACAAAAGTATCATTCTACGATAAATTTCTACAAACAATTTAGAAAGAGGAGAGTCCCATGAAACATAACGAAGGAACATTTAAGGGGTTTGGCGGTCTGGAATTGTATACCCAAAGCTGGCTGCCTGACACACCGCCCAAAGCGATCATGGCCCTGGTGCATGGCTTTGGCGAACACAGCGGCCGTTATAAAAATGTCGTCAATCACCTGGTTCCCAAAGGATATGCCATTTACGGCTTTGATCATCGCGGACACGGCCGTTCCCCCGGCAAACGCGGTCATGTCAACGACTGGGCCGAATTTCGCGGCGATGTAGTCGCATTTAAGCAGTTTATTACCGGCCAACACCCCGATCTCCCGCTTTTTCTCATGGGACACAGCATGGGCGGCCTCATTGTGCTGGAATACATCCTGCGCCACCCGGAAGGCTGGCAGGGCGTTATCGCCTCCGCGCCCTTACTAGGCCAGCCCAACATCTCCCCGGCCCTAATCTTCATCAGCCGCCTGCTTTCCCGTGTCTGGCCGTCGCTGGGCGTCAACACGGGCCTGGACGCCAGCACGATTTCCCGCGATGAGACTGAGGTGGAAGCGTATCAAAACGACCCGCTTGTTCACAGCATGGGCACACCGCGCACCAGTACGGAAATGACAACGGCCGTTACCTGGACACAAGCCCACGCCGCCGACATCAATCTGCCCCTGTTAATCATTCACGGACAGGCCGACGCCCTGATATCGCCCGAAGACAGCGCTGCCTTCTTCGCCAACGTGACCTACCCTGACAAGCAGCGCATTCTCTACGATGGCGGCTTCCATGAATCCCACAACGACATTCACCATGAGCAGGTCACGGCCGATCTGGAACAGTGGCTGGAAGCGCATCTGTAGGACAGCAATTCAGCATTTCAGCCGACGGGCTGACAAGCTGAAGCGCTGACCAGCTTTCTCTTATGACCGACAAAATCATCATTAAAGATTTGCGCGTGCGCGGCATCCTGGGCATTTATCCGAAAGAGCGCGTCCAGACACAAAATATCCTCATTAATATCATCATGTATGCCAGCGTGCGCCCGGCAGCGGCCAGCGATGCGATAGAAGACGCCGTGGATTATGAACGGGTTTCGCGGCGGATAATTGAACATGTGGCAACGGCCGCCCCCCTCCTCGCTGAGAAGTTAGCCAGCGACATTGCCAGCATCATCCTGACCGAATTTGGTGTAGAACGCGTGCGTGTGCGCGTAGAAAAGCCGGACGCGCTTCCCTTCGCCGGATCGGTGGGGGTTGAGATTGAACGGGTTCGCGCTGATTGAGCATAAAAAAACTGGCGCAGTTTGGGAAAACTGCGCCAGTTTCAAAACAAATTACTGTGTCCGGCCGCCTGCTGGCCAGACAGTCAGCACATTCTATTCAGCGTCCAACAGCAAGATAAACTGCCCTTGTTCGCTAAAGAATTCACTGACGCGGATAAACACAGGCTGATCGGTCTCGAATGTGTATGTGAGCGTCTCAGAGCCGCCAGACATTTCATCATCCACCTGAGCCAATGAATTATCATCCATGTCCAGGATTTCCAGCACCAGGTCAAGCTCGTCATCGGTTTCGGCCGTGAGGACAAGGACGCTGCCCGCCGCTCCCCGGAACAGATATTCGATGATGCCGTCTTCGTTGAAACGGCCGATCACCCCATCGCCAACGGCCAGTTCAAAGATAACTGTGTCCGCACCAAGTATAGTGGCCTCATAATCGCCGGCCGTTTCCTCAAACCGCTTTACTTGGAAGTAATAATTACCATCTTCGGGCACAGTAAAAACTATCTCTTCAAAGCCAGTGTACAGGTCCGCTTCTTCCAGCAATTCATCAGTGTCATCATTATAAACTTCAACAATCACATCCAACTCAAATACCGGATCGACCTGGAAGGTAACAACCTCGCCAGCCAGTGCGGAAAAGGGGAAGGCGTGTCCCTCGATATTTTCAGCGTTTAACGTGGCATTGGCGAAGATAATGCTGCCAGGTTGGCCGCCATTGCTCAAGCCCAACGTCAATTCGTAATCCCCAATCTCAGAATTACCATCCTCATCTTTGAAGCCGGTGATGAGGATGGTATATTGGCCGCTGCTGGGCAGGCGCTGGACGCGAATAAACTCGGTATCAAAAGAAACATCTATAGGGCTTTCATCAAGAATGGATAAACCGCTGGAATCGAGAACATCCACAACCAGATCAAACTCATTGAAGGGTACGACGGTGATGTCTACAAAATCACCTTCTGTACCGGAGAAGCTCCAGGTTGAGCCATCTTCAGAAATGACAGAGCCGGACAGCGTTTCGCCGTAGCTGATAACGCCCTCAGCGCCGGTCAGCGTGCCGGCTTCAGCCAGGGTTAGTTCGTAATCGCCGACCGAGTCGGCAAAGCCGCTGATGACGATAAAGAAATTGCCGCTGGCGGGGAGTGTAAACCCACGCAGTTCCTCTACGCCGAAGGATTCGTCAATTTCAAATTCCAGAATGGAATTGCCGGATTCATCCAAGACGTCAAGGATGGCGTCAAAATCATCAGCTAATGGGCGCACAATGATATCAATCACTTCACCCTCCAGACCGATAAATTCCCAGGTGGAAGGGCCGTCGGCGGTGACGGCCCCGGTGGTGGTGTCGCCATAAAGCAGGAAGCCTTCGCTGGTGGGCAGATTGACTTCAGGCGCTGTGGGTTCATAGACCTCGATGCTGTTGGCCATTGCTTCAAAGGTGGGGCGGAAGTCGGCTTCGGTTTCAGCGGGCGTGGCGGCAATCATGATAACGCTGCGCGCTTCATCGGCAATGATGGTGACGAAGGCGATAAATGGGCTGCCATTATCGTTCGTCCCGTTGATAACGGCCGTAGCCCCATCTTTCCCGTTGATGGTAACGGCCGTTGGCCCTTCCGTCATTTCAGCATCGCTGGCCAAACCAAATTCACTAACTGCCTCGGTCATCATTTCTACTGGGTCACTGCTGGTAAAATCGGCCGCATCGCCGCTAACGATGATGGCGATGCCGCCTTCTTCCCCAGGATCGGGCGCATCCAACAAAGCCTCGTTGGAGGCTAATGTTGTAATGCCCGCGAATCCAGCTGTAACCCAATCGCCGGGATATTTAACTGAATACCCGCCCTCGTCGCTTTCAAAGAGGGTGAAATCAGCCGCTAAATCGGGCATAGGGGTCTCTGTGGGTGGGGGGGGAACCGGCGTGTCGGTAGGGGGCGGAACCGGCGTGTCGGTAGGGGGCGGGGGAACCGGTGTGTCCACTACTTGTGGTTCTGGCGTAGGCGTGGGTTCGTCATTGCCGCCACAAGCCGTTAAAAATAATCCAATCATGACAGCCAGCAAAACAGCCATCAATACACGGGAACGATACAGTTTCATAATAGACTCTCTCCTGTTAGAAAAAATACGGAACTTCTTGGGTTGAAGGGGGCGTTGCTTGCGCTCCTACGTTATCCTATCTTAATTGGCAACCCAGATGTATGTACATAGGACTAAAGACATATTTTATGGGGAGCGCAATGATTTAATTTTACCGGTTGGGCTTTCAATGTATCTTACATTGTGGCCAGGGGGGGGTATAGAAAAGGCTACTTGTCGCGGTTGAGCCAGCGTAAGGTTAACTCCCCCAGACGGCCGTTTCGCTGGCGCAGCGTTGTACATTCCGGCAAAGCGTCTAGGAACATCTGTCCATACCGTTTGCTCAGTACCCGCTTATCCAGGATAACGACCACCCCTTCATCGCTTTGGCGGCGAATCAGACGGCCGAACCCCTGCCGGAACCGCAGCACCGCCTCCGGCACCGAGTATTCATAAAACGGGTTGTCATACGTTTCCGAGCGGGCGGCAAAAATGGGGTTGGAGGGGACGTCAAACGGAACTTTGGCAATCAGGACAGCCTGGAGAGCGTCGCCGGGCACATCCACCCCTTCCCAGAATGAGCGCGTGCCTAACAGCACAGAACGGCTTCCCGCTTGTTTGAACTGGGCCAGCAGCTGCTGCCGCGAGGCGCCCTGCGTTTGCGCCAGGGTGGTGATGCCGGCTGCGCCCAACGCCCCTTCCACGGCGCGGGCGGTTCGTGTCAAATGGCCGTAAGCGGTGAACAAAACCAGCGTGCGCCCACCCAGCGCTTTGGCGACGTCAATGATCGCCTCTTCCAGGTAACGTTGGTAGCCGGGCTGGTTCGGCTCTGGGATATCGCTGACCAGGTAGAGCAGGGTGGCGTTTTTATAATCAAAAGGGGAACCGACGGCCAGTTCATCCACATCCTGGCCGGACAGCCGCTCTTTGATGTAATCAAACGTCGCCGCGCTGCCGGCAAGAGGGCTGGCGGTGCGTAAGGTGGCCGAGGTGAGAATGACGGTCTCTTTGGCCTCGAAGATGTGTTCCTCAACCAGCGGCCCGATGTGCAGGGGCGCGGCGTGCAGGGAAACGCGCTCTTTCCATACTTCGACCCAGTAGATCATGTCGTTTTGGGGAGCGGAGATGATGCCGTTGAGGTTGTCGCGGGTTTCTTTGAGGGAACGGCCGTGACTCGCCAGCGTCAACAGCAAATCTTCCCCTTCCTCAATATCATACCCATCTACAATCTCGCCTAACCCGGTAGCTAACTGATCAAACCCCTTGCGGATTTCCCCCAAGACCTTGTATAAACTGTCCCAGCTAATTTCAACCTCATCATACCCTGGTTGTGAACGCACCCCTTGAACCAGCCGAATTTGCTGGCTGTACTTGCTGCGGGCTTGCAGATGATCCTGGAGAAAGTAGTTTAGCGTTGTGAAAAACGCCTCCAATTCCATAACGGCCGTTTGCGCGTTCCGGCGCAGGCCATTGATAACCCGGTCAATTTGGGCAAACATCTCCGGCGGCAGGCTGGCGCGGGTACGGCTTTGTACATCGGCAATCAAGCCAGAGCGGGTTTTGATGATTTCATCCAAAATCGTTTCCAAAAACCGTTTGTCGGCGCGAAATCCCAGGCTGTTGGTCACGGCCGATTCCATGTGATGAGCTTCGTCAATAATCAAATCATAAAATTCCGGTAGGATGTGTCCGTTGTTGGCGACATCCGAAAGCAGCAGCGCATGATTGACGATGACCAGATGGGCTTGCTCGGCGCGGCGGCGGGCCAGATGGAGCGGGCAGTTTTCCTGGGCGCATTTATCAGCCGTGCAAGTCGCGTTTTCCCCGTTCAGCCGCGCCCACGCCTGCCGTTCCCCTGGTGTCCGCAGGGCGACTTCGGCCACGTCGCCCGTTTTGGTATGCGGCAGCCAGAGCAAAATACGGGCGAACAAAATCATCTCGTCGGCGCTGCTGGGGCCGTTGTGGCGCATCTGCTGGAACAGGCGCGTGCAGAGGTAATTGCTGCGTCCTTTGCGAACGGCGGCGCGCACTTCGAAAGGCAGCGTTTTTTGCAGTTCGGGGATATCTTTGTGGATGAGCTGGTCTTGCAGGTTGATAGTATTGGTGGAGATGACGACGCGACGGCCGTTTTCATGCGCCCAAAACAACGCCGGCAGCAAGTAGGCGACACTTTTGCCCGTCCCGGTCCCCGCTTCTACCAACACATGCTCGCCGCTGTTGAACGCTTCCACCACCGCCGACAGCATTTCTACCTGCTGCGGCCGGTACTCGAAACCGGAGAAGGCGCGTTCAAAATTGCCGCCCGGCTGGATCAGTCCGGCGACCATTTCGCCATCCAATGGCTTGATCTTCTCGTCGGCAATCAGGGTACGGCCGGTCAGCTTGTCCGGGTTGAAGAGACGGGCCACGCGCTGCCCGGAGCGGCTTTTGGTGAACGCCTGCCTGGCCTTCTCGGTCAGCACAGCTTCAAAAAAGAGCGTTTCCGGCCAGCCCAACAGCCCGCCCGCCCGAACAATTTCCTCCAGTTGGGCGATGTCCAATCCCCGCGCTTTTTCACGCAAGGCCAGAAACAGTTCGACCGTTTGCAGGGCGTCGTCGTAGGCGCGGTGGTTTTGGCCGTCGTCGGCGTTGGGCAAATTAAGATGGCGGGCCAGCGCATCGAGGCTGAAGCGCCCGGCTTCGGGGAACAGGATAGAGGCCAGAGTCAGCGTATCAATGCGGTGGTTGCCCATACCCAACCGTTCAGCGTTCAAGAAACCCAAATCAAAGTCGGCATTGTGACCGACGAGGACGTGGTCGGCCAGGATTGCCTTTAAGCGTGAACGTAAGGCGAACATGCTGGGTGCATCTTCCACCATACTCTGGCTGATGCCGGTTAATTGGGTGATGAAGCCGGGTATCTCCTGGTTGGGATTAGCCAGGGAGCTAAACTCATCCAGAATATCCTGGCCCTGGAATGTGATCGCCGCCACTTCGATGATGGCGTCTCGATTGGCGTCCAATCCGGTTGTTTCCACGTCAATGGCGACGTATGTTGTGGGCATAAAATTCATCCTTCCTGGTGGTAAAAGCCCTGAGATTATAGCACATTTATTCTAGGCAGGAGCAGTGGTTTTGGCCGGAATAGTGACAGATACAGTGTGTTTTAACGCACATTTTGATCTGGCTGCGCGATTTCAATCCGTAGCGCTCCGGCAAGAACGAATATACGATTATCCTGGTAATGACCACGTTCGTTGGCTGGGGTTATTGAACCTGGTATTATTTAATTGGATATTGGCGTTTTTTACTTTTTCCCGCGCAGCGTGATTTTGAAAATCGGTATGCACCAGAGAGAAGCCTGAAATTCGCCAGCCTCTAGTGTTTCAGAACAGCGTGCATAAGTTATTGGGTGTAGTTTTGCCCTAAAAGGGAGATGCCATGAAGCGACGAATTTCTTTTCTAATTATTCTAGTACTGTTAGCCGCAGCCTGCGGTTCAGGGGATGGTGAAGACTCTCCGCCGTCCTCAGCCGCAGAGTCATCCCCGCCGTCAACCCTTACCGAGGGCGATCAAATAGAAGGAACGGCCGTTCCCCAACCCCTCTCCCCAGCCCAACAACCCGCTACCGATAAATGGGCATTGTGGACAGACGGCGTCCATCTGCGCGGCGTGGATATGCACCCCTGCCTGCTTTATACCGAGGCCGGTTGTACCCAGGCCATAAGCCGCCAGGATGTGCAAGAGCTGCGCGACCTCGGCGCCAATCTCATCAACGCCTCCTACCCCGGCCTCTTCACCGAGACGCCGCCCTACGAAGTCAATCCAACCGCGCTGGCCTACCTGGACGATTTGATCGGCTGGGCTGAAGAAGTTGGCTTTTACGTCGTCATTCACTTCCGTACTGGGCCAGGGCGCAACGAAGGGGCCATCACCGGGGAAGGCGACCCGCTTTTTGATGTGTGGCGCGACCAGGCGGCGCACGACGCCTGGGTGGAGATGTGGCGCTTCACGGCCGATCGTTACCGCAACTCCCCCGCTGTCGCCGGCTATGACCTGATGGTAGAACCCCACTCCAACACCCTGGTTGACCCCGACTTTGAACTGGAACCGGCCCAGGCCCAGGCGCAAATGACGGGCACGCTGCTGGATTGGCACGCTTTGGCCGCCGAGATAACGGCCGCCATCCGCCAGGTTGATCCCGACACCCCCATCATCATTAACAGCCTCAGTTGGGGATCGGCCGAATGGTTCGCCGCCCTGGAACCGACCGGCGACGCGCGCACCATTTACAGCCTGCATGCCTACGACCCCGACATTTACGTCATCCAGGAAGAGGGAGAAACCAATATTCGTTACCCCGACGTTGTAGACGACTATGGCGAAACCATCACCTTCGACCGCGCTTGGTTGGAGGAAAATTATCGCCCTGTGCGCGAATTCGCCCAACGGCATAACGTCCCCATTTACGTGGGCGAATTCGGCGCGCTGCGCTGGGTCCCGGATGCGACTGCTTTCCTGTCTGACCAAATGGATTTGTTCGAGACGTATGGCTGGAATTACGCCGTTTACGTCTGGCGCGGCGACGAACCGGATTTCGATGGCTTCAACCTGGAGTATGGTCCCGATCCGGCCAATCACGCCGCCATTCTCGACAACCCGCTGCTCGCTATTTTCCGCGAGCGATGGGCGCACAATGCGGATTCTCCCGGCTCGTTAGCGGCGCCCCCGCCAGCCAACGAGCCATCTGAAGATATAAGTTCAGAGGATGGCGAATCCTCGATGCGACGCAATTTTACCCTGCCTCTGCCTCTGTTTGCGCCTGATTCCGCCTGGAACCAATCGGCGACGGATGCGGCCGTTTTGCCCGACAGCGACCAGCAAATCCTGGTCACATTCCGCGTCCTGCTTGGCGACTTCTCCACGTTGGAAGGGTACGATGGCCCGGCGACGACGTGGCCCTACGCAGACGTCAACCTGGACGAGTTTACCGTCCCCATCTTTCGCGTCGGCGCGGGCGAGCAAGAAGTGGTGATTTGCGAGGACGAGGGCGTCCTGGGATGGCCGCATCCCAAGTTCGGCATCGAGACTTAAGGCGGCCCAGTGACCGTTCCCGCGTCGGCTGGCGTCGTCCGCCCCGCCGGGCCGGAGGACGCGGACGCAGATGGGTGGCTTGTGCTATATGATCCCGATACCTTCACCGCTTATGACTTCTTTGCCGCCACTATTGGAGGGGCCGGCGATTGCGGTAGTTTCAGAGGCGGCATGGTCGGCGACCGGATTACCGAAGCCGGGGTAGTAGACTTTTTCGATATTAACGGCCCTGGGGCCAATGCGGATGGCGATTACAGCGCCCGCGCCGTGGGAACGCCGCTGCTGGCCGGGCTGATTTTGCCCGAAGACATCGAAAGCGGCGTCATTGCCCACGCCCTGTCCCTGGCTATCCCCGGCCCGCGCAATCTCAGCCGCGACCAGTACGAACCGCTCTCGTCCGACTATTTCTACCCGGCCTCGACGACGGAGACGGATTTTTTCAACACGAATCCAATGGCTCTAGCCTCCGGTCAACGACTCCGGCTCAAACAAACGCTGGCGGATGAGGAAGGCGATCTGATTGATGAGAGCGAGTTAGCGCCTATCACCCAGATGTTTCTGGCCGCTTTACGGGATTATGGCGCTTACGTGGTTGATAATGCCGGCGGCTTTTCCTTTTATGCCGAGGATAGCCACACGGCCGTTCTCCACCTATCCGACGACGAAGTCAACGCCCTCATCGGCCAGCAGCCTGGAACGCCGCTGCCAGAGGAGTTGACCAAATGGCAAATCGTCTTTGAAAAACTGGGCGAAGAGATGGAACTGATCCCCTTTGCCGTCAGCCCCGGCGATGACGAGCCCAACCCGAAAACGGCGCAGGTGGAGGCGGCTAATTTTGAAGTGGTGGAAGCGGCGCAGGCGCCCTGAACAGCCTGCCCAATTGAGCACAACTGGAGTGGTTTGTTTTGGAGACAGCATGAAACACATGATTACAAAACTCAGTTTCTTACTGTTCCTGCTCCTCGCAGCCTGCAATCTACCCATGGGGACAGACGAAGAAGATACGCCAACCATCGCGCCAGACATAGCAGCGCCGGTCTCCACTGCGCCGCCACTGTCCGCGCCAACCGGCGAAGAGTCTACAAACCTCCCAACTACCGGCAGCGCAGACACGGTGAAAGGAACCGCATATTACGTGGGGCAAGCCGGTTGCAGCGACGCAGGCCCTGGCGATGAGCAAACGCCATTCTGTTCTTTCCAGACAGCCCTCGACCGCCTGCTGCCGGGCGATATGCTGATCATCCAGGCCGGCGTCTACGCCGAACCGCTGCTGGTGGAAGGGATTGCCGGCCGCGCCGATGCCCCCATCGTCATTCGCGGCGAATCGCGGGATGCGGTCATCTTCGATGGCGGCTGCCCCGATTTCCCCTGTCGCGCCAACGACGTCAACGCCGATCAAAACTGGGAGGGAATGGTGATCGTCACAGGCGGCGACTATTTGACGCTCAGCGATATCACGGTGCGCAATAACATTGGTATGGGGATCACGATAGAGGGCGGGAACCACACAACTATCACGAATACGCTGATTGACGGCATGGGGAACGGCGGGATCATCGTCGAAGGCGACCCCGTAACCCCCCAAATCATCGGCAACGAGGTGCGGCGCACAAACCTGGGTTGGCTGGGCGAGGACGGCGCGTTTTATGAAGGCGACAACGAAGCGATCTCCATCATCCGCGCGGCCGGGTTCGTGGTGGCAAATAATAACATGCACGATGTCTTTGAAGAGGGGATTGTCATCAAGGAGAGTTCGAACAACGGCGATGTTTACGATAATCTCGTGGCGCGCGCCTGCGCGGTGGGCATTTACATTGACGAGGCGCACGATGTACGCCTCTACAACAACCAGGTTTCCGACACCGGCTACTACATCGCCGCGTCCGGCCAAAAGCAGCCTTGCGGCGACTATTTCACGCTTGATGCGGGTGTGCTGGGCGACTACTACGGCAGCGCCATTCAACTCTCGGTCGGCGATCTGGGCGAACTGAGCCAGGGCCTGCTCTCCAATATTCAGGTTTACCAGAACCTGGTTTGGGGCTGTCACTTGAATGGGCTGGAATCATGGGATGAACTGCTGGAAAGCGGCGTCGGCGCCGGCCAGATGACCGGCATCCGCATCTACAATAATGTTTTTTATAACTGCGGCGTTGACGGCGTAGGCGCGGGCATCTGGCTGGAAGACATTGACGATGCAGGGGTGGTCAACAATATCATCGCCCTCAATTCTGAGGATGGCATCACCGGCAATGGCATCGAAAACGCCGCCATTGCTAACAATTTATTCTATTTTACGGAAGATTGGCAGGAGCCGGTCGGCGCCGATTACGTGACAGGCGATCCACTCTTTGTGGACCCGGAGAATGGCGACTTCCACCTGCAAGCCGGCAGCCCGGCCATTGACCGCGGCACGGACGCCGGCTTGCCGGCAGTGGATGCGCCTGATATTGGAGCCTTTGAATATGGTTTGCTCCCCCCGACCCCCACCGCCACCGCGCCGCCAACCCTGACCTCCATGCCTGAATCCCTTGCCGGCGATTGGTGGCAACCCGCTGTCAATATCACTTGGCAGTGGCAGTTAGGCCAGCCCATTGACCCCTCTTTTGATGTGGACATGTATGACATTGACCTGTTTGAAAGCGACGCTGAGGCAGTGACCGCCCTGCACGCTCAGGGGCGCAAAGTCATCTGTTACATCAGCGTTGGCAGTTGGGAAGATTGGCGACCCGACGCGGAGCAGTTCCCTGCGGCCGTCATTGGCCGCGATTACGGCGGCTGGCCTGGTGAGAAGTGGTTGGATATCCGCCAGATTGACGCCCTGGCCCCGATCATGCGCGCCCGGCTCGACCTCTGCCGGGATAAAGGGTTCGACGGCGTGGAACCGGATAACATTGACGCTTATACCAACAACACCGGCTTTCCCCTCACTTATGAAGACCAACTGGCTTATAATATTTGGCTGGCCGACGAAGCCCACGCCCGCGGTCTTTCCATCGGCCTGAAAAATAATGGTGAACAGGTGGTGGATTTACTGCCCTATTTTGACTGGGCGTTGACCGAGGACTGCTTTGACCAAGAGTGGTGTGAGGAGATGCAGCCGTTCATCGTCGCCGGTAAACCCGTCTTTGCCGCCGAATACACCGACACGGGTATGACAACTGACCAGTTTTGCCCGGCGGCGGCGGCGATGCGTATTAGCGCCATCCTCAAGAACCGCGATCTGGATGCCTGGATGGAGGCATGCCCCGCTCTGACAACGGCCGTAACCACGCTCCCTTCTCTGGCCGACGTACAGCAATGGCTTTACCTGATTGATGTCAATGTCAAGGCCGAAACCATCGCCCAAATCGTCGCTTCCACCTACGACATGGTTGTCCTCGACTTCATCCCCTCCGAAACCAACAACACCGATTACCCTATGGCCGAACTCATAGCCAGCCTGCACAATGCCCCGCGCCCCAAACTGGTCATCGCCTACATTGATATCGGTCAGGCGGAGAATTTCCGCACCTACTGGCAGCCCGGCTGGGGCATCGGTAACCCCGAATGGATCATCACTGGCGACCCCGATGGCTGGGAGGGTAATTTTCCGGTGGCGTATTGGTACGAGGAATATCAGGACATCTGGCTGGGGGAAAACGGTTATTTGCAGGCCATCCTGGACGCCGGTTTTGACGGCGTCTACCTGGATTGGGTGGAAGCGTATTCTGATGAAGATGTGGCCGCCTTCGCCGCTGCGGATGGCGCGGACGCCCGTCAGGAGATGATCTGGTGGGTCGGAGATATGGCCGACTTTATGCGTGAGCAGAACCCAGACTCCATCGTCATCGGCCAAAACGCGGCCGAATTGACCCAATCGGATGCGTATGTGGCCGCTGTAGACGCTGTCGCCCAGGAGCAGGTCTGGTTTGACGGTGCGGCTGATAACAACCCGCCCGGCGACTGTCCTTTGCCGCGTACTGATACTGATGTGGATACGGCCGTTTATTACGCTTCCCTCTCCCCCTCATGCCAGCGCCAATTCGACGAATTTCCCGGCAGTACACTCCACGTCAGCAGCGAGGAGTATCTGCGCGATTTGCAGGCGGCGCAAAGCAAGGGGTTGGTCATTTTTACAGTGGATTATGCCCTGGAACCGGAAAACGTGGCCTGGGTGTATGCTGCATCGCGGGGGCTGGGTTTTGTACCGTTTGCCGGTAACCGGGCGCTGGATCGTTTCATAGAACCGATACCGTAACGCCATTAATCAAATTACGGTAACTACTAACCCTCCTGGAGATTAATTTGATGAAAATAACCAACCACTCGTGACCCTCTGGGAGGATGTCTTAATAGTTACAAAAAGACAACGGTTGAGACAGGAATCCGCCGTTGTTGATCTTGAACAAAACTCCATGTATTTCCAGTTGCCGGTTTTGGGCATAAAGCCGATAATAAACACGGGCGCGACGACACATTCAAAAGCCCAAAAACCGCTTATTTTCCATTCAAACCTGGCCGATGCGACTTGGATTTTAGTATGAATTCGGCCCGATGATGTGACAATTTAGGAGATGTATAAATGTTAAGAAAATCAGTAAAAGTCGCCGTTACCGGCGCTGCCGGCAACATTGGTTACGCTATGTTGTTTCGCTTGGCTTCCGGCGAAGTCTTTGGGATGAACACCAAAATTTCCCTGCACCTGCTGGAAATCACCCCGGTGCTTCCGGCATTAGAGGGGGTTGTGATGGAATTAAACGACTGCGCTTTCCCACTGCTGGAAAATATTGTCGTGACCGATGATCCCGAAGTCGCGTTTGATGGGGTTAACTGGGCGCTGCTCGTAGGCGCCAAACCGCGCGGTAAAGGTATGCTGCGCGGCGATTTGATCCGTGAAAATGGCCCTATCTTTATTGGTCAGGGCAAGGCTATTGCCGCCAAAGCGGCCGACGACGTGCGCGTGATTGTGGTAGGAAACCCGGCTAATACCAACGCCCTGATTGCTATGAACAATGCCAAAGGCGTGCCTAACGAACGGTTCGCGGCGATGACACAGTTAGATCAGAATCGAGCTTATTCCCAATTAGCAGCCAAAGCAGGCGTGACAGTGAATGATGTCAGCAATGTAACCATTTGGGGCAACCACAGCGCCACCCAGTATCCGGATTTTGAACATGCCCAAATTAATGGCCGACCGCTAACAGACGTCATCACAGATTTAGATTGGCTGCGCGGCGCGTTTATCACGACGGTGCAGAAGCGCGGCGCAGCGATTATTGCCGCGCGCGGCGCATCTTCAGCGGCATCGGCGGCTAACGCGGCGCTCGATCATATTAAAAACATGGAAAAGGCAACGCCGGAAGGGCAATGGTTCTCCTGTGCTGTACCGTCAGACGGCAGCTATGGCATTGATGAGGGGCTGGTTTTCTCATTCCCCATTCGCAGTGACGGTCAGGGTGGCTACAGCATTGTGCAAGGACTGCAATGGAGCGATTTTGCCAAAGAGAAAGTGGCGGCGACATTGGCCGAATTGCGCGGCGAAAAGGAATCGGTTGCTGATTTGCTGTAATCAGCTATTGTTTGATTATCGTTAAAGCGAGGGGCACAAATTAGTGTGCCCCTCTTTGTTAATAGACCTATTTCGTAACTGCTAAGGGCGCGTTCGTTTATAATTTTGGCGTTTGAAAAGTTGTAACTAGGTAATTGGTAACTGGTAATTACCCAATTACTCAATTACCAATCACCAGCAAACTACAAAGTTAATTTTGAACGAACCCTAAGATATTCTCCGAGAGGGTTAGTTAGTGGTTTCAAACGCAAGGCAAACGGTCAGTTTGCCTTTGGGCCGGATATGAACGCTGACAGCAAATTTTTGCGGCAGCCGAGTTTACCTAAACCGTCCTGGTTGGTGAAGTTGTGGGCGGGGCTGTTGAATGTGGGAATTTATGCCATTTTGTTTGGCGTGCTGGCGCGCCGCCAGCAAATCGCGTTTCATGTTTTACGGACGGGCGGGGTTAGTTTATTTGGTAATTTTTGGCGGTTGGCTGCGGCCGTTACCCTCATCTTGTTCCTAACAACGGCCGTTCATGAATTGGGTCACCTGGTGGCCGGCAAACTAGCCGGGCTGCGTTTCCATCTGCTCATCATCGGTCCGCTGCGCGTCACCCGCGAGAATGGCAAACTGCGGTTTGGCCTGCACAAAACGGCGGCCGTTTTTAATGGCATAACCGGCTGCACACCGGATGACGCCCATAATTTGTCGCGTCGCCTGCTCGTTTTTACGATTGGCGGCCCCCTGGCCAGCCTGCTCCAGGCTGCTGGCACGGCCCTCATCTTCTTCCGCTGGAGCAGCGATGTGCATTTTACGAATACGATGGCCTGGGCAGTGGAGAATATGGCGATGACGGCCGTTTTTGCCGCTTTCTTTTTCCTCTCCTCCATGAAACCCAGCCGGTACCAATCCGGGCTGCCCGCCGATGGCGGACGCATTATCAGCTTGCTGCACAACGACCCGGCGGCTGACCGCTGGTGCGCCCTGGCCGCCTTGAACGGCGCCGATTTGCGCGGCCGCCGGCCGCGCGATTGGGATGATGCACTCGTCCGGCAAGCTTTATCCGGCTATGATCACACTCACGACGCCCGAAATGCCCGTTTTGCGGCCTACCAGTGGGCGTTAGATAACGGCCGCATCGCCGAAGCCAATCGCTGGTTGGAAGAAGCCATTACCATCCGTCCTAACTTGTTAGCCGGCACGCAAGTGCGGCTGATTTGGGAAAAGGCCTATTTCACTGCCCGTTACCTCAACGACCCGGCCCAGGCTCGCCAATGGTTGAACCAGGTGCGGCCCAAATCAACCGATCAACCACAACATTTGCGCGCGGCAGCGGCCGTTCTCCTCGCCGAGGGCAGCCGTGAAGCCGCCTTGTCCATAGCCAAAACCGCGATGGATGCCAGGCTGTGTCAGTCGCCAACCGGCGTGCAAAAAGCTGAAATGGACTGGTTACAAGAAACAATTAAGCAGGGATAACATCATGAACCGACGCCAAAATGCAAAAGAAGAATGGGAAAAGAAAGTCGTCAAACCACTCATCGCCCGTTTCCCTGAGCGGCGCGACCCATTTGAAACCCGTTCTGGCATCCCCGTCGAGCGGTTGTACGTTCCCCCCCATCCCGACCCCGATTACGATGAGCAGCTTGGTTTTCCCGGCCAATTCCCCTTCACGCGCGGCGTGCAGCCCACCATGTATCGCGGCCGTTTCTGGACAATGCGCCAGTATGCCGGATTCGGCACAGCCAAAGAATCCAACGAGCGCTACAAATTCTTACTGGCGCAGGGCCAAACCGGGCTGTCCGTCGCCTTCGACCTGCCCACGCAAATTGGCTACGATTCTGACGATCCGATGGCGCTGGGCGAAGTGGGCAGAGTTGGCGTCAGCATCCCCAGCCTGGAGGATATGGCCGTTTTGCTGGATGGCATCCCGCTGGGCAAGGTGAGCATCAGTATGACCATCAACGCCCCGGCAGCCATTTTGCTGGCGATGGTCATCGCCGTCGCCAAGCGGCAGGGCGTCCCCACAAATAAACTGCGCGGCACGATTCAAAACGACATTCTCAAGGAGTACATTGCCCGCGGAACCTATATTTTCCCACCCCGGCCCTCAATGCGGCTCATCACAGATGTGTTTGATTTTTGCGGCCGGGAAGCGCCGCATTGGAACACGATCTCGGTGTCGGGATACCACATTCGGGAGGCAGGCAGTACGGCCGTTCAGGAAATCGCTTTCACCCTTGCCAACGGCATTGCCTACGTTCAGGCGGCGATTGACGCTGGGCTGGATGTGGATAAATTTGCCCAGCATATCTCCTTCTTCTTCAACGCCCACAATAATTTTTTAGAGGAGATTGCCAAATTCCGCGCCGCCCGCCGACTGTGGGCCAAAATCATGCGCTACTGGTTCGGCGCCAAAGACCCCAAAAGCTGGCGGCTGCGCTTCCACACCCAAACCGCCGGCAGTACGCTCACCGCCCAACAGCCGGAAAATAATGTGGTGCGCGTGGCGCTGCAAGCGTTAGCGGCCGTGATGGGCGGCACCCAAAGTTTGCACACCAACAGCCGCGATGAGGCGTTAGCCTTACCCACACAGAAAGCGGTCCAAATTGCTCTCCGTACCCAACAAATCATCGCCTACGAAAGCGGCGTCGGCGATACGATTGACCCGCTGGCTGGTTCTTATTACATTGAACAGTTGACCGATGAGCTGGAAGAGCGGGCGACGCAGTACCTGGACGCTATCAGCGAGATGGGCGGCATGTTGGCGGCCATCGAAACGGGCTACGTACAGCAGGAAATCCAGGAAGCAGCCTACCAGTTCCAGAAGGATTTGGATGAAAAACGGGAAATCGTGGTTGGCGTTAACCAGTTTGTGCAGGATGAGGAACTGGGGATTGACATGCTGAAATTGGACCCGGAAATTGAAGCAGCGCAGCGCCGCCGTTTGGCCGATTTGCGCGCTCACCGGGACAATGAGCGCGTGACGGAACTGCGCGGGCAGTTGGCCGCGGCCGCCCAAGCCAACGATAACATGATGCCCATCTTCATCACCTGTGTCGAAGACGATGTCACCCTGGGCGAAATTTGCCACACCTTGCGCGACGCCTGGGGCGAATATAAACCAAGTTTTGAAATGTAAATGTAATGATGTCATATGTCATGAACGTCATGCGTACCCAGCTTATGACGCATAACGCGCATGACGTATGAAGCTTTTAGGAACCGGATGATAAAAAAAATTTCCCATATCGCTGTCGTTGTTCCCAAATTGGATAAAGCCATGGGCTTCTGGGTAGAAGCGCTGGGCCTGGAGCTTAGTCACGTTGAATATGTTGAAGACCAGGGCGTAGATGTCGCCTTTCTCCCCGCTGGAGAGAGTGATATTGAGTTACTGCGTCCGGTGGACGAAACCAGCGGCGTTGCTCGTTATCTGGAAAAACGTGGCCCAGGCATGCATCACATCTGCTTTGAAGTGGATGATATTGAGGCGATGCTGGCCCGCTTGAAGGCGCATAATATTTTGCTGATTAATGAGGAGCCGACGATTGGCACCGGCGGTAAGAAAATCGCTTTCATTCACCCCAAAGGAACCGGCGGCGTTCTGGTTGAATTGTATGAATTAACGACTGGCGAACCGGCCCGCCGCCGGGAACGCCTGATTGCGATGCGTCAGCGGTTAACTGAGGGACGGCGGATTTATGCGACCGGGGTGCGGGCGTTCTTTTCGGGGCTACGTTACGGCCGTAACGGGGACGAATGAACAGTTACCCAATCATGACATTTGTCACCTTCCAATCGGCGCCAAATTTTGCTATGATGGGGTCTATAAAGCTACCGTATTTCAATGGTGGGCCTCGTGAGCCAAACGATTGGAGTAAATATGATAAGCTTGGCAGGTAATCTCAAGGGGCTACCCCAGTTGTCAAAGAATAGTCATTCATTTACTCACGCAGACGCCTCTTTTACGATAGCTTTTATTTTTTAGGATGTAGCGTTGCTCCAGAGGAAACGATTTAAGGCGTTTCACCTGACCAGGAGGTGGCCTATTTCCGAACTACTATTGAGTGCAAGATTACTTTAGTTTAGAAAAGCGAGAGATTGGATTAATCCCAATCTCTCGCTTTTGTTTTCTGGAAACAGTTCTTAGATCGGTTCAATCTCCAAGATCGAACCGATAGCGAGTTTTATCTCTCTATAAGCAGTCTCCTTCTGATTTCTGCTTCTCTTCCCGATCTGGCGCTATTTGGCACTGTTTTTCATAGACCTGGCACTGATTGCTGGCGTATTCTGCCTCTAACAAATTCAACCGGAGGTATAAATCGCATGAATTCACAAATAATGCAACATCTTAACGAGCAGGTAAATGAACAGGGGCAAGATCGTTATCTGATTCTGCGCCGGGCGCTGCGGGGCAACGGCGTTTTTTCAGAGTTGAGTGGACTTGTCCTGGCCCTGGGCGCGAAACCGATTGCATCTTTTATGGGGATTGAGGGAACGGCCGTTCTCACTGGTCTGGGCATTGTGCTGATGCTTTACGGCATCGACCTATTTTGGGTGGCTTCCCAGCCTGAGATTGACCGGAGGTTGGGGTGGACGGCCGTTTACCTGGACATCGCCTGGGTTATCAGCAGTTACACCCTGCTGCTGGCCGGCTGGCTGCCGCTGACTACGGCCGGCATCTGGGCCATCGCCCTGCTGGCCGAGGTCGTCGGAGGATTTGCCATCTGGCAGTACGTCGGTTTGCGCCGGACGCGGTAGCCGCTACTCGCCGCGCAGTTTTCTGGCCCATCGCCTCGTGCGATGGGCTTTTTTTTGCTATACTGAGCCGCAACAAAAAAGCGAGTATTTGAAGATTCGAGAACACGAAACAACCTATCTCCCGATCTCCCAATCCCCGCAGTTGAACAGGAGATAATTCATTACATGAGATTAAAAAATGCCAGAGCCATTTCCCGTATGCGTGACGCCGGGCGGCTGGTCGCCGAAAGCTTTGCGCTGCTGGGGGAAAATGTCAAGCCAGGCGTCAGCCTGCACGAATTGGACCAAATAGTTGAAAATTACATCCTCAAACAAGGCGCCGAAACATTATACAAAGGGTATCAGGGCAGTTCGGCCGAACATCCACCATTCCCCGGCACGATTTGCGCTTCTGTGAACCATGAGATTTGTCATGGGCTGCCTGACGGCCGTATCCTCAAGGAAGGTGACATCATCGGCATTGATATTGGTCTGAAATACAAAGGATGGTGCGGCGACGCCTGCGTCACCTTCCCGGTGGGGAAAATTTCAGCCAGTACAGAACATCTATTAACAATTGCCCGCGAATGTTTGCGGATAGGCATTGAAGCGGCGCAGCCAGGCGGCTACCTCAACGACATCGGCGCCGCCATTCAAGGGTATGCTGATGCACAAGGGGTAACTGTGGTACATGAATGGGGCGGACATGGTATCGGCCGAACCCTGCACGAATCCCCCTCCGTTTCCCACATCCGTCAGCCAGGAAGGGGGCCGAAGCTGCGTCCCGGCATGGTTTTTACCATTGAACCGATGATTAACGCCGGCGCCCATCAATGGCTGTTACTTGAAGACGGTTGGACAGTCATCACAAAGGATGGCAAACTTTCAGCGCAATACGAGCATACGATTGCCATTACCCCCCACGGACCAGAAATTTTGTCAACGCTGTAAAGAAAAGCGCGCCGTCAATCGCTAGATTCCAATCCATAAACAGCGGCGGATGTTGCATCCGCCGCTGTTTTTTCTTCTCCCAGCGCGTTTGCCGGTTCCTCAAGCCAGGGATCAATTTCCAGAATGCGGCAGTAGACATACCGCCCAATGATGGAAACGGAGCCCACAACCGGAATGATGATCAGGGCAACCAGAATGCCGGCCAGCGCTAACGACCCCATGATGGCAATAAACACAACAGCCGGATGCATTTTCAGGGTGCTGCCCATGACACGCGGGCGGAGCCAGACATCTTCCATGAGCTTGATCAAGAGGAACAAAGCGATCACAACAAGCGTAAACCAGCCGTTGGAAATAGGTAAAAATAAAGACCCGGCAAAAAAGGCAACCAGGGCGGCAATACCCATGGCTACCGTTGGGCCAACCGTCAAAATGACATCAAGAAGGCCGGCCAGTAAGCCAAACGCCGCCGCGCCCGGCAGCCCGACGGCCGCCGCACCCAGCCCGGTTACAACACCAACAATAATCATCAACCGTAGTTGGCCCAGGAGGTATTTTTGCCACACATTACTCACCTCGCCATATAACCGGCGAATATCATCGGCGCAAAAAGCGGGGGAAAGGTCGAGCAGCCATTCCCGCAATAACGGCCAATCTTGCAGGATGAAGTAGGTTGTTACTAGGATGACAAGTATCCAGGCCAGGTTTTCGCTGGCGGTTTGCACCACTCCCAGGATGACATCTGGGCGTACAAAATCTGCCGATAAAACGGCCGGATCGGCCAGCAGGCTGTCGAGAGAAATTTGAAAACCGAGAAATTGGACCGGCTGCGCCAATGGTTCTTCGAGCTGGATAATGATTCGTTGCAGCTCTTGCACCAGATTGGTAATTTGGTCAGGAATGATAGGTGCAAAAATAACGGCCAGAGTAACTAGGATAGCTAGTGAAGCGAGGTAAACAACCAGAACAACCCATTTGCGGGGGAACTTGGCCTTCTCGGTAAAAAGCACGATGGCCGGATTGAGAACGTAAGCGAGCAAAGCGGAAATAACGAGGGGGCCAATGAGGTCGCGGGCTGCGGCCACAAACCAGATGACGCTTATTAAGGTCAAAGATAATAAAAAGTAACGGGATGTTTTACTCCAACTGTGATTCATAGCTACATTCCCTTCCATTCGCCAATGTATACAATATGATTGAATTTTTGAGTCGGCGGATACTGCTGGGCGACGATTGTATTTATTTTACCCGATTTCTATTATTATAACTGGAGTCTGGCGAATTTTAGAATTCTCTCTCGTGCGTAGGGCGATTTGGCAAACCTTTGGCAAATCGCCCTATACTGAGGCATACGAAAAACGCCAGTATCCAGATTATGCAACGATCGTAACTGTCCAGCGCAGCTTTGCCTCAAACCGACAAGGGATACCGATAGGGAAGAACAGGATGCTCGATTTTTTATATCAATTTTTATCCTATCCGTGTTTATAAAATTTGCTCTATTTGTAAAGAATGGCTCTTTAGGAGGACAGGGGGTTGACACCAAATGTAGGGGCGGTTCGCGCGAACCGCCCCTACCAGGTATACCGATCACCCCGCGAAATCCCAAAGACTCTAAAGAATTTCCGCAAACAAATGTACAGCAGCAGTACGGCCGTAACCACGCCCTACCGCTGCTTCCCATAAGTTTACGCATTTTTTCTGATAATGTTGCATTCGTTTAGGTTTTACCAGCGTGCAGTATATGATAGAGAATGATGCTGAGGGCGACGTGGACGTTGAGGGAACGGCCGCGGCCATACATCGGCAGGAATACGGCCGTATCACATGCCGCCAGGGTCGCTTTGGTCACCCCATGATCTTCATGGCCGACAATCAGGCAGGTTTTTTGGGGGTAGGTGAACGTGTGGTAAGGAACGGCCGTGTCCGCCATCTCCACTGCCACCATGTGATACCCCTCTGCCTTCAATGCCGCAATCGCTTTGAGTGGATTCTTTTCATAGCGCCAGGGAACCTTGAGGCTCTTAAAACGGCCGACTTTGTCAATCGTGGGGTGGGGCGGCGTGGGCGTGATCCCCGTCAGAACCAACTCGTTCACCCCGGCCCCATCAGCCACGCGAAAAATCGAGCCGACATTGGCTGGATATTCGACACTTTGCAGCAAGGCGACCAAATCATGTGCCGGCCTGTTTTCCCGCTTGTAATTCCGTAAAAAGCGTTTTAGTTCTGTCCCTATCAATGGTTTCATAAGCTAATTTTAGATCGTCCGCACCAGAAAACAAACTCCCACCTCGCTAGCAGCCTGTCGGAAAAAGAAAAACGGGGCGCTGATTTCGCAGATGAAAGAGCAAAATCAGCGCCCTTTCCTTTCAAAGGGGAACTCGACTTCTCCGACAGCCGGCTAGTGTCGTGTCAAGCGTCATTTGAGGGTTGTTCTGTAGGGCGATTTGCAAAATCGCCCTACACATCAATTCATCCTTGACAGGACATCAGGGCGACAATCGCAAAATAGCCCACATATTATCATTCTGCCGCGCGTACACAAACCGGTCATGCAAGCCATCCTCCCGCCCCTGCCAGAACTCAATCGTGTGCGGTGCAACACGGTAGCCGCCCCACAGATCGGGCATCGGAATCTGTCCATTACGAAACTTGCGTCTGATTTCGGCCAATCTCGCCTTCAAGACAGTGCGAGAGGAAACAACGCCGCCTGATTGAGACAACCAGATCCCCATCTGGCTCTCTTTGTGGCGCGCAGCGAAAAAGCGGAGGGATTCGGCCGTGGTGATGGGAACGGCCGTTCCCATCACCTTCACCTGCCGCGCCAACGCCAGCCAGGGAAACAGCAGCGACACCTGCGGATTCTGCTCAATTTGCCGCGCCGTCAGCGTGTTGAGACCGGAGAAAAAGACAAACCCGCACCCGTCAAAATAACGCAGCATCACCAGGCGCGAAGAGACTTCGCCGGTAGTTGAAGCCGTCGCCAGGCTCATTGCGCCGGGGTGTGGCAGTCCCGCTGCCTGCGCCTCTTGCAGCCAGACCGCAAACTGGGCCAGCGGGTCATCTTTGAGCGTCTCTCGCGTCAAAACAGTCGTCATCATCGGCTACTTAAACACAACCGGCAAATAAGCGCGGTATTCAACCGGCAAATCTGCCAGGGCCACCAGGGAAGGTTCTGGGCCATCGCTGGCAGCCTCCACCGTATTGGTTATCAGCGTTCGGGCCGCGGCCGTGACCTGAACCTGGTAGGTAAAGATTTTGGCCGAACTGCCGCCGACGATGGCCGGATCAAGCCGCAAAACAGTCCCATTTGCCGGTAGCGCTCCCGTGGCGTTAGCCGCAATGCAGGCGCTGCTGCGGCAAGGAGCAAAAGCATAAATCAGGCCCTCCGTGCCGTCTTTGTTTTCTACGCCAATGCTAAAACCTTCGTTGTAAAGAACGCTGCTATTGGTAATATCATCATAAATGTAATAAATTCGTCCCGCCGGTTCTGACTGCCCATCCAGGATAAGGGCGATGGCGTTGCGGCTGGTTGTCAACGGCGCGCCAAATTGCCCGGCGTTGTGCCAGTTGACATAAAAGACTTTATCCGCCGGATTTGTTAACGTTCCGGTGATAATAGCAGCCGACCACTTGCCCACGTCGCCGCTCATGTCAATATCCCGCCACAGTCCGGCAATGATTTGATTGACTTCGGTCGCTTCGGGGAATCTTTGCGTACAGGCGGAACAGGCGGAACCTGACCAGCCATCCGGCCCATAAATAAACCCATTAGCTGAAACATTTAATTGGGTCAGCGTTTCATCATAATAGGTGATGCTGTAACTGTCAGGCAGGTAATCTGAAGCTAAATCAAACGAAACGACGCCATCATCACAATCAATGGCCACGTTGTCGCAGAAGTTAACCGCCCCGACATCAGCTAGATTGATGTAGATTGGTGAAGTTACGGCCGTTACCCCATACCCCAACGTCCCCGGCCCCATCGGCCCGCTCCAGGTAAACTGCCGCGCCGCGTCGTCATAAACCAGTCCACCCGTCGCCGAGCCGGACACGTATTCCAGACCGGCAGGCAGCGTGTCAGTCAGGCTAAACGTGTGCGTGATGGCGTCGAGGTTATCCAGGGCGATTTGGTAAGTAATCACCTGTCCCGGCTCGGCAACCGTTGGCGCGGTTTTACTCAAAGCCGCCAGATTGTCGCCGTAGCTTTTCTGCACGGCCAGCGGCAGGTGTAAATCAGCCTGGCCGGGGCTGGACAGCGTCACGGCCGCAAAGCCCCACCCCTGACTGTCATCATAATGCGTCACATCGGCCGTGATAGTCATGGTTTGGGTCATGGCCGCCGGGACGGAAAACATGGTTGGCGTCACAGTCACGGTCATACCGGCCGGGGCGGTCACAGTGGCCGTCCAGATGGTGGATGCGGTGAGGGCGCTACGCAGGGTGCGCGTGAAGGCACAGGTGAACAAACAGTCGCCGTCGGCCATGCTGGGCAGGTTGAGCGTTTTAGGGTCGCCGCCCAGCGCCGGATTGGCCGCGTCGTAGTTGGCTTTGGTTTCGTCGAGCAGTAATCCGGCCTGGACGGCCTGGCTCAAATCAATCCGGCCCGCGCCCCGGTCGAAGGGAACGGCCGTACTCACCCCGTTTTCCTTCAAGACAGAGGTAACGGCCGTCATCATCAACGCCGAGCGCACCTCATCCGGCGACCAGGACGGATGCGCCCCCAGCAGCAGCGCCGCCGCCCCAGCCACGTGAGGCGCAGCCATCGAAGTGCCGCTGTTCAACCCATATTCCGGGCTGCTGAACTGGCTGGTCGTATGCTTCGCCGCCAGCACATCCACCCCCGGCGCGACAATATCCGGTTTCAGCACGTCAAAGGCCGTGTTTGGCCCGCGCGAGCTGAATGAGGCCATGATGTCGCCATTGGAAACGGCGGAGTCAACCGTCGTTCCCGCAATCGTCGCCATGTGGCCGCTGCCGGAAGCCAGCCACGTTTTCAGCGCCGCGCCATCAGCATAACCGATATGAACAGCAGGTAAATAATGCGCGTCCGCGTTCACCGTTTGCCCGGCGGACACATTGGCCAATACCAGGCCGCCCGCGCCGCCGGCCATCACATTATTCCCTTTGGTCACGCGGGCGATTTGGCCCCGGTCACACACCACAATCTGGCCTGCCCAGGTTCCGGCCGGGAACAGGTTCAGGCACAAAGCGTCGCCATAATCCCCAGCGTAAACGATAGCCGCCGGACCATAACTGCCGGTCAAACTTTTGCCGGTGATGTCGGCGGGGGAACCGGCATCCTGGCTGGTCAGATTAATAAGGCTGTTGTTGAAACGACGGTTATGCGTACCGGCCCCTACCGTCGCTACCCAGGGGCTTTGATGGGAGAGCGTACTTGCCCCTGGCCCGCTGTTCCCGGCGGCGGCCGAGATGAAAACGCCGGCCTCATTGGCCGCCAGGAAAGCCAGTTCCACCCCATCGTTGTACGGGTCGGCGCCGCCAGAGATGGAGTAATTGATAACGTCTACCCCATCGGTAACCGCCTCGTTGATGGCTGCCAACAGCGCCGCGCCGGGGCAGGAACTCACACAGGCATCATAGGCGATGATGTTGGCGTGGGGGGCCACGCCGGAGATGGCAGTGGTGTAGGTGTAACCGGAAGCGGCCGTTAACGTGGCCGTGACGACATTCCCGACGGCCGTGCTGGCCGTGTGGCTGCCATGTCCCACGCTGTCCTCTGGCCCATCCGATTCGCCATAGGCGTCGGCAAAATCCCACATGCCGATGAGCTTGTCATTGCAAATGTATTCGGGTTGGTAGTCGGGATGGGCCGGGTTACACCAGCCCAGGTTGACGCCCAGCGGGTTGGTGTGATTGTAGCCATCGCCGCCAACGTCGGCAAAAGAAGGATGGTCTATGTTGATGCCGGTGTCAATGACGCCGATGATGATGCCTTCGCCTTTATTTTTGATGGCGGCGGCCCCGTCCCAGATGGCCGGCGCGCCAATCCAGGCCGGGCCGGCATCGGTGAGTGGTTGGTACTCCTGGTCGCGCCGCACGCTGAGGACGCCGGGCAGGGCGGCGAGGGCAGCCGCTTCCCGGCCGTTGAGTTCCAGGGCCACCCCGTTGGCGGCAACGGTGTATTGAAATAGGATGCGGGGACGGCGGCTGATTTGTTGGGTCAAAACGGCGATGAGTTGGGCTTGTTGGGCGTCCAGGTACTTTTGGTAAGCGATGCTGGCCGGGGCGGCGAGGTCGAGTTTGCGTCCGCCGGTACTGCGGGGGCTGGTGGCGGCTAATCCGGTTATGCCGCCCCGGTAGGTGGCAAGGGGTTCATCTTGCAGGCGTGCGATGTAAATGTCCGGCCCGGTGGACAGTTCGGCCAGGTCGGCAGAAACCGGCTCCGGGGGCGGCGTGTTTGGTTTGCCCGGCGTTTGGGCGGCGACGGTGACGGCGATGAAGACAGCGGTGAGGATGAGGAGGAGGGTGACGGCCGTTACCCGGCCCCAACGATTTTTTATCATGATTCGCTCCACTTTTTGTGACGCTTCAGACCTGCGAGGTTTTCATAAACCTCGCAGGTCTCCAGACAGTTTCCCATGATGATAACAAATTTTTCTGAGCGGGGGCATTCTGGGCAGTTTTGGCTATACTCCCCGCATGTCAACCGAACTTTCTCTGCCTCCACTTACGCTGTTCAATATTTTGTTAGCGGCGCTGCCGGTTTTGGCTGTGCTTTACCTGATGGTCGGGCGGCATTGGGGTGGCAGTCAGGCGGGAGTGGCGGGATGGGCAACGGCCGTTCTCGTCAGCGTCATCTTCTTCGGCGCGGGCGGCAAACTGCTGCTGGTTGCCTGGGGCAAATCGGTTCTGCTGGCGCTGTTCGTGCTTTACGTCATCTGGATGGCGCTGCTGCTGTACCACACCGTGAATGAAGCAGGCGCAATCGAAGCCATCGGGCGGGAGATGCCGGCGCTGGCTCAGGACAAACCAGCCCAGGCGCTGCTGGTGGCCTGGATTTTTGGCTCGTTCTTGCAGGGGGCGACCGGGTTTGGCGTTCCGGCGGCGGTGGTGGCGCCGCTGCTGGTGGGGATGGGATTTGCGCCGAATACGGCCGTTACCATGGGACTGCTTGGTCACGCCTGGGCGGTCACATTCGGTTCGTTAGGCTCCTCCTTTCTCTCCTTGATGGCGACAACCGGCGAACCGGGCGCGATTTTGGCCGGCCCGGCAGCTATTTTGCTGGCGGTGAGCGGGTTGGGCTGCGGTCTGGGTGTGTTGTGGCTGGCGGGGGGGAAAACGGCCGTTCGTCAACGCGGTCTCTTTTTGCTGGCGATGGCCGCCATCATGGGCGCGGCACAGTGGGCAATTGCCAGGGCCGGGCTGTGGACGGTGGCCGCGTTCGGCGCGGGATTCGTTGGACTGCTGGCCGCCATCCTTTACTTCACGCGCCTGTCCAACGAGCAGCCTGGTGAAGCGTTTAATTTACGCCGCTTGGTGCACGCTTTTTACCCCTACTTACTGCTCATCGTCATCATTGTGCTGGGGCGCATCGTTTTCAAGGAGTGGCTGAACGGAGTCGCTATCAATTTCGATTTCCCGGGAGTCGTCACCGGCTACGGCTGGCGCACACCTACCGGGCCGGGCCGGGCCGTGAGTTTGTTCGGTCATGCCGGGGCGCTGCTCCTGTACACCAGTTTGCTCGTCTTTGCCTGGTACCGCTGGGAGAAAGGCAGAAATCAAAGGGCAGAAGGCCGATCACTATCTCATTCCTCATTCCTTGTTCCTCATACCTACAACGGCCGTACTATCTGGCGCAAGACGCTGAAAGGCTGGGTGAAGCCGACGATTGGCGTTTATTCGCTGGTGGCGATGGCGTTGACGATGCAGCACGCGGGGATGACGCAGCTTCTGGCGGAGGCGTTGAGCGCCAACACCGGCCCTATTTTCCCCCTGCTCAGCCCGTTTATCGGGGCGTTGGGCGCGTTTATGACGGGGAGTAATACGAACAGTAATGTGGTATTTGGGCAGTTGCAGCAGGGAACGGCCGTTGTCCTCAACCTCTCCGTCCCCCTCATCTTAGCCGCGCAGACGGCCGGCGGGGCCATCGGCAGCCTCTTTGCCCCAGCCAAAGTTCTCGTGGGCGCCAGCACCGTCGAAGGGGTAGATGAAGGCGAAGTCCTAAAACTGGCGACGCTTTATGGTTTGGCGATAATCCTCATAATAGGCATGGTTAGTTGGGTGGTCAATTAACCAGCCTTAAAAAATGGCTCTTTGGAATTTCGCGGAGCCTATCCCAATAATGTGGTAACCCGCAGGTGCGAAGTGACTGAGGGCGCGTTCGTTTATAACTTTGGCGTTTGAAAAGTTGTAACCAGGTAATTGGTAATTGGTAACTGGTAACTGGTAATTACCCAATTACTCAATTACCAATCACCAGCAAACTGCAAAGTTAATTTTGAACGAAACAGTTACAATTAAAATCAAAAAAAGAGCCTCCCGCAAGCATATTGTTGCGAGAGGCTCTAGGGAGGGGGGTAGGTAATTGCTAATTTGTTACGGCGAAGATGACAGCATAATCGTCACGGTAGACCTCTTCCAGGTAGGGGTCATCTTCAACCTGGTTCATAAACTTGCCGTGTTTCAAGTCTGAGAATACATATTCGCCCTGGAAGCGGTCACGGATAATCTGTCCAGGCGCTTCTACTCTACCTTTCGTGATGTCAACCCATTCATTATAAAGATCGGCATCATACAGTTCCAGATAGGTGGGATCGAGGCCGGCAAGATAGATAACATCGGTATTATAAAAGAAAATGCGGGTGAAGTCATCCCAATCGGTTTGGAAGATCATGGCGCCGGGATCGGCATTGGCGCGCAGCCAGAGGGCGGCTTCGGCATACTGATCGGCCGGTTTAGATCGTCCTAGCGCGGCGCGGGCGTCAGTGAGGCTGCTGTAAAGAGGAAAAGCCAGGATGAGCAGCATGGCGAGGGGGAGGAGGTAATGGAGATACGGCCGTTTCCGGCCCCCATTGCTCTTCAACCACCCTTTGACGATTGGCGAAACAGCCAGGGCAGTAAAAATCAATGTAAACGGGGGGAAATACTCCACGAATCGGCGCGATTTGAACAGCATGTACCCAAACAAAACCGTCATCGTTAAGCTGATCAGAGTCGCCTTATCCATCCGCTTTTCGCGCCAGCCCAGGGCTACAATACCTAATACAAATGCGGCCAGGGCAAAGCCGGAATTCTCCACCAGCGTCCATGTTTTATAAGGATACCATTCATTCCCTACTTTCGTCTGGATATCGCCAAGCTTGGGCAGCAGGTGGCCGATGAGAAAGCTCACGTCTTGCGGCAAATAAGGGTTGATAACAATACCCAGGGCCATGCCAATAATAGGATAAGCCAGCGCTTGCCAGACGAAACGACGTTCTAGCATCAGGGTAGCAACGACGTACACGCCGGCAATAACCAGAAGCAGTGGGAAGGCATTGTAAAGCCAGACGTAGGCAAACCCCAGGGGTAGAAGCAGACGGTACCGCTTTTGTAACAGCCAGTGTAATCCCAGCGCCAACACCAGCAATGATGCTGATTGCACGCGGGGCATACTCATCCGGTACAAGAACGCTTCGGAAACGGCAAATAACCCCAGCGCCCACAAACTGGCCCAGGGAACCTTCTGGCTGCGTAACAACCACCAAATTACCAGGAAGGCAAGGGCGGGCATGATGATACTGGCGATTTTGGCGCTTTGGGTAAGGGCCAGGCCGCCATCTACGCCAGGATCAACGGCGGCAAAAATAGCCAAATAGATGTGGTACAGTAAATGGTGGTCGTAGAATGAATCGGCATTCCACAGGGTGGTCATGGGAAGCCAGGGGAAGTCAACCTTAATTCCCTCCTGGCGGATGAGGTAGCCCATTTTGATGTGGTAGTAGCCGTCGGTTCCAGCCAGGGCATTGGTTCCGTACTGGACGTAGGCAAACAGCCCAAGGAAGATAATCAACAGTGCCAGTGCGCTGGCGAGGACGCGCCAATTAATGCGGGTAGTTATTGAGGCCAGGGGGGAAACGGTCGTTCTTTCTCGCGCTAATGCTGACGTTGCCATACGCACTCCTTTTGATGGATTCATAGGGTAAGTCGTATTTTCAGGCTAAAAAGTAACGATGAGAAAGGCAGAGATGGGGGATTGAGAGATTAAGAGATTTACGGCCGTTCCTTCGGAGTCACTACCGAATAATCGAAAGGCTCGACCCCAGGGCCGTAATGGTAGGTGTTGGGGTAAGGGATGTAATGACTCTGAAACGTGCGGTCATCAATCACCGCGCCGTCGGCATTCTTGACCACCCGGCGTACGGACACATCGGCTCCCTGTGTGGCCCAGTCAATCTGTTCTACCTGACCAGGTGGAACATCCAGATCAAACTCCCACCGATCTTCCTCTGCTCCAGGCACGGCCGTTTCATTCTCAATAAACGGCCCTTCCTTCTCTATTGTGCGGCCCATGCTGGTACTGTAAAACTTGAACGTCAGCGCCTCGTTTTCCTCATTGTAATAATTTTCGATGAGCAGATGGTAGGGTGTGTTATTGACAAAGCGGAAATCAACAATGGGTGAGTAAACCGTTGCGTCCATGCCGGGGCCTTCGCCGTCGTTGTAATAATCAAGCCAATAGCCGTGTTCCCAACGTTCGACGATGGGAAAGCCGGACCAAAACGCGGTCTGGTACATGGTTGTGCTGACCTGACAGACGCCGCCGCCAATGCCTTTGATGGTTTGCCCGCCGACAATGATCAGCCCCTCGGTATAGCCGTCATCTTCACTGATGCTGCCCAGATATTTATTGAAGGAAAACTCCTCGTAGGGGGCGATGACGATGCCGTAGAAGTTGGCGGCGGCGCGGGCGATGTTATGTTTGCGGGCGTCGGAAGATCCGTAGAACCAGGTGGTTTGTTCGCGGATGAGTTCGGTGATGCCCAGTTCGGCGGCGGTGGCGCCGGAGTGGGCCAGCGGCACAATTTCTGCCAAAATGAAGGGGATAGAATGGTTGGGCGTGCCGATTTGTTCCTGGAGCCGGGCCAGGGTGGCTTCGATGTCCAGTTTACGGCCGTTCACATGCGGCGCAACCAGCACTAACTCTTGACTGTTGTCATCAAAATAAAAACGGGCGTTCACCGGCACCCGGTCAATCTGATCGGCAAAGGGAGCCAGCCACTGCCGAACCGCGTTTTCGTCAAAAAACAGATTGTAATGGGTGACGCCATTGGCGTCTGCCACCAGTTCGTAGCGCAGCCAGCGCAGCAGATCGGCCTGGGAAAGCGTCACCCGCCCCAGGTCAAGGTCGGCCAGCGGCTCTTGCAAATAAAAGGTGACGGGGCCGCTGATAGTTTGTTGGATGCGGTTCGCCAGTTCGGGATCGTCGTAAACGGCGGGAACGATATCGTTGGCCGTAAGCGCGATTTGGATGGGGCGAAAATCGGTCAGCGGGGCGGCGAGGCGGCGGCGTATCCCGGCAATGTCCAGGCTGCGCCCGATGACGCCAGGGGTGTAAACGGCCGTTTCCCCTTCCATAACCAATTCGGCACGCGCCGCCGGTTTATCCAGTTCGGCGGCGATATCGGCTAAGCTGGCTTCTAGTTGGCCTTCATCGAGTTTGAGGATGGGCGCTAGGGAACGGCCGTAATACCACCCCTGAAACATATCGCGGAAGCGGGTCAGCGGATCAGCAGTACGGCCAACGGCCAGCGCGGCATTGACGGTTTTCTCTGTGTCGAAAGATAGCCCCAACGCCGCTGGGGATTTTTGCCAGGTTTGGCCGGTAGCCGGGTCGGTGAGGATAACGGCCGTTTCTTTTGGGTAAAGGACGGCTTTGGCCAGCGTCGCCTGAGCCTCATCCGGCGTCATCATGCTCAGATCAACGCCCAACACGGTGACGCCAGTATAGATACGGCCGTCATGCCGCCCCCGGTATGAGGCCACAACAACGGCAAAAATCAATGCAGTGACCACAAACGCTGCTATCGGCAAAGTTAAAAGATAGCGGAGGTTGCG
>JAJRYT010000047.1 GCA_024275635.1 Chloroflexota bacterium | reverse complement strand
TAATTTCATTAACTGAGGCGTTGGATTTTCTTAATACGCCAATGGAGGTCAAAAGATGAAGCGCCGAATTATTATCCCCTTTTTCCTAATCATAACTATACTGTTCTTAGCCGCTTGATGTCGGAACACTGATGATACTTCAACCACAGATCCCCTTGATCAAGGAGCTGCTGTACCAGAGACTAATGAAGAAGTTCCGGCCGCGCAGACGCCTGCAGAAGAACCGGCCAGCCAAGAGCCTGATACGGCCGTCCCCCCTCCTGACACACCCGAACCAGAAGCCTTGTCGCCCGTCGTAACCCCGGAGACTGTACCGCCAACGCCAGTTGCAGACCCAGTGATTGTCGGCAACCTTGTGGCTGGTTCCACCATTCAGCACAAAGTTGAGAATGGCGAATGGCTCATGCAAATCGCCCGCTGCTATGGCGCAGCCTACAACACCGTTCTTCAGGCTAACCAGAAACTATTCAACCCCAACATGATCAAACCTGGCGAAACGGTGTCGGTACCCAATATTGGAAGCAGCAGCGAGATTTATGGCCCGCCCTGCGTACAACAATACACAATTAAGCCTGGGGATACCTGGACGTCAATCGCCCAGCAGTTTACGACCACAACAGCTATTTTGCAGCGTGCCAACCCAGGCGCCCTGTTGGTCGTCGGGCGCAAGCTAAATGTGCCTGCTAACGGCGGCGGACTTCAGGCGAACTGCTTCCCGGAGACCTTAACGCCACAAGGGGACATCTGCTTTTACTTCTTTGGCAAACCAGTAGAAAACAATCCAACGGCTATTGATGTGGATACCATTGAACTCTCAGTGGGGCTTGGGCCGGCGCTGCAAACCATCGATGTACCCCAGGAAACGGCCGCTCCGAACGAAGTGATCAATCGCGGCCTAGTAGTTGAAGATATGAATTATGATGGGTATGACGATTTCCGCTTCATCGAGTTTTTACCGGCCAACGCCAGCATCCCGTATCTTTACTACATTTATGATCCAGCCAGCAGCCAGTTTGTTTACAACGAAGCTTACCGGCCAATCATCTCGCCGGAGTTCCCTGGCAATAATGAAATCCTTTCTAATTGGTGGGGCGGCGCTGCGTATTGGGGTGTGGATACCTACCTCTTTGTTGCAGGAGAACCTGTTTTATCGCAGCGGGAAGAATGGGATGTGATCAACGACACAGAAGCGGTTCACCGTATCATAAAATATGATGATGCGGCGGGCACAAGCGAAGTAATTTTAGAAGAAACTGGCCCTATTCCTGAATAAGGATGAAGGGAACGGACGTCCCTCGTGACGGCCGTTCCCTACACCATTTGGTCAACGAATAATCAGCCACACCCCCACAAGCACAACAACCATCCCCGCCAATGTGGACAGGTCAATCGGCCGTACCGCTGCCCCCAACAAACCAAAATGATCCATCAAAGCGGCCGAGATAAATTGGACCGCCACAAAAATAGTAAAGGTCGCTACCAGCCCCAAGCGCGGCGTAACATAGCCAATACTGCCGACAATAATCAAGCCAACCACACTGGCTAACAGCGCATACGGCGGCACGCTGCGCCACGCTTGTAAATTGCCGCCGCGCATCAGCAACATCGTCAGACCTATCAACAGTCCGCCGCTGCTGTAAGTGATGAACACACTTTCCAGCGTTCCCAGACTCTGATCCCTCGTCCCCATAAACTGCGCCTGCAACGTAACGGCCGCGCCGCCCACAATGGCGACCAATACCAGGATAACAATATTTGTCATTTTATTCGTCCGTTATACACCCTTCTGAAGCTGATCTGACGTTCTTGATGTACTTGTACAACCATCCGCGCGTGTATTTGTACGGTGGCGACCAATTGCCGCGGCGGGCAGTCATTCCTCATCGGGGACAGCCACTTCAATGCTGTTGGCAACCGAATTGATGGTGATGGTGTCGCCATCCTGCACCAGGGCAATGGGGCCGCCCTCTTGCGCTTCCGGGCAGATAGGCAAGAGAGCAGATAATCAGTCAATGACCACCCCCAAAGGGGGTGGCTTGAATTGATGCACCTAGAAGGTGCGCTGTTACTTACCTATTCAAACAAACTTCTTTATGTAGCATCGGCATCGGCATCTTTCTTGCTTTACAACTTTGCATATTTTCGTATGCGATCTTCATCCAATCTGACCATACTGATACAATATCCGCATGACTACAGATGTTGCCCCCAGCACCGTTTTCTGAGTTTTGAATATGATCATCAAGGGCATTTTTCCTTAATCAAACTGGTAAAAGAAATACTCGCTACAACGGTAGAACCTTTGCTGATTCCACTGCCAGAGGCAGTGGTTTAAGCCCTTAATCAACAGTAATAGTTAGACAGCCTTTGAGTACCAGACTGAAACTTACCGAAATGTTGCGCAGATTTTCAATTTCAGCCAAGCTCATCTCAAAACCAGCCCGGAGGTTGCGCATTTGTACTTCACGCATTCGACGAATGCGCTGATCTTTCGCCTTGTTGTGCGCTTCTTCCACCCGATTAAACTTGGCTTCAAAGGACTGTTGTTTCGCGGTCCGTCGAGCATTAACTAAAGCGCTATTTGCGCGCTTAATCTCTGTTTCAAGTTCATTCCGTCGCAGTGTCATATATAGAAGGGCCACCCTTTCAGCTTCATCAAAATCGTCGTTTTCCAGGCTGGGATAAGGAGGCATTGGTGCGTAAGAGCACGATTGAATTAGGCGCATGACTTTTTGCGAAAGGGCTGTGTGGACATCTCCATTTTCTGCTAGAACAACAACCGGTACCAAGCGGTAAGTTTGTTCTGCCCCACGCGCTTCTAGTTCGAACAAGAAAAGATAATATAGTCCTGGAGGCGCGTCGTTTGTCTTTAGTCCGAAATAAGCTGGCTTGTTGACAGGATCAATATCTTTGTTCCAATAAGCGATGGCAGCTTGCGATAATGGGTGGCGAGGCGTGATAAATTGCAGCAGCTTGCGTTGAGAAGCCATCTCGCTGGAAAATGTAACGGGCAATATTTTCCCTGGCGTAATTTTCCCCAAGAAGCTTTGAGCGGTTTTATCATACGGCATTTTATTCACGATGTAATCTCGCATGTGCATTACCAAGTCTGTGTTCACGTCTAATGCATAAGTACCGTCCCGTGGACGACGATTCGTACTAAGCTGTGAACGAGGAAAAGCTGCCTTAATGAAGGTTTCCACCAGCCCGCGCACCTCAACATCCGACACGAAGTTGCCGGATTCAATAGTTTGGTTAACCAACGTGGAAAATATCGCTTCCTGACCCATGAATTGTAAACGCTTCTTCTCGAAATCCTCCATTTCTTGTTGTCGCCGAATGATATTTTGTGCCGCTTGTTCGGCCAATGCCTCTTCCTCACTGGGACTAAGTTCAGCGGTATACACCTGGCGCGAAAGCTCACGAATTTCTTCACCCAGTATGGCCTCAATGTCACCTATTGCGCGTTGGAAAAGGCCGATACGATCATAGAGGCGCTTCAGGATACGCGACTCGATAGAGTCTTCAATGATCAGATTGTAAATACGAATCTTAGCTGATTTTTGTCCAAACCGGTCAACGCGGCCGATACGCTGCTCCACGCGCATAGGATTCCAGGGTAAATCGTAGTTAAAGATGGTGTTGCAGAATTGAAAATCGAGACCTTCGGCGCCCACTTCGGAGGAGATCAGCACCCGGATGTTGGGTTCGGATCGGAACCGATCAATTATGCCCGGCCTTTCCGTCACCTTAAATCCACCATGAATCTGCAATACGCCAACACCCAGGCGCCTGAGCTGTCGGTAAAGATAATCAATGGTGTCTCGGAAAAAGGAGAAAACCAATACCTTCGTCGTTTCGTCTTCGGCCAGGACTTTTTGTAACGTTTCTCGAAAGACATTGAATTTGGAATCCACTGGAGGCTCCGGTGTTTCGCGAGCCCAACGCCTGAACCAATTATGCTTGCCTTTCCGGCCGCTACGCAAATCTGATTCGTCCCACTCATTAACAACGGCCGTATCCAAGGATGCTTCCTCTTCAGAATTGAGATCTGTTTCAGTCGCGATGTCTGCAAAGCGTTGGCGGGCTGCCGAGATACACGATGCTGCCTGGCGCTCACGCATAATGGAGACCCATCCGGAGACCATTTTCTTGCCGTGCAGTCGCGCGAATTCCTGGCGTACGTGGTGGATTATGGCCTGGTAGAAGCGGGCTTCAACTGGCGTAAATCTCACTTGGAGGGTGAAAGCTGCCCGGGTCGCTGTATGTTCAGCAATTTCTCTTTTACGGGTGCGTGTAAAAATGGTAGCCAGGGTGTTCAATTCCACCAGGCGGCGTTGGGCCAGCACTAATTCTTGAGAGGTTAAGGACGATTTTCGTAGATGGTGCAACACTTCTTGGTAATAAGGGTTACCAAAAAATCGGCGACGTGCTTTGGTCTTTTCAACCTGAAGTAGCTCTTTGAGCGCCCGCCGATGATCTCCGGTAGCCAATATTTGCGCGGAACGATTTACGAATTGGTTAGGTTCCAAACGATCCCGAAATACTTCCAGGTTGTCAAATTCACCAGGGGAGAGAATCCGTAACAAACTAAATAGATCTTCATCACCAATTTGCAGCGGTGTCGCTGTTAGCAAAAGCATGGCATCGGCATTTTCTGACAAAACGGTTGCAATATTGTGTGATAGCGTGGACGAATTACGGCAATGGTGAGCTTCATCGATGATCACCAGATCAAAAGACATTTGCAAGGTTTCCAACATATCCGCAAAATCGCGCCGCCTGATTAGCTCTAGCGAGATGATTCCCCGCAGTCGGCTCTGCCCTCTGTACCGTTTATTCCGGTCAACAAGGCGGCGGAAGGCATTCGCATCCAATATGTCAAATTCTTCGTCAAAGCGTAGCTTCATCTCATCCTGCCATTTAAAACGCAGGCTGGAAGGACAAACGACTAAAACCTGGTTCAGATCAAGGCGGGCCTGTAATTCTAAATAAATGATCCCGGCTTCAATTGTTTTGCCCAAACCAACTTCATCAGCGATTAGCAGGCGTTGGTCCGGGTTGTTGAGAAACTTAACGGCCGGACGAAACTGGTATACCTCGAATTGTGTACGAGAACCATACAGACCATACAGGTTATCACTAAGCGGGCGGCGCAGCTTGATGAAAGCAAGATTACGCAACAAGTCCCCTCGATCACTCCAACCCGATATATATTTCGGAAGAGACAGATCCGATTCACGGTAAATACGCCGATCACGCCCGGAGAAAAACACTTCATACTGCCATTCCACCTGGCTCCAGAAAGGTGGTTTAGTAATCATGCCGCGCTCGCGATTCGCATGAACAACCACTTCCTGGCCAGATTCGAATTGAGGATTTGGCAACTCGGGTGTGGACGGGGTCGCCGGTTGCTGATTAGTTGGTGCTGGCGTTGGTGTTGATGCAGGGGACTCCTGGCTCAGAACCGTTGCTGCCAGATCGAAAGGCAAAAAGATACCACCACAGATACCCAACACTTTTAGTTCAAACTTCCTCTCGTTGATGCCGGCAATTAACTCATCAAAGCGAACATTTATGATCAAGTTAGCATTTAGGCTAACGACAGAGATTATCGTACCTGTGCCAAATTTGGGATGGTGCAGCACATGTTGTTCCAGCAGACGCCATCGGGAAATATCACTACCAGCAAACTCGGCGAATTGTTCGGCAGAAATATGTTTCATTTTATGGCGCTTCGTTGCTTAACACGTATCATTCCAACGGGTAAATACCTTGAGATTTCCCAATAACTGAAATAGTGAAATAGTCGAGTTGCTTCCCTTCATATTGCTCAGTGCGTTCGTAAGATAGCATATCACATCTCTCCCCCGATGGCGCGTTTGCCATGGCTAGAAGAGATTGTCAAGGGGTGTGTTTCAAATGAGTTGAGAACTGGTTGAAAGACATGTCGCTTTCCTGGTAAGTTATAGATTCGACAAAACCATAACGCAGGGAGATAAGCATGACTTTCAATTCAATACCCATGATACAGCAAAAAGTAAAAACCGACTTTGAAATGTTACTATCAACGGTGACAGGTGACGATGGTCAAAATTGTTCGGCTGATCAAATGGAGCGCCATCTCTTCGAGCAACTCTTGCGCCTGGGCGCAAATCTAATGCAACTATTCTTTGATATGCGTTCACAAACGTATCCACGAAAAGAAGCAGTCAACGAGGCTGGTAAAACTTTGCCTTATCATAGCGAAAAATCACGCGACTATTTCTCCATCTTTGGCGAATTGTCAATCACTCGACCTTACTTTTACCGCAAAAATGAGGGTGGTTATAGTCCTCTGGATGCCGAGCTAGGCTTAGGAAAAGATGGCTACTCTGATTTTTTGCGGGAACTTCATGATGAGTTGAGCGTCTACATTCCCTTTGCCAAAGAAGTCAAGATGGTTAACCGTTTTCTAGGGATTCGCCTTTCTACACGATGTACGCAGCAGTTTGTTGAAACAGATGCGGCTGATGTCGAGGCGTATTATAAGCAAAAGCCGCCACCGCCAGTCGAGGAAGAAGCGTCTGTTTTGGCTCTGCAAGCTGCTGGTAAAGGCGTTCCCATCATTATTAAGGCGAGCGCCAACAAGGATAAAGTCCGCCTGAAGCGTGGGGAAGCCCGCAGTCGCAAGAAAGCCGTGACCGCTACGGCAATATATACCATCCAACCTGCGCCTCGCTCAGTGGACGATGTAATGGCCAGCCTCCTGAAAGAGGGGGAAACCAAAACTGACCTCAACCGCTCTCGCCCCCAGCACAAACAGATTTGGGGTACGCTACAGGGCAAAGATGCAGCCTTGGACCGCTTGCAAGGCGAGGTTGAGAAACGAATGGGTGACCATAGCCAACATTGGGTCATGCTTTGCGATGGCGATAAATCACTTCAAAATCACCTTGCCACGCGCTTCGCAGACTTCACCCTCATCCTGGATTTCATTCACGCCTATGAATACTTCTGGCAAGTAGCCAACGCGCTCTATGGTGAGGACGACCCTAATCGCCAACTCTGGATATTAAAACAGACACGCCGCTTGCTCAATGGTCAGGCTTACTCCCTGGCAATCACTTTTCGCCAGATGTCTCAAGAGAGAGGACGTTCAGCCAGCCAGCAAAAAATCCTTCGTAAAGTGGCTACGTCTTTTACCAGACTTCGCTGGCAAAAAAGGGTAAACACGGATAAAGCAAAAAATATCAGTGTTTTTCCTAATCTATGTTTACAACGTTGCCCAAGCCTTTCATTTTCCAGTAACATCGACAACTTTTTGTCGATGTTGGCGCGTAAACGCCTATACCGTTTTCGTAAGCAACGGCACCAGCAACGTTTGTATAAGCGTGACTGGCCAGAAGAGGTTTCTTTACCAACCCTGTCAAGGCCCTCAAAGCGGTCAACTAAAATACAGTCTGTAGGCGGAAACGCTCACACATCTATTACAAAACAAAGTTATGCACAATTACCATTGGCGGGTTGACGTTCAACTGAAATGAAACACACCCTTTAGCAAATCGCGCTACGAAAACTAGAGGAATTATGCTACACGGAAAGAAAGTGATTTTACGGCCGTTACGTAGACTGGGTATTCATGGGCATTTTTCGCCGTGGCTGGGAACAATCACAACAGGAGTAAATGATGGACGATCTCATTCAATATAACAAAGAACGGTGGAACGCATTGGCCCAGGCCAACTACACCTACACCCGCCCGTTTCTCGATCTGAACGCACAAAAAGCCCGCGCCTGGTTGAATTCATTGGGCGAAGCGCCGTCTGGCCTCTTCGATAGTTTGACCGGCAAAGATATCCTATGCTTGGCCAGCGGCGGCGGCCAACAAACGGCCGTATTCGGCCTGCTGGGGGCCAACGTCACCGTCTTCGATTTGTCAGACACCCAGTTAGCCCGTGACAAACAGGCGGCCGACCATTACGGCTATCCCCTCCGCATCGTTCAGGGCGACATGCGCGATTTGTCTGTTTTCGATGACGACAGCTTCGATCTCGTCTGGCATCCTTACGCCATCAACTTTTCGCCCGACGCGGGCGTCGTTTTACAACATGTGGCCCGCATCATGCGTCCCGGCGGTTATTATCGGCTGCAATTCGCCAATCCTTTTGTGATGGAACTGGATGAGACGAAGTGGAACGGCCGTGGTTACCCCCTAAACCAAATCTACAAAGACGGCGCGGAAATGATTTTCGACGATCCCCATTGGGATGTGTGGCAGGAGGATGGGTCCATCCAAAAAGTTGTCGGCCCCCGCGAATTTCGCCACGCGCTCAGCGCCATCATCAATACACTGGTGCAAAATCAGTTCTTACTCATTGGCCTTTGGGAAGATTCCGAGAGCGCCAAGCCCGACCCCGATGCGGAACCTGGTTCCTGGGAACATCTCATCGCTGTAGCGCCCCCATTTTTACGGATTTGGGCTGTTTACCGCCCCGAACTGTTTGGTTCCAGATTGTCGGCATTTTGAACAATAGACATAATTAAGTTACACAAAGCTACACGGCCCGCAAAGTGAAGGAGGAAACCGATTATGAATTCTGTTGAATTGACGGCATTTATTGCCGCGCAGAGTATTCCGGCGGAGATTGTGCGTTTGGAGGTAGAAACGCTGACGGTGGCGGAGGCGGCCGAGGCGTTAGGCGTGACGCCGGAGCAAATCATCAAATCGGTGCTGTTTTTGGCCGATGGGGAGCCGGCGCTGGTGATTGCCAATGGCTTATCGCGGATAGCGTGGAAGGGACTGGCCGATTATCTGGGCGTATCGCGGCGGCGGTTGAAGACGGCGAATGCGGAAAAGGTGCAGGAAATCACAGGTTATGTGGTAGGATCGGTGCCGCCATTTGGGCATAAGGAGCAAATTCGGACGATTGTAGAACGATCGGTTTATGATCAGGCTGTTGTTTATGGCGGCGGTGGGGAGATTGATGCGCTGATGCGGTTGGAAACGGCCGTTCTCCGCCGCATTGTTGGCGACGAAACGGCCGATTTGAGGGAGTAGAGACTGGAGACTGCGAGACTGGAGACTACAAGACCACAAGACTACGAGACTACAAAACCAATGACTAAGAAATACCCCTTCAAAAACCTGGCCTTTCAAGGCGGCGGTACCAAAACCTTTGCCTATCATGGCGCGCTGCCGGCATTGGAGGAACATGGCGTTCTCGACCAGTTTGAGCGCGTGGCCGGCACTTCCGCCGGCGCCATGTTGGCAGCGGTGGTGAGCTTTCGATTGGGCGCGGCCGAAACAATGGCGATTTACAGTTCAATGGATTTTTCACAAATGCCGGGAATGAATGGGGATCGGGACGAGGAATCATTGAGTCGCATACGACGGTTGGTGGAGCCGGGCTGGAACCGCGTGGTCAGCAACGTTGATGCCGTCAACCGGCTCATCCGCAAGTTTGGCTGGTATGAAAGCGGGTATGGCTACCGGTGGATGACGGAGGTGATTGCGGGTAACTGTGGGGGAAACGGACGGGCCACTTTTGCCGATTTTCGCGCTCGTGGCTTCCGTGACCTGCACGTGGTCGCCACCAACATTTCGACCCACGAGATGAAAGATTTTTGCGCCGAGGACACCCCGGATGTCGCCGTGGTGGACGCCCTGCTTATGTCCCAATCCATCCCGCTTTATTTTGAGGCGCTCCAATTTGACGGCCAGAAGTTTGGCGGCGGCGATTATTTCGCTGATGGCGGCATCGTCAACAACTATCCCATTCACATTTTTGACAACCCGCGTTTTGCTGCCGGTAACCGCTGGTTTATCCAGGGGACAAATTGGGAGACATTGGGGCTGCGCCTATACACGCCGGAAGATTGCCCCGACCGCAGACGGCCGATTACCAACATCATCAGCTATGTTGGTAATATGTTTGAGGCGTTATTTGAGGCACAAGAAGTTGCTTTTGAAAATAATCAGATTGACCAGCAGCGCACGATTAATATCAGTAATTGCTGTGTTTCCACAATTGATCTGGGTGTGCGTCCTGTGCCCGGCAATCTCAAATATGATGAGCTGGTTCTTTCCGGATATGAAGCGGCGCAGCGTTACCTGGAAAAGTATCAACGTCCCTGGCTGAGTGTGGAAACGGGGCTGCTGCGGGATATGCGGCAGGGGGTACGACGCTTGTTTTTCCGCCGCAAATGGCGTGACTAGGGGGTATTCTGTTTTTCAAAGACGACTTTGGGGTAAACGGCCGTTCCCGGCAGCCAATCCAGCCAACGCGGGCGGCGCAGCGGCAGCAAACTCTCAAATAATCGCGTCATCCACTCCTGGCAGCGAAAACCAAAACGTACATCCTGCTCCGGCTTCACTGGCAACGCCCACCGCGCCGTCCAGTCGTTCCACAATCCGCCGCACAATAGACAACCCCAGGCCATGTCCCTTTGTGCGCGCCTGACTCAACTTGGTAAAGGGCAAAAACAAATCTTCCTGTTCCGCTGGCGTCAAGCCAGGGCCATTATCCCGCACCCAAAAGCGAACCGTCCCGTCATCCTGAATATCAGCCCCCAACGCCAGGAAAGACGGCCGTCCGCCATATTTAAGGCCATTACTCAAATAATTTACCCAGACCTCTTCTACCCAGGGCGTATGCCCCAGCGCCACAGGCCAGGCTGTCGGCACGGTAATGGTTGCCTGTGCCTGGTCAATCTCATGTGTCAGGCGCTGCCGCGCCCCGTTCACCGCCTGCGCCATATCCATCGGGATGGGTTCCACGGCCATTAGACGCACGCCGGATAGCAGCAGCAGCTCATCAACGATGTTGCTCATTTTATGAGCGGTGCGCGTGATGGCGGCTAAAATTTCCTGACGTTTTTCCTCTGTGTATTGGGCATAATTATGTTGCAGCATCTCACTAAAGCCGGATATCAAACCCAGCGGGCTTTGCAAATCATGGGCAACCGTGTGGGCAAAGGCATTGAGTTCTTCATTGGCCTGACGTAGGGCCATCATGTCCTCGAAGCGCGCCAGGGCAATGGTGATGGCCCGTTCCATTTCGCGGCTGTTGGGTGGTTTGAGCAGGTAGGCGTTCACGCCAGACTGGCTGGCTTCTGCAACCGTCTCTGGCGTTTCATGGGCGGTTAGGATAATGACCGGTGTGGGGCAGCATTCTTGAATTTGCCGCGCGGCAGAAATACCACCTAATTCAGGCATTTGAATATCCATGATCACAATATGCGGCTGTAACGATGCCGTTAATTCAACCGCTTGTAACCCGGTTGTGGCTGTGCCGGCAACTATAATGCCCAATTCTTGTAGAATACCCCGGATCATCTCGCTGACCAGATAATCGTCTTCAGCAATCAAGGCGTGAGTTGTCTTATCCGTTTTCATGACGCTACACTTTATACCTGTATTTCAAATCGAACGATCGTCACTGCCCCGCCAGCCCCGTGCAGGCAGTTATCAGGCGCATTTTGGAGCGTTAAATGGCCTCTAAGGCTGTGCTGTACCATATTTTCAAGCAGGTGCAAGCCAGCATTATAACGCGGCGCTTCGGGAAGTAAAACATCGGCCGGATAGCCTGGCCCATTATCACTGTACTCTAATTGGGCCATGTTATCTGTCTGGGAGATACAGACGTTGATATACCCTTCGCTGCGTTGAGGCAGGGCATATTTAATGCTGTTGGTGGTAAGTTCATTAATGATCAGGGCCAGATAATTGGCTTGATCGGGTGAGATGTGGATTGGCGACGGCGTGACGCTGACCGACAGCTGTTTGTCAGAGGGCAGCGCGCGCAGGGCAGCGTGAACGATCTGGTTGGTCAGTTCGGCTAACGAGATGGGCGCCCAGTTGGCGATGGAAAGCATGTTATGAGCGGTTGCCAGCCCCTGCACCCGGCTGATCAAGTCTTGCATGATCGCCTGGTAAACGGGCTTGTCTTTGAGGGCGGCGTGGCGGCGCTCGGCATAGAGCAGGCCAATGATGGCCGACAAGTTGTTTTTGACGCGGTGGTTGACTTCGTGCAGCAGCGTGGCTCTGGCGGCGGCATCCTGGCGGGCCTGACTGTATAACTGCGCGTTTTCAATGGCGAAAGCGGCCGTTGCCGCCAGGGATTCCATCAAGGCCAGGTCGGCGGTATTAAAGCGGGCCGGTTCAGAATCCAGGGCTTGCAGCGCGCCGATGATGCGACCCTGCACGGAAAGGGGAATGGTTAGCAAGGAGCGGGTTGGTAATTCCAGAGAGTGATCCAGCCGGACATAATGACGCGGGTCTTGTTGGGCGTCATCGAGGAGGAGGCTACGGCCGTTTTGCACCACCCAGCCCACAACGCCCTCTCCTTCGCCCAACCGCCAGCCATAGACCTTCCTGCTAAAAGGGCCGGAACTTTGCCGGCAAACCAGATCGTTTGTTTGCGTATCTGTCAGCCAGACAGAACAGGCAATAGCGTTTAACAATCGCCGCAGTTCTTCCAGAACGATGTTTAATACCTCGTCTTGATCGAGCGTGGAAATCAATGTCTGGCTGGCGCGATTGAGCAGGGTCAGCGCGGCTGTGCGTTCGGCAACACGGCTCTCTAATTCATCGTGCGCTTCCCGCAATGCGGTTTTAGCTTGCTGCAAGGCTGATACTTTTTCTTCCATGCCGGCGTAAAGAAGGCGTAACTGGCCGGTCATCTGGTTGAAGGTGTGGGCCAATAAACCTACTTCGTCACGGGTATAAACAGGAACGGTTTGGGTTAAATCACCGGCGGCGACTTTAACGGCCGTTTCCGTAATTGCCAGCATTGGTCGGGCAATCTGGCGGGCCAGCAGGTACACGCCCACCGCCAGTAAAATGGCCGACCCGCCCCCAACTAACGAAATGGTTGTCGCCAGGCGGCTGGCGGCCGCAAAAGCCTCTGTTTGCGACATTTCGCTTAACAACGCGACCCCCAATGTGTCTATCCAGCGGTAAGCGCCAATGACCGGCACGCCTTCATAATTGATGTAGAGGGCTGCGCCGGCCTTCCCGGCAATGGCCGCGTCTATCCCCTGGGTATGAACGCCGCGCGGATAGGCGTCACGGCCAAATCGCTCACTAGACACGAATACATTATAAGCATCTACGATATAGGTTTCGCCACTTTTGCCCAATCCGGCCGGCGCCAGCACAATATTGTCCATGCGATCCAGGCTCAAATGAACGGCCAGCGCCCCTAACACTTGTCCGGCTTCATCTTGCAAAGGAGTGGCAATGGTGATGGTGGGCAGGCCGGTCACGGGGGAAGGGTACACTTTTTGTACGGCCGTTCCCTGTTTACCTTGTATAAAATAAGTATCCAGCACCCGGTAATCGCCCTCGTGTTCCGGCTCGGTGGCCACGACGATTTTACCGCCGACGCTTGTCAAAATGGATACTTCCCGAAAACTGGGCTTACGCGCCCGCACATCGGAGAGGAATGCAGCCACATCCGCATAGGCGGCCTGGTAAACGGGATCAGATGTGGCGGTTTGTAACTGTTCCTGGCGTAAAAGCGCCTGCGTTTGGGTATGCGATTCCAGCGTCGCGGCCAGGAAGAGAACGTCTTGTTTCTGCTCTTCAACCCAGCGCTGCAAATCATCTTCTTTGAGGCGAGTAACAGTTGTTACCCGCTCAAAAGCCGAGTCCGTCAGGGCCGCGCGCGCTTGAATATAGACAATATAACCAACCAGTCCGGTGGTGGCCAGGGAAAGGAACAAAAAATAGCCTACTAGCCGGGCCATCAGACTTTCTTTCCAAATTCTCATAAGATGATCATGGATGAACGACCTGGTAAAAATGTGCCGCCCTGTTTTGAATTCGCAGAATAACGACGCTTTTTTTCGGGTCGCCCGTGCCCTCATAGGTCATCATGCCGGTGACGCCGTCATACCGCTGAATTTGACTCAACCCGGCTTGAATCGCTTTGGGATCTGCTTTTCCCTGTTCTTGAATCGCCTGAAAAAGCAGGCCAAACGCATCATAAGTCAACGCGGCTACATCGTTAGGGTGTTGCTGATACGCTTGCTGGTAGGCCGCCGTAAACGCTTGCGCCTGCTGACTGGTATCGTCCGGAGTGAAATGGGCGCTGAAGAATGCCCCGTCCAATGTCGGCAGCGCTGACAGCAGTTCCGCGCTCCATGAATCACTGCCGAGAATAGCGGCCGAAATGCCCATCTCGCGGGCCTGCTGCACTTGAAGCGGAATCTCATTGGTATAGTTGGGGAGGAAGAGGATTTGCGGGTCGCTATCTCGAATGCGGGTTAACTGCCGGCGAAAGTTCTGTTCGCCAGTCGTGTAGTATTCAAAGGCCACGATTTGGCCGCCGCCATCGCTAAAGGCTTGCCGGAAAAAATTGGCGATGTCCCGGTTGTATGCGTTGGCCGTATCATAGAGTACGGCCGCTTTTTGGATATTCAGTTCATTCAGGGCAAAGTGGGCCAAGACCTGCCCCTGGAAGGAATCGAGAAAGGCGACCCGGTAAATGTATTGCTTACCGGCCGTTGTAGCCGGGTTGGTAGAACCGGGGGTGATCATGGGGATGCGGGCGTTCTCGGCGAAGTTGGCCACGGGGATAGCCTGGCGGCTGTACTGTGGTCCAATGAGGGCGACGACGTTATCCTGGTTGATGAGTTTGCGGGCGGAGGATACGGCCGTGTCCGGCACATCCCCGCTGTCTTCAACCAACAGAACCAGGGGGCGTTTTTCCCCGCCAACCGCCAGCCCGCCGGCTTCATTGACGGCTTTCACTGCCATCTCTGCCGCTTGCACCGTCGCTTCGCCCCAATGAGAGACGTCATTCGATAAAGGCGCAATCAGGCCAATCCGAATTTCATGAGATTGGTCTGCGGTTGGACGGCAAACGCCCAGGCCGCTCACCAAGAGCAACAGTAAAGCCAACAAGCTCTTGCCCGGCCGTCTGGTTCTGCGCTGACCCGAATTTGTCATGGACTAACCATTTTGTAACAACCCCGCTCGCCGTTTTGAATACGCCAGATCGCTACGCTTTTAACCGGGTCGCCAGTGTCTTGATAGCTAATCGGCCCGGTGATGCCCTGGTAATCAAGGGCATACAGCCCATCACGAATTGCTTGCGGCGTAACCTCTCCCTGGTCTTGCATGGCCGCCAGGACAAGACCCACTGAGTCATAAGTCAGTGCAATGAGGCCGTTCGGCTCACGGTCAAACCGCTGTTCATATTGTTCCGAAAAGCGGCGAATCGTTTCAATGGTTAGGTCGCGGCAAAAGTGACCGCTGAAGAATGAATCTTCAAACGCATTATTGGCCGACAATCGCTCGCCTTCCCAGGAATCACCGCCCAAAATAACGGCCTTGATACCCATCTCGCGGGCTTGCTGTCCCTGGAGCAGTACGTCATCGGTGTAATTGGGTAAAAATAAGACGGCGGCCCCGCTGACCTGGATGCTCGCCAACTGTTGGCTGAAATCCTGGTTCTGGTCAGTGGTGTATGTTTCAAAAGCGACAACCTGCCCGTCGGCGGCTTCAAATGCCTGCTGGTACGCTTCGGCCAATCCCCGGTTGTAGGCGCTGGCAACATCGTACAGAACGGCCGCCTGCCGCACACCTAATTCGTCCAGTGTAAACCGGGCCATTGCCAGCCCTTGAAAATCGTCTACAAAAGTGGCGCGGAAGGCGTATTGCTTGCCGGCGGTCGTCTGAGGATTGGTGGAAGTGGGGCTGATCATGGGGATACCGGCTTTTTCAGCGATGTCGGCAACGGGAATGGCGCTGCTGCTAAACATCGGCCCAATGATGGCAACTACTCCCTCCTGGTTGATGAGTCTTTGGGCGGCGGAAACGGCCGTTTCCGGGTTTCCCCCATTGTCGGCGGCTAGCAGCGTAATCGTATACTGCTTGCCGGCCACTGCCAGCCCGCCAGCCTCATTCACTTCATCCACAGCCATCCGGGCCGCGTTTACGGCCGGCTGGCCGGTCGTGGCCGCATATTCGCCGCTGAGGGGAGCGATGAGGCCGATTTTGATTTCTGGTTTGGCCGCCAACGAGCAGGCCGCCAGCGCTGCGCTGAGACTAAATAACAACAAAAAACGAAACCAATGTGTTAATTTGGGTGTCATGTTAGTTCCTATGGGTTCGTTCAAAATTAACTTTGGAGTTTGCTGGTAATTGGTGATTGAGTAATTGGGTAATTACCAGTTACCAATTACCTGGTTATAAATTTTCAAACGCCAAAGTTATAAACGAATGTGCCCTATGTTTATTTCCCCCGGAAACGCCAAGTTTCCGAGAAAGCACTTCACAATACTTTACGGCCGTAACACTAATTTACCGGTTACACTGCCCGATTGCAGCTTTTGCAGGGCGACTTTACCGTCGCTTAACGGGGAGATGGAGTCGATGATGGGGCGGAGACGGCCGTTAAATACCAATCCCATCACCTGTTCGTAATCATCCACCGTCCCCATCGTACTGCCGATGATGCGCAGATGTTTGCCGAACAGGAGCCGGTTATCCAATTCAAACTTAGGGCCGCTGGTATTGCCCACCGTCAGCAGGCGGCCCCCTTTTTTCAACGCCCGCAGAGAAGCCTGGTAAGTCGCCGCGCCCACATTGTCCACGACCACATCCACGCCTTGCCGTCCGGTTGCTTTGAAGATCGCTTTGCCCCAATTCTCCTTATGCCGGTTGATGGTCACATCGGCGCCTAAATTGCGGGCCAGGGCCAGCTTCTCCTCACTGGAGCCAACGACGTAAATTGGCCCGGCGCCAGCCAGTTTAGCGATCTGGATGGCCGCTGTGTTCACGCCGCCGCCGGCGCCCACCACCAACGCCGATTCCCCGGCTTGCAGCCGGCCTTGGGTGATGAGAGAGTGCCAGGCGGTGACAAAGACGAGGGAAGCGGCGGCGGCATCCTCGAATGGAACGTCGTCGGGCATTTTGAGTAAGTTGCGGGCGGGAACGGCCGTGTACTCGGCCGCAAATCCATCCAAATGTTCCCCCATGATGGCGAACTGCTCGCATAGATTGTCCCGCCCGGCGCGGCAGAAATGACATTGGCCGCAGATCACCGTCGGGTTAACCGCCACCCGGTCGCCCACTGCAAAGCCGGCCACATTGGCTCCCACGGCGGCAATGACGCCGGCGCCGTCGCTGCCCATGACATGGGGCAGTTTCAGGTTCAGGCCGGGCCAGCCTTGCAAAACCCACAGGTCAAGCCGGTTGTAGGCGGCCGCTTTCACTTGCAGCAGCGCCTCGTCCGGTCCGATTTCCGGCTCAGGCGCATCGACATAGGCGACCTGATCTAGATTGCCATGATCGTGAAAAACAACTGCTTTCATTGGAATCCCCTTTAAGAATGAGATTGAATAATCGAGTCGTTGAGTAGTTGAGAGAAATAGTCTCTAGATATCCTACTTTCCCGTTCTATTACATCGCGGTGGACGTCATCTTGCAGGTCTTCTTGCCTATAATGGGGAATAATAGACAGGGCTACCCAAAATGGCAATAGTTAGCTTGTCACGTTACGGCCGTTTTGATATAGAATTACCCTCTTTAGTCACTTTATGCTTTAGTCACTTTACACTTGCGGTTTACCGCGTTATGGTCTACCGGTATGAAGACGATTACACAGCGTATGCGGGGACGATTGATAGAGGAGAACGGCCGTTACGCCCTCCTGCTCCTCGACCCCCAGCCGCCTAAAAACAGCCCCGATTTGCTTTACCTGCGTTACGCATTTGTCACGCAAGGTGGGGAGGAACTCCTTTTCCCCGCCTTTATCCTGGATGATTGGGGCAGTGAGATTAAGTCACTGAAATTGTATGATTGGTTTAACGGATTTGCGCCCCAGTTTCCTCGCGCCGAGCTTTTTGGGCTGGACGCCGCCGGACGGGAGATGCAGCGATTTGTGCGGCAGCTGGAACTGTACAGCAAATTACCCTGTTACGCTTACCCCGGCCCGAATACACCCCTGGCCGATGGGGCGCTGGTCGAAGCGATTCTACTGCCGGACAAGTCGCTCCAGGAGCCGGTTAGAATAAAACGGCCGTCAGACCTGAAACGGCCGTTACGCGCCGCTAGAGTAAGTTGGTGGCAGGTCAACCCGACCATCGCCTCCTTCCCATTCTCCTGAAATTCCGTAACGATTAAGGCGCCCTCATGGAAGTTCACAAGTAGTTGGCTGGTATTGTCAGGCCAACCTCCGGGAGGGGTAGTCGTTACGAAATTCCTGAAAATCATTGCGTTCATTTTGGCTAGTGCAATTACGTTCCCCTTGTGCTAGAATGCCGTTAGACAAGGCTTATGTAGACAAGTCATGCGTGAAATGGGTCATTTACAGGCAGTTCATAAACGGATAAAACAACTCCCCTTTTTTCTCGTCATCGCTATGACGCTGTTTATGGTTGCGCGTCCACAAACGGCCGTATCTGTCAAAGCTGCGCCGGTGCAGCAGCCAGACAACAAAGAGTCTGAACCAGATATCCTATCCGCCATTTGGGGGCCATCCATTCAGCGCTGGGCCGAATACATTAGCGCCCTGGCCGATTTTTATGGGCTTGACCCGGATTTCATTGCCTCCGTCATAAAAGAAGAGTCCAATGGCGACCCCCTGGTCGTAAGCCGGGTCGGGGCTGTCGGGCTGATGGGCGTCATGCCGGCCAGCCCCGGATTGGAGTGGCGTCCGCCAGGGGAAGAGTTAACCAACCCCTCCACCAACCTGCGCTGGGGCGTGGCTATTTTGTCGGAGATAGTGCGCCAATCAGGTGGGGATTTGTTTGCCGCATTGGCGGCCTACAGCGGCGGCTGGAGTCAGGCCAACCGCACCGTCCCCCGTGAATATGCGAGCCGGGTTTTGAACAATTACGGCCGGGCCGTTGCCGTGCGCAGCGGCGTCTCACCAGACATTGCGTCCCAATGGACAATAGCCGTAGAAATTCGAATGGGTGATGTGCCTAATGAATCCTTACTGGTATTGGGCGATCAACCACTTTCCGGGTTACACACCTATGGCGAGCATGTCGTCTACCATTATGTGGATCAATCGGGACAGGGCTATTATGTCAAAGGTTATGCCGTGCCAGTCGCACTGGTCGTACCGATTGGTATAGACGCCGGCACATTTGGCAGCCCCGACAGCCTGGACATTCAGCTGCAAGCACGCCTGAGCCGGACAAATGTAAAAATTTCCAATAGTAATCCACGTGTTTTAACAGCCTGCCTACCCAGCTTGAGCCGTTTACGGGGACGCGCTAGTACTCGTTGGTTTGCGCCTTCCTACTGCCCATCCTGGCATCGTTGACGACCTCGCTTGCTATGAAATACCGCCTTTAGTATTGAATTATAAACCGATTATTTCTGAAGGCTGGAGGCTGGAGACTAAAGATTGATCAGTCTCCAGCCTCCAGTCTCGATCCCCAAAAAAGGAATCGCCTGATGAGTATCATTCCCGCACCTATACGCCAGACGGTACAGGCTCGATTTGCCGATGGACAGGCGTTTGACGGCCCGATCGGCACGCCAATTGAGGCGTTTATCGAAGCGGCGCATCTAACGGTAAACGGCCGTATCGTGGCCGCCATCATGAATGGAAAACTGCGTGAACTCTCCACTCCTATGACGGCCGACGCTGATCTGGAGCCGGAAACAACGGCCAAATCGGACGGCACGCGGATTTACCGGCGTTCCCTTAGTTTCCTCATGATTGCCGCCGCTGCTGAATTGTTTCCTGGCCGTACCATCACCATTCATCATTCCATGCCCTTTGGCGGCTATTATTGCGAACGGGATGACCGCCAACGGCTGACAGACGGTGAATTGGCGCAGTTGCGGCGGCGCATGCAGGAACTGGTTGCTGCAAAACTACCTATCACCCAGGTTAGAGTCCCGCTGGAGGAAGCGCTTCAGTTCTTTCGAGATGAAGGGGATATGGAAAAGGCGGATTTGTTTGCCCGACGGCGCAAAGATTATTTAACGATGTATGAGTTGAACGGCGTGCGTGATTATTTTCATGGGTTTATGGTTCCCAATACCAGGTATCTGGATGTATTTGAGTTACGTCCTTACAGCGATGGGTTTATTTTGCAATTCCCTCGCCGCCAGCAGCCGCGTGTGCTGCAGCCGTTTGAGGATGAGCCGATTTTGGCCCGCGTTTTTCGGGAGTATGATGATTGGCTCAGCATTATCGGCGTGCCCAATATTGCTGCGCTGAACCGGGTGTTGAATAACGGCCGTACCCAGGAAATCATCCTTGTGGCCGAAGCGCTGCACCAGCGGCAGCTTACCACTATCGCCGGTGACATTGCCGCCCGCCGCCCGGCAGTCAAACTCGTCATGATCTCCGGCCCCACCTCGGCCGGTAAGACGACCTTTAGCAAGCGGTTAGCCATTCAACTCATGGCCCAGGGCATTTATCCTGTTGCCATCGGCATGGACAATTACTTTGTCAACCGCGAAGATACGCCTCGTGACAAGAACGGAGATTTTGACTATGAATCGTTGGACGCGGTAGATGTTCCTCTGTTTCGCCAGCATTTACGCCAGTTGATGGCTGGGGAGACCATTGTCCAACCTGTTTACAACTTCCACACCGGCCAACGGGAGTGGGGCGATGAATTACGCATCGACACTGACCATGTTATTTTGATTGAAGGCATTCATGGCTTAAATCCGCGCCTGGTGGCCGGGCTGCCGCCGGAGTCGGTATACCGCATTTTCATTTCTGCTTTTACACAATTGAACCTGGATAAGCATAACCGGGTGCCGACGACGGATACGCGCCTGCTGCGCCGTATTGTCCGGGATGCGGCGCATCGTGGTTATTCGGCGGCCGATACGATCCACCGTTGGCACAGCGTGCGCCGCGGCGAAAAACGGTATATTTTCCCCAACCAAAACAATGCCGATGTCTTTTTTAACTCGGCGTTGGTGTATGAATTGGCGGTGTTAAAGAAGCTGGCCCAGCCGCTGCTGTTGCAAGTGGAGCCGGGCACGCCGGAACGGGTAGAGGCGAATCGGCTGTTGGCTTTTTTGCAATGGTTTGACCCGCTGCCTGATAGTAGTATGGGATACATCGCCAGCGATTCGATTTTGCGTGAATTTGTGGGCGGTTCGATTTTGACGAATTTTGAACCCTGGCAGCATTAGATTTCTACCCGCTGCCAGAGTCTTATGTTAAAATTCTGGCAAGAAGGCAGGTACGGCCGTGACTGATAAACTCGAATTTTTAGCCCAACTTCCACTGTTTGACGCCCTGAATGAGGATGAATTGTTTGCGCTGGCCCAAATCAGTGACGAGTATGAGTTTGAAGATGGGGCGGTTATTGCTTACCAACGGGATGTGGCCGATTGTTTATACATTGTGAAAAGCGGCCGTTTATTTGCCCACAGGGTTGATGAGCGCGGCGTGGTACGCGATTCCCGTTCCTATTTTGCCGGGGATTGGCTGGGCGACAATTGGCTTTTTGTACCCGATGCCCATCCGGCAACGGTGAAAGCGGCCGGAAACGGCCGTCTCCTCATGATCGAAGGCAGCCGCTTCCTGCAATTTCTGGAGCAGCATCCGGCGGCGCTGGAAAAGTTGGAGCCGGATTACGATGTCACCGATACCCACATCGGCGGCCTCTCCGAAGAAGCATGGGAAGAGGCTCAAAAAAGCCGCATCAAAGCGGATAAACAGAGCGCCGCCATCAGTTTATTGCCCGATGAATTGGTCGAATTGAACCTGCGCCGCAGTCATTGGTATTTACTGCTGCGAATTTTTCTGCCGGGAATTTTTCTGTTGACCATCCCATTGTGGCTGTTTATTTTGTTAAGCCGTCAGCCGGCCGAATCGTTCTGGAGTGGGACGCCTGGTTTGCTAGTTTCGCTGCTTTTGCTGCTCCTATTTGGTTTGTGGCTGTTGTTTGAGCTGCTGGATTGGTCGAATGATTACTTTGTCATCACCAACAAGCATCTGGCGCACCGCGAATTTAGTTTGCGTACGTTCCGCACCACCGTCACCAAGATTCCCATTGACCAGATTCAGAGCGTTGCTACGGTTAAAAGTTCATTTATTGCCAATTTGTTCAATTTTGGTACGGCACGAATTACGACGGCGGCGCAAGCTGGAGCCGTTTACTTTGATAACATTGATGATCCGCGTCAGGTGGAGGATGTGCTGAACCGGCTGCGGCAGCGGGTTCAGGCGTTGAATGCGGCTCTGGCTCAGACAACGATGCGCCGCTCGGTGGAGGGCCATTTCCAGGTGCAGTCCGGGTACGATATGGTGGTGGAGGAAGAGGAAGAGGATGAGGATGCGTTGGAAACGGCCGTTCCCCAACCCGCTACCTTTGCCGGTTTCTGGCGAGCCTTCAAACAACGTTACCAAGGCCGGGTCGAAGTCGGCAACGTCATCACCTACCGCAAACATTTCTTTGTCTTGCTGCAAGTGACGCTTTGGCCAGTGGCGGCATTGCTGGCGCTGCTGGTCATGAACTGGGTGTTGATGGGCATATTCCAGTTTACCTTGACGGAATTGGCTGTTGTGGACGCCATTTTATTTGTAGGCGCCTTTGGCTGGTTGGTTTGGAAGGTTGAAGATTGGCGCAACGACACGTTCCAGTTGACCGACCGCTATGTGATTGATATTGACAGACGGCCGTTTGGCTTTGGCGAGAGCCGTAAACAAGCCGAGTTGAGCAACGTGCAAAATATCAACTCAGACCGGCCCAATTTGTTAGCTACCTTGTTCAATTACGGCAATGTTGTCATTGACACCGCCGGCGCTCAGGCCGACATCGTGTTTGAAACCGTCTCCAATCCCAACCGCGTGCAGAGCGATATTTTCCGGCGGCGCGACCAATACCGCCGCCAGCAAGCGATCAAACAAGGGGATCAACGCCGCAAAGAGTACGCTGTTTTATTGGATGTGTACAAGCAGGCTACAGAACAAGACCGCATCCCGCGTCGCACGCCGACGGAGGAAAATTATGAATGAGGAAGGATGAATGCTGACTGGCTGACTGGCAGAAATGCTGACAAGCTAAACGCTACAACCATGACCACACTAGAAATCGTAACCCTGCCCGCTCCCGTTTTGCGCCAAAAAGCGCGTCCCGTGACTGATTTTGGCCCGGAGTTTCAAACGTTGATTGATAACATGATTGAGACGATGCGCCAGGCCAATGGCGTGGGGCTGGCGGCGCCGCAAGTCGGCCGTTCCTTGCGCATGACCGTCATTGAGGATTTACCCAAAGAGGATGAGGACGGTAACGAAATCCCCGATTCGCGGGATTTGTATGTTATTGTCAATCCGGAAATTATATGGGAATCGCGCGAGGTAGTGGACGGTGTCGAAGGCTGCCTTTCTATTCCCGGCTATCTGGGCGAGGTGGAACGCGTCGAAGCGATCCGGGTGCGGGGACAAGACCGGCACGGCAAGAAGGTGCGCCTGCGTCTCAAGGGGTGGACGGCCCGCATTTTCCAGCACGAGATTGATCATTTGAACGGCGTCCTCTTCATTGACAAGCTGACCGCGCCGGAGAATTTCTGGACGGAAGAGGCGTACCAGGCGCAGTTCGAGGAAGAGGAGTGAGCCGTGTTCCGTAAACCGTGTTCCGTAAACCGTAATCGGATGACGGTTCACGGCTTACTGATTACAGGGAAAGCGTTATGTCAAGATTGACCCTGAAAGATGTTGAAAAAATCGCCCACCTGGCCCGGCTCCAGTTGACCGAGGCAGAGAAGCGGCAATATTTGGAACAGTTAACGGCCGTACTCGATTATGCGGCCGTTCTCAATGAATTAGACCTGGAGGGCGTTCCCCCCAGCCCCCACGCCGTCGCCCAACAAAATATCCTGCGCGACGACGCAGTTGAGCCGTCTTTGCCCATCGAAGACACCCTCCACAACGCGCCTAAGCAAGCAGACAATCAATTCCTTATCCAATCTGTGTTGGATGAATAAACCAAACTGTTCTGAGGATTAGATTGTCGAGGAAGCGGAAATTGTTCCTTTACGGGGTGGTGATATTGTTGATTGCTGCCGTTTCACCTTTTGTCTGGCGGAAGGGGGTGCAGTGGGTGTACGGCCGTTCCATCTACACCCCCTCCACCGTCCCTGCCAACCAGGTCGCCATCGTGTTTGGGGCGGCGATTTATGAAAACGGCCGTTTATCTTCCGTGTTGCGCGATCGGATGGAGACGGCCGTTACCCTCTACCAGGACGGCAACGTGCAAAAAATCCTCGTCAGCGGCGACAACCGCTTTGAAGAGTACGACGAACCGGGCGCGATGATGGCTTACGCCATCCAGCACGGCGTCAGCCCCGACGACATCCAGCCCGATTACGGCGGGCGGCGCACTTATGACACTTGCTATCGGGCGCGCGAGATTTTTCAGTTGGAAACGGCCGTTTTGGTAACCCAGCAGTTCCATTTGCCGCGAGCGCTGTTCACCTGCCAACGGTTGGGGATTGATGCGGTGGGGGTAGCGGCGGATTTACGGCCGTACCGTGACGCGCGCTGGTATGAGATACGGGAAACAGTGGCAACGGCCGCTGCTTTGTGGGATACAATCAGGCATCTGCCCGCGCCCGTATTGGGCGATCCGATACCAATTAATTGATGACTACACAGGCGATATGAACTTAACTGAACTAAACTTAACCGAACTTCGCACCGCGCTGCGACAGGGCAAAACCAGCAGCGTTGCCGCCACGCAGGCGATGCTGGATCGCATCGTTGAGCAGGACAACGAGATTAAAAGCTACCTGACCGTCACCGACGAGATGGCATTGGAACAGGCGGCTGAAGCCGACAAACGGATTGCCAACGGCGAGGAATCGCCGCTGCTGGGCGTGCCCATCGCCGTGAAGGACATCATCGCTGCCAAAGGCGCACCCACGACTGCTGGCAGCAAAATTCTGGAAGGCTTCATCCCGCCCTACGACGCTTTTGTCGTTGAGAGATTGAAGGAAGCCGGGGCCGTCATCCTGGGTAAGACCAACACCGATGAGTTTGCGATGGGGTCGTCCACGGAAAACTCCGGCTACTTCACCACGCACAATCCCTGGGATTTGACGCGGGTTCCCGGCGGCAGCAGCGGCGGCAGCGCGGCGGCGGTGGCGGCGAAGATGGCCTACGCCGCCCTGGGAACGGACACGGGCGGCAGCGTGCGCCAACCGGCTTCGTTTTGCGGGGTGGTGGGGTTAAGGCCGACTTACGGCCGTATCTCCCGCTGGGGCGTCGTCGCCTTTGCCTCGTCGCTGGATCAGGTGGGCATGTTCGGCCGCACGGTGGCCGATACGACGGCCCTTTTCCAGGCTGCCACCGGCTACGACCGGCGCGACAGCACGTCGCTGGATGTGCCCGTCGAGGATTTTGAAGTGGCGTTGACGGGGGACATCAAGGGGCTGAGGGTGGGGGTTCCGGCCGAGTATTTTATTGAGGGGATTGAGGCGGAGGTGGAAACGGCCGTGCGCGCCGCCATCGCCCAATTAGAAAAACTAGGGGCCGAAATCCGCCCCATCAGCTTGCCCCACACCCGCTACGCTCTGCCCGTCTACTACCTCATCGCCCCGGCCGAGGCCAGCGCTAACCTGGCCCGCTACGACGGCGTCCGTTACGGTCCCCGCGTCGAGGGGGCGGACATGATTGCTTCGGTCAAGCAAACGCGCGCCCTGTTTGGCCCGGAGGTGAAGCGGCGTATCATGCTGGGGACGTATGCGTTGAGCGCTGGGTATTATGATGCGTATTACGGCCGTGCCCTCAAAGTCCGCACCCTCATCAAAAACGACTTCAAAGCCGCCTTCCAGCAGGTAGACGTCATCGCCTGCCCCACCTGCCCCACCACCGCCTTCAAAATCGGCGAGCGCGCCGACGATCCGCTCAACATGTACCTGGCCGACATCTTCACCCTGTCGCTTAACCTCAGCGCCGGCTGCGGCCTCTCCGTCCCCTGCGGGTTCGACAGCAAAGGCTTGCCCATCGGCCTGCAACTGATTGGCGACACATTGCAAGAGGCAACTATCTTAAACACCGCCTATGCTTATGAGCAAACGATTGAGCGGCGCAAACAGTTGCCAGATAATGGTAAACTATGAAGAAAGCGTCATCAAAAGAACATTTACGAATGTTAAAAGCAATTAATGCCGTGCGCGAGAATGCGCGTTGGAAGGCTAACAGCGCCAAACGACATTTGCAAAAGCGGAAGTTGCGTGGTCATTTACCGGAAACGGCAACAATTAAAGATTACGAACGGGTTATCCTGACTGTTTTGCAAGATGAGTCAGCTCAAGTTTTTCGTTATTGGTATAATCGTTTGCCCTACGTAGCATTAACGGCAACCATACAATCCCAAATATGGTTGGTGATGTTTTCTTACGACGGCGTGATAGAAAGCGCTTTTGTTGTTGAGCGGCCAAATCATTATTTGAGTAAACCTGGTTTTGAACCAATTGGGTTGTTAAGCGAGGTAGAGAATGAACTATAAAAAGTTACTGGAAGCTTATGAGGTAGATGTTCAATTCCCCGATGTGGACGGGATGGAACATTTAGATATGCTCATGACCCGCAGCGAAATTGCTAAATATGAAAGTCATTTATCGAATGAGGAGAGGCAGCGACTTTTAAACGCTGACAGGTTGTTAAAACGGCAAGCCCATTTATTTTATCGATCCATTCAGGAAATTGCCGATTTGGCCAGTTGGCGACGCGACGAAAAGGCGCCAACTACGCATTGGTGGTGGTACCTCGACGTCATCACGCAAATGCAAAAACAAACGCGGGTGGTTGATTCTAATCTGGCTTTCACCACTGTTTAGCATTATTCGTGGGGGAATTAAAGACGATTCAGAGTGTTGTAAGAAGATCGAAAGCCAAAAGGAACAGTCAAGGATTCCTTGACAGTTTGCATGGGAGGTATCTAGTCAGCCCCACCACCGCCTTCAAAATCGGCGAGCGGACCGACGATCCGTTCAGCATGTACCTGGCCGATATCTTCACCCTGTCGCTCAACCTCAGCGCAAGCTGCGGCCTGTCAGTTCCTTGTGGCTTTGATAGCCAGAGTTTACCGATCTGTTTACAGTTAATCGGAAATACTTTACAAGAAGCGACCATTCTGAACGCTGCTTTTGCCTACGAACAAGCAGTAAATCATCAACCCTAAGCTGAAGGCTGATCGCCGATAGCTAAATCGGAGATTTCATGAAAGTCATCATTCCTCTCGCTGGATTTGGAAAACGAATGCGCCCCCATACCTGGAGCCGGGCCAAACCTTTGCTGCATGTGGCCGGAAACACGATTATCGGCCATTTGCTGGATTTGATGAGCGAGGTCACGACGGAAGAAGTGATTTTTGTCGTTGGCTACAAGGGCGATGAGATTGAGGCCTGGATTCGGCAAAATTACCCGCATCTGGATGCCCATTTTGTGGTGCAGGAGGAGGCGTTGGGGCAGGCGCACGCCATCTGGATGTGCCGCGATTATCTGGATGAGGACGAGGTATTGGTCGCTTTTGGCGATGGGATTGTGAACGCCGAGTATGCCAAAATCCCTGAACCGGGCGCCGACGGCATCATTCTCGTTCAGGAAATGGAAGACCCGCGCACCTTTGGCGTAGTTGTGACCGATGAGGATGATGTCGTAACTGATTTTATCGAGAAGCCAGACACCGTCGAACATAATCAGGTCATTGCCGGGATTTATTGGTTTAGGAACGGCCGTCTCCTCTCCCACGCCATCCAAACCATCATCGCCGAAAACCGCCAGACCAAAGGCGAATACTACCTGGTAGACGCCTACAAAGCGATGCTGGAACAAGGAGCGGTCATCAAAGCCAAGCCGACCATCTTCTGGCTGGATGCAGGCAAACCGGATTACATGCTGGAAGCCAACAAGCGGCTGCTGGGGCTGGGCTACGGCAGCGAGAACGCCATTGACCGCAGCTATGCCGAGGATTTCACGGCCCTGCCGCCGGTGTTTATTCATGAAACGGCCGTCATCGCCAACAGCGTTATCGGCCCCTATGCCAGCATCGGAGCCGGGGCTAACATTCAAGACTCGATTGTGCGGAATAGTATTGTGGATGGGGGAACGGCCGTGTCCAACGCCATTCTCGACGGCGCCCTCATCGGCGAAAACGCCAAGATCGCTGGTAAGGGCCAGGCTCTCTTTGTCGGCGATAATTCAATCGTCAATCTCTAATTTGACATTTCTTTGGCGGGCATTATACTAGGAAATATGTCAAATTTGACATATTTGCGAGGGCGGCGTGGCTGTAGACAAAGAACTCATGATTTTGCACGGGGAAATCAAGACGCCCCCCATGTCGAAAGAAGCGCGTTTGGAAGCCGGATATTTGCTTCGCAAACTACAGCAAGGCGAAACCTTATCGTTACCGCATTCACGCCCCATGCCCGATATTGGCCGCCGCTGTCATGAGTTAAGAATTCAAGACGAAAAGGTGACCTGGCGGATCATTTATCGTAGCGATTCAGACGCGATTGTCATTTTGGAACTGTTTGTCAAGAAGACAAACAAAACGCCCAAACAGGTAATAGCCACTTGTCAGAAGCGGCTGCGGCTCTATGATTCCTGAGCCGGGAGAAAGTAAAATGGACGCAGAAAAAAAGAAACGATTGGCAGAAAAAGGATGGGTGAGCACATCCATCCAGGATTTTCTGGGTTTGGCCCCCGACGAAATGGCTTACATTGAGCTAAAGTTACAATTAAGCCGTGAACTCAGAGCCAGACGTAATGAGAAAGGGCTTACACAGGCTGCCCTGGCCGAATTAATTAAATCGAGTCAGTCCCGTGTAGCTAAGATGGAAAAAAGCGATGCAACTGTATCGGTTGACTTGCTAGTGCGCTCACTCTTTGCTTTAGATGCAACCGTTGAAGATATAGCGCAGGCATTGACAACTGCATAGAAATATCCAAGTGCAAATTAGTTTAAGGAGCAACGATGCGTAACTTCATATCTGACCGTGTGGCGCAAACCCCGCCATCCGGCATTCGTAAGTTTTTTGATATTGCCGCCACGATGAAAGATGTCATTTCATTGGGGATTGGCGAGCCTGATTTTGTGACGCCCAAGCCGATTTTGGAGGCTGGACGCGCCTCGCTGGCGCGGGGCGAGACGGGCTACACGTCCAACAGCGGCACGATTGAGCTGCGTCGGGCCATCAGCAAACATCTCAACAAGCGGTATGGCGTTCAGTACGACCCGGACGACGAGGTTATCGTCACGGTGGGGGTGAGCGAGGCGCTGTATCTGGCGATGACGGCCGTCCTCAACCCCGGCGACGAAGTGATTATTCCCGAACCCTGCTTTGTCTCCTACGCCCCCGAAGTCGGCTTTGCCGGCGGCGTGCCGGTGATGGTTCCCACCTATGTCCAGAACCAGTTTGAAGTGACGGCCGAAGACATCGAAGCAGCCGTCACCCCTCAAACCAAAGCCATCTTCCTCGGCTACCCCAACAACCCCACTGGCGCGGTGATGAGCCGCGAACGGATGCTGCAAATTGCGGCCGTTGCCGAACAACACGACCTGCTTGTCATTTCCGACGAGATTTACGACCAGTTGGTCTACGGCGTCGCGCACACCTGCGTCCCCGCGCTGCCAGGGATGCGCGACAGCGCCATTTTACTGGGCGGTTTCAGCAAAGATTACGCCATGACCGGCTGGCGCGTCGGTTACGCCTGCGCCAATCCTGATTTGCTGGGCGCCATGCGTAAAGTTCACCAATACACCATCATGTCCGCCCCCACGACCGCCCAGGCTGCGGCCGTGGCTGCCCTGGAAGAAGGCGACGAACACGTGGCCCGGATGGTGGCCGAATATGATCGCCGCCGTCGCCTGTTGGTAGATGGGTTTAACACGTTGGGGCTGGACTGCTTCGAGCCGAAAGGGGCTTTTTACACCTTTCCCTCCATCGCCGCCAGCGGGATGAGCAGCGACAAATTCGCCTGGACGCTGTTGGAGGAAGAGGAAGTGGCCGTCGTCCCCGGCGATGCCTTTGGGCAGAGCGGGGCCGGTTTCGTCCGCGCCTGCTACGCTACTTCTTACGAGAAAATCGAGGAAGCGCTGAATCGGATTGAATCCTTTATGCAGCGGCATGGTTAATGATGATCAGTAATCGGCAATCAATTTGGCTGCCGATTACTTGGGGTTCCATTGTAAATAACGTTGGCGTTTCCAGATTGGTTCAATCTCCAAGATTGAACCAATCTGGGAGAGCAAAAAACGAGCGAACCCTTAAAACAAACAACGGAGAACACACAACTTTATGCCCATCCCGACCAATCTGATCCAGGGAGCCAAAACGAAGTTTGACCTGACGGAAACGGCCGATCAGCAAAGCCTGTACGCGCTGACGGATCAACTCCTGGGGCTGCCGCTGGATGAAATCCAGGCTGTCGCCCGCCGGGAGGAGACGCCGCTGGAGTTTAAGATTGCGGCTAAATTGATTGACTCGCGCCAATTTTTATTGGTCAACCGGCAGCCGGTCAAAATTGGCGTTGTCTTTGCCATGTGGGGCGAGCAGAATCGGCTGCGGCCTAAATCGCCCGACAACCCCCATGGGGAAGACGCCTTGCGCGTGAAACTGGAGCAATTGGCCTGGGCGACGGAGGCGACGGCCGTTACCTGGCTGTTATACGCTGTAGATGATGGCGATCCCCACGGCAGCGGCGCGCTGGCGGCCCAAATCGCTGCCGAACATCCGCTGGGCGACCGGGTCAAGGTGTTATGGCTGGATCAGGCTCTGCCCGCCAATGAAGGGCCGCTAGCAAACCTGGCCTCGGCGGACGACTCGCGCAAGGGCGGGGCGGTCATCTATGGTTGTATGCAGGCCATCGCCGATGGGGTAGATGCGGTCATTTACACCGATGCCGATAATTCGGTGCATTTGGGGCAGATTGGGCTGTTGTTACGGCCGTTTCTGCAAAACAACAGCCGCGTCGTTCTGGGCAATCGCAAACATCCCGACGCCGTTCTTGTCAAGCAAGAAGGGCGCTGGGGCATCGGTATCAAAGTGTTGCGCCACATGCAGCGCATGATCGGCCAGGCCATCTTCTCCCGCAACATCCGCGACACGCAAGCCGCCTTCAAGCTGTACGAAAGCGATTTGTTGCGCCAGATCATCGCCGATCCCACCGTTTACGACTTCTCTTTTGATACCGATTGGATTTTGGCCGTCATCGCCAGGGATGAGCCGTTCGAGAAAGTCCCCTTCGCCTTCATTGATTCCGCCGCCGAATCCGCTTCCATCACCCAGGGGCCGATGACGACCTGGGAGACGCTGCTCAAGGGGTTGACGAAGGCGGTTCGCAAACACGGCGTGCCGCACAACGAGGCGATGGCCCGCGTTTTAGACGAAGAAATTCACGATTACCGCGATCTGGAATTATTGATTAACCATTTGCCGCCGGAATTGGAACAGGCGACAGACAGAGATTTAGGCGATCCGGTCGTTATGTTGCCGGAGGCGGTGGGGGCGTGGATTCGGGCGCGGAAAGAGGCAGCGAGAGGATAGAGCGAGAGCTAGAGGGGTTTGCGGCAATCGAACATGATTTTTACGCGCAAATGGGTGATTGGGATTGTTGTTATGCTGCTTCTGGCGAGCAGCATTATTTTTGCTGTTGCCAGATTGACGGCTCCGGCTGAAGAGACTGCGTTGACCCCTGTGCCGTTTATCAGTTTGCAAGAGCCTTTTCCCCCTTTGAATGAGCCGGAGGATAATCCCACGACGCCGGAAAAGGTCGCTTTGGGGCGGCTGCTGTTTTTCGACCCGGTTTTGTCGGAAAAGAATGATGTGGCTTGCGCGACTTGCCATCAGCCTGACCGGGGATTGAGCGACGGCCGTTCTACCTCCATCGGAACGAGTGGCAACCCGGTTCCCCGTAACGCGCCAACCCTGTGGAATGTGGGCTATGTGGGGAATTTATTTTGGGACGGCCGTGTCCAATCCCTGGAAGCGCAAGCCCTATTCCCGCTCACCAATCCCGACGAAATGGGCGACGCCGACACCGACGCCCTTGTCGCCGAATTGGCGGCTTACCCGGAATACGCCGCCCTGTTTGCCGCCGCCTTCCCCGGCGAACCGATGGGGTTGGCGCAGGTGGAAAAAGCGCTAGCCGCCTTTCAGCGCACGCTCATCAGCAATGACAGCCCGTTTGATAGGTACGCGGCGGGTGATTTGGATGCATTGACCCCATCGCAGCGGCGTGGATTGGAATTGTTTCGCTCAACAAAGACCCGCTGCGTCGAATGCCATATGTTCCCCACCTTTTCCAGCGAATCCTTTCGCGTCATTGGCGTGGCGAGCGATGATGTGGGACGGGCGGCCGTGTTTGAAAATGGGCTGGTCGGCTCGTTCAAAACGCCGACGCTGCGAAATGTTGCCTTAACCGCGCCTTACATGCACAATGGATCACTGGCGACGTTGGCCGAGGTGATTGATTTTTACGCCGATGGCGGCGGCCGTGTGCGCGGCGTTGAGAATATGGATTTGTTGGTACAAAAAATTGAGTTGAGCGCACAAGAACGGGCTGATCTAACTGCGTTTTTGATGGCGCTGACGGATGAAAGTAACCGACCGGAAATTCCCGAATCCGTACCGTCGGGATTACCGGTGATAGAGACGAAATATGACTGAATACGAACCTGTAATTGGCCTGGAAATCCATGCCGAACTGATGACCAATTCCAAAATGTTTTGCGGCTGCAAAGTGGTGGATAGTGTGGAGGCGGCGCCGAATACGGCCGTATGCCCCATCTGTCTCGGTATGCCCGGCATGTTGCCCGTCATCAACCGTAAAGCGATTGAGTACGCCATGCGCGTGGCGTTGGCGCTGAACTGTGACATCCAACACCACAACATCTTCGCCCGCAAAAACTACTTCTACCCCGACCTGCCCAAAGCGTACCAAATCACCCAGTACGAACTGCCGCTGGGACGCAACGGCTGGTTGGATATTGAGTTAGAATCGGGCGAAACCAAGCGCATCCGCATCCGCCGCGTCCACATGGAAGAGGATACGGGCAAACTAACTCATTTGGATGAGGGCGGCTCACTCGTTGATTACAACCGTTCCGGCGTGCCGTTGCTGGAAATTGTGTCCGAACCGGACATCCGCTCTGGCGAAGAGGCGCGAGCCTATGCGATGAAGATTCGCCAGATTTTGCGCTACCTGGGTGTCAATGCCGGTGATTTGGAGAAGGGTGTTTTCCGCGTAGAACCGAATATCAGCATCCGGCCCGTTGGCAGCGCGGAGTTTGGCACGCGCACGGAGTTGAAGAATTTGAACAGTTTCCGCGTGTTGGCCGATGGAACGGCGTTTGAGATTGAGCGGCAAACGGCCGTTCTCGAATCCGGCGGTCAGGTAGTGCAAGAAACGCGGGGTTGGCACGACACAAAACGCATCACCTTCAGCCAGCGGATCAAGGAGGAGGCAGAGGATTATCGCTACTTTGCCGAGCCGGATTTGCCGCCGCTGCACGTTGACGACGCCTGGACCGAACGGGTACGGGCGGCGCTGCCGGAGCTGCCGGAGGCCAAAATCGCCCGCTACCAATCGGATTACGGGCTTTCGGCTTACGATTCACGGGTATTGGCTGAGGAGAAAGAGGTGGCGGCGTGGTTTGAGACGGCCGTCGCCGCCGGAGCTGCCCCCAAATCCCTGGCAAACTGGATCAGCAACAATCTGTTCAAGCTGATGAACGAATCCAAACAAGCCATCACCGATATCAAAGTCACGCCGGTCATGCTGGCTGAGTTGGTCGGATTGGTTGAGAAGCAGGTAATTAACAATAATACAGCGGCCGATGTGCTGGCAGAAATGTTTGTGACTGGTCAATCCGCGCCAACCATCGTCGAGACCAAAGGACTATCCCAAATTTCTGACGAAGATGCGCTGGTGGCCATTGTTGAGCAGGTTTTGGATGAAAACCCCGATTCTGTCGCCGCCTACCTGGACGGCAAAGAAAAACTGCGCGGCTGGTTTGTAGGTCAAGTGATGAAAGCGACACGAGGTAAGGCCAACCCCGGTTTAGTGAACAAGTTATTGGCGCGGGCTTTGGCGAAACGGCCGTAGGAGAGAGACGGCCGTTTTATACATTCAAACGGTAACTACTCAAGATGCGGAGAAGGGGAGAAAATTGAATCTGGGAGGCGTT
>JAJRYT010000046.1 GCA_024275635.1 Chloroflexota bacterium | reverse complement strand
TTTGCATGTCACTCTTTTTATGCGATGTTCAAATATTCGTACTCGAGTAAAGTTGCATTGACTAAAATCAGATTCTCACTCTGGTTACAAAATTATCTGGAAATATTTCTGATTTCGAATTTTGTACAAAGTCGAGCTCAGAATGCCTGAGATTAATAACGGATGGCTACTTAGCCACCAATGCTCGTGGTAACCACGATATTTCCCTTGCTGCGTTTGAGCCGTTCAGGCGCAAACCCCAATGCCTGCCAGCGTTCCGGGAACAGGTGTGTCACCACCCGGCTTTCCAGCAGTGACAGGCCGAATTGGGTCAGGTCGGTTTCATCGTCTACAAACCACTGCATGGGCGTGTCGCTGGCGGCGAAGGCGGCGCGCGCTTTGGGGCTGAACCGGTTGGTGAGAACGTCTAACGCCAAAGTTGCGCCGGGAAAATGGCCGTTCAGCGCCTCGAACAGCCTGGCAATCTCATCCGGCGGCAGGAAGAAGAGGACGCCCTCGGCGATAAAGAGGATGTCTTGCGGTTGGGCGCAAGGCAGTTGGCGGGGCCAATCCGCGGCGGTCATGGAAGTGGGCAGGAAGATGTGCCGGTTGGTTTCGGTATCGAATTGACGGCGAAAGGCGATTGCGTCGGGCAGGTCAAGCTCGATCCAGGAGGCGCGATATTGGCGCAGCCGTTGGAAGCGCGTTGATAAGCCCGCGCCTAATTCAACAACCAAACCGTTGGGGCGGCGTTCCAGGAATCGTTTTGTAATTATGTCGTAGAGGTGCGCGCGCACGGCCGTTCCCAGTTGAAAGACGGGTGTGTAAATATCCATCGAGGCGGGGGAGACACGGCCGTACCAATCCGCGGCTAATGGGTCACAGAGGATGGGATGGGAACGGCCGTCTTCCTCTGCCCTGGCCCGAAGTGTGAATAACAAGGTGCGGGGTAAGCCGGTTAGAATCATGATACGGATCATATAGCGGCAATGCCCGCCTGTCACGCTTTTTTCTTCAGCGGCTCGTTCCCCTCGTTCCACGCAAAGTGTGGAATGATCTAATCAGACGCTCCGCGTCTCGGTGAACGTGGAGCGTTCAGGCGGGTCGAGAAGGGGGAGTGAACGGTTATCATTCGATCTTTTGCTTTTGGAAAAATGGCAGGATGAATTCGGTGCGGTCAGCGTTAAGCGTGACCGATTTGCGCTCGGTTTTGCCGCCCAGATCGGGGGGCCACGCGATGTCCACATCGTAGGTCATGCCGGATTGCATACGGACGGGTAATTCACACAGGAAACGGCCGTCTCTCCCCGTCGTCCCCGCTACATAACTGCGAATCCCTTTGCATGTCACCTTCACCTGTAAGCCGTACAAACCGGGGCCGTCGGGGTATTCCTGCACGACGATGCGCAGCTTGGTTGTTACCATCCGTTCCCGATTACGGCCGAATTTGTGCCGCACCGCCTGGTTGAAATTGGCTGGTGATGGCGCGTTGCGCGTCCGTGTGGGTTGCTGCGGCGCCACGCGGATGGGCGGCATCCGGCGCGGCGCGGCTCTTTCCGGAGCCAGGTCGTTTTCGGTGATGGTGATGCGGGGATTGCGGATAACGGGCGCGCTGACCGTTTCCGGTGCGGTTGGCTCATTTGGCTTAATCCGCACCAGTTCCGGGTAACTAACCGGGATCGGCGGGCGGAAGTGGGGTGGAACGGGGGCGATGGTTCCTTCTGGTTGTAAATTGTTGAGGGTAGGGGTGTTGGCAACGGCCGTTTCCTCTCTAAACGCCAATTTTCGCCCCAATTTATCCCGATCCGTCGCGCTGCGCTGGATTTGCTGCCGCAGCCAATGACCGGCCCGTTTAATCACCTGTCCTGCCGGGCTGTAAACATCCGGCGGCGCGGCCGGGTCAAGTTGGTACAGTGGGTAGCCGCTTTTCCAGGCATAGGCGGCGATGGCGAGGGAGAGCCAGGGGATTGGGGACTGGTTATTCGTTATTGGTGATTGGTAATTGGTAATTGGTAATTGGTTTTCGGCTCCCAGTCCGGTTTCGTTGAGGAGATCGTGGAGGGCGAGGCGGACGGCCGTTTCCTGTTCTACCAGACGATTAAAATCATCAATTGTGGGCACATTCACCACATTTGCCGCGCGTAACAGCGCCCTGGCCCGCGACTCGGTGAATTCCGGCACGGATTCTTCGCTTTGATTCAAGTCGTCAATAAGCCATGCCGCCAATTGAAGGGCGAACGGATATAAGTGATTATCGTCAATTGATGACAGCAAATTAAATGATTCAGTCATAGTTGGTTCCTTGCAAAACAACCTCCCGGTGGCTCGGAGCCTCCGGGAGGTTTGAGTCTTGTCAAATCCGCTTCATCGGAAATCTGCTTGACCCGGCTCTGGGCGGGCGCCAGATACCCTGCTCATCCGTTTTCCCAGGCTGCGATGGATATGACATTGGCAGCGTGCTTTCGTCGGAACGGCCGTCCGGCGGCAGTTCTAATCTATGCGTGATGGCTAACAGATTCGCGTTACATTCTGGGCAAATGAAAGACATAATTCTGAACGCGGAATGATGAATGATGAACGTTCAAAATTCATCATTCATCATTAAACCACCAATCCTGTCTCCAACTTATGCAGCCCATCCCAAACCCGCATCAGCTCTTCCAAGTCGGAGACCGATTCCAAATCCATCTCCATCGCCTGGCGCAGTTCCGGTCGGTTCAGGTTGCGGTCATGCTGCTTTAACATCGGTTTGACCAACAGATTGTTGAAGTCGCGCTCCGCCTTGGTTGCTTCCAGCCAGAAGAGGCGGCGCAGGCGGGGCAGCAGATCGTCATCGTTGAACAAATCATTGATGATTTCGCCAAAGATGCGGTTGACTTTCACAGAAATGTTATCCAATTTGTCGGCGTAGCTCGGTTCCAGGTTGGCGGGAGCCGCCGTTGGCTGTTCGCCCAGGAAACTGATGTCAAAGTCCGGCTGCGGTTCGGCCGGCGTGTCCAGGATGTTGATGGCGATTTCATCTTCCGGTTCGGCTTCGATGACGGCGGGCTGGTTGTTACTAGCCGGGGCGGGCGCGCTGGCGGCCAAATCCTGCCGCACCGCATCCACGCCGCGTAGAGCCACATCCAGCAGCCGCTCGTTGGTGGAAAGAGCCAGTTCTTGCTCGCCGGCCTCCAGCCGCGAATGAACCGAACGGTTTGGTTTCATCAATTCGTACATCGTTGCCTGGCGGCAAACATGTTGGAAGTTCTTACCTACCCGATCTACCAGGGCTTGATAAGCATCGGTGAGGGGCAGGGCGGCGGCATCGCCACTCACCGTTTCGCCGGGAATGGTAAAGGTGTATGCCTGTTCGTAGATGGCTCGTTCCAGTCGGGTAGCAATTTCATGCGCCTGCAGCGTCCGTTCCAATTCTGAAGCCATCACTTCAGCCACTTCGGGCATAAAGTTGGAGACGGCGTCTTGCATGATCAATTCCACCTGGAACAGGATGCGCTTGATGGGGATTTCGATACCGCTTGTTCCCCAAATCAAGTTGTCGTAAGTGACGTCGCGGTCATCCCAATATTCGGTTCCGTAGCTGTCTAGCAATGTTTCCACTTCACGCTGGATCGCATCCTGTACCATGCCTTTTACGCCGTTCAGCGTGGGGCGGAGCAGGTTGCGGAAACGAGCGTCGCCGTTGGTGCGGGCGCTCAATTCCAGCAAGGCATTGTGGAAAGCGCGGGGCAGTTCCTTTTGCTGGCGGATGAGAACATTCTCATATCGTCTTTCTTGTAACTGTTCCCAACTGCTGGCAAAAGGCGGGTGCATCCCGCGATTGGCAAGCTGTTTTTCATAGTAGAAGCGCAGGCTCTGCAAACTGTTGCGGATGCGGGTTGAGGCTTCGCGTAGTTGGCTGCGAACACGATCGGTTTTGATGAATTCGATGAGACCTTCGCGCAGCAGGGGCACTTCGCTCAACTTGAGCAGCGCCTCCTTGGTATCAGGATGCAACATGTCGCCGTCATCTATTTGGCCTAACTGGTCGCGGAATACTTTGAGGATGCGCTCTGTTTCACTGGCGAATTCGTCGGGGGCGTTATCGGGGTCTTGCAAGTAGAGGGCTGGCGGGGCCATGACCAGGAAGTACGGCCGATTATGACCGCGATCCTTATACCGTTCCCAATAATTGGGGGCGATGTAGCGGGTCACTTCCTTCACTTCCAGTTCCGCTTGCGGCAGTCCGGAGTTGAGCCGGTCGAACGCCTGGCGCACGTTGCAGCCGTTGACGGCCAGGAAAATCTTGGAGGCGGCTTCATCCAGATCGCCGCCGCTGAGACCGAAGAGACGATTTTCTTTGATCCAGTTAACGGCCGCTAACGATTTCATCTCATCCACCCGCTGGCGGCCGGCGTCGGTGACTAAGACGATCATCGCGTCCTCTTTCTTCATCTCTTCCAGCGTGATCGCTTCGTGCAGCTTCATGCCTGCGCCCAGGCCGGGCACATCCACGATGCGTAAATAACCATTCATCAGCAGGTTGGGCATCCCGTTGCGCGGCTGAATCTTGAACGCAGCCGACTTGACCAGACGGATTTGCCGCTTGTCGCTGCCTTTGAAGCTGTCTTCACGCAGATGCTTGAGGGCTTCTTCGTCGTCCAGGGCCAGATTTTGCGGCGGCGGTGTACCGGCTTTGTAGAGGGTTTTGTGGTTTTCGTAGGAATCAATGCAGTCTATGAGGATTTCCAGGTATTCGTCGCGCTCAGTTTTAGCGTTGTCTTTGCCGTTGGCAACGATTTCCTCGATGTCGGCGCGGGCTTGTTCGCGCTCGCCGCTGTTGGTGATATCGAAGCCGTCGATTTCGGCTAACTGGCAGAGACGCCGGACGCGCTCGGCGAACTCGTCTTTGCTCCAGTAGGTGAGGGTGAGGGATTCGGCTTCGCCGTTTTGGGTTTGTTCGATGTAGACGATAGTGCCGGTAACGGCCGTTACCGCCCCCGTCGGCAGCAAATTTCTACCCAGCAGCCCATTGATGAGCGTGCTCTTGCCCACGCCTGTGCCGCCAAAGAAAACCAGGGTGTAGGTTCGCTGGCCCAGGATTTTTTGCGCTTCTTCAATACTGAATTGCGCCTGCGGCACAGCGCGAATGAGGTAATCGCGCGTGTGATCAATCGTGCGCTGCAAATCAACCCATTGTTCAACCTGGGCCGGGCTGATATAGGGCAGCGCTTCAAGGGATGTTTTTAATTCGGCAAATTTATCTTTCTTTTTGGGACTCATGTTTCGTTTCCTTCCTTACAATTGGAAATGGGAGACTGGTGATTGATGATCGAAGATTGGAAACTGTCTCCTGACGTTAATCTTGCTCAGTAATCGTTCGGCAAGTGCGTGATTGAGTGATTTTGGTAATTTGTTGCTTAAATCACTCAATTTCCCAATTACTCAATCGCTAAGTTATTTGGGAACGGTTCCAGGTGTCCAGCTTGCGAATGCAAGTGTCATCACTGCGGCTTGCCTGACACTTTTTATACGCAGGCTGTGGTAAAAGGTTGCAGGGGAGAAGGAGTGAAGGGGCGAGAGGGCAGACGACTACCCAACTGCTCAACTACTTGACTATCCGGCTGCCCTCCTTGATTTGGGTGGTGGGATATGCTATGATGCTGACATGGCCTTTGACGCAGTGCGTCAAATGGAGGCTTGCTTATGATGACAAAAACAATAATAGATACGTTTGTAACGAAGAATGGACTGACGGTGCGGGTACGGCCGTTAACATCTTCAGACGCGCCATTCTTAGTGAATATATTCGAGCACATGAGCGCCGACAGCCGCTACCGCCGCTTCCATCAGCCGTTGACCAATGTTTCAACGGAGCGCGTGTGGGCGGAGGCCAGGAGCATTGCCCAAGCGCCATCCCAGGTAGGATTTATTGCCTTTGCCGATTTGCCGGATCAGTCGAATGTGCCCATTGGGGCCGCCCGGTATGTGCTGTTGGATGATAAAGTGGCGGAAGCGGCCGTTTCCGTGCGTGATGATTTACACGGCCAGAGAATTGGGTCGCAGTTAATGTCTCTGCTGGCGGAGGAAGCGCGATTGCGTGGCATTCATAAGCTGCGCGCGACTATCCAGAGTGACAACAAGGCGATTATCCGGATTCTTAACCGCTTACCTTACCCGCACACGCGCACATCTATTGGCCCAGATGCCGAAGTAGTTTTGGACTTGACTTTGTAAGGCGAGTAGGCGATTTTTCAAGTCGCCCTACACATGATTATCAGCTTACTTTCAGGGACGCTTGCCAAAATGCAGGCGTCTTTTTCATTTTCAGAGCGCCAGTTTCTCTCATTGCTTTCGGGTCGTTAACAGTATCAACCGGGAGTATGGTACTATTATTGACAATCTTTCGATAATTTGGTCTGAAATAGTTTATTCCCATGAGGAGGATGCGAATATGAGCCAACCTTGTCGTATTTGCGAACAGCCGGGTACGCACAAAATGGGCGCTTATGTATTTTGCGATTTGCATTATGAGCATGTGCAGCGCGAGCGCAGCGGTATCTGGCAGGCGGATGTGGTTTCGATAGCGCTGCTGGTGTTGTTTGTTGTCGTTGTCATCGGATTAGAAAGCTGGCTGCAGCCGCAATTTTCGCCGGGCAGCTTGCTCCTCGTCGGGGTTGTCGCCGCTGTGATACCATCCATCATCTGGCTGGCCTTTTTTTACCGGCGCGACCGGTTGGAGCCGGAGCCAAAGGGGATGGTCATCCAGATGTTCATCCTGGGCGGCTTGTTGGCAGCGGCTGTTGGCCTACCCCTCGTGGATGATGTTTTTGCTGTTTCTGATTGGTTGGGCAGCAGCCCGGTTTGGGCGCAGTTGTTGGGTGGTTTATTGATTGTGGGATTTGCGCATGAATTCCTCAAATACGCCGCCGTGCGCTTTTCGGTTTACAATTCGCAGGAGTTTGATGAATGTTCTGATGGTGTTGTTTACACGACGGCCGCCGGGTTGGGGTATGCCACTGTCCTAAATATTCATTTTGTAGTCGCTTCCGGCGGGGTGGCGTTGGGAACCGGCTCAATCCGGATTGTATTGACGATGTTGGCGCACGCGGCTTTTGCCGGGATAAGCGGTTATTTTTTGGGGCGGCAGAAGTTTGAGAAACGGCCGTACTGGTGGATGCCGCTCGGTTTGTTCATTGCCGCGGCGCTCAACAGCCTGTTTTTCTTCTTTCGGGGGATGTTGAGCCAGGGTAGCTTTAGCGATTTTGGCGGAACGGCGCGTCCCTGGATTGGTCTGGCGCTGGCAGTGGTCTTAACGGCCGTTGTCACCTGGTTCCTGTCTCGAACCATGCGCCGGGACATTGAGAGCCTGTTAGCGGCGGAGGAGGGATGACGATGACGACGGCGATTAATGTAATGAAAAAGGAAATCCAATCACGGGAACGCCTATCGGCGCTGCTGGTTATTTTGCTGACGCTGCTGGCCTTGTCGCTGGGTTGGGCGGTGAAAACGGCCGTTGCCAACCAAACCCGGCCCTTCGCCAGTCAGGGCATTTCAGCCGAAGCGCCTGCCGGTTGGCTGGCGCGGGAAGGAACCGGCGAACTGGTCTTGCTGGCCCGCAACCCGGCTTCACTCGACCAGCGCTACCGCATTTTATTATTGCCCGGAAGCGCCGACTTAACGGCCGTTGCCGACCAACGCAATCAAAATCGGGCGCGATTAGACGATACATTTACGGTTTTAGAACAAACGCCGATTGTAGCCGACGGCCGTGACGGCTACAAAGTCAGTTACGCGCTGGTGGATGCCGCCGGGGGCAGTATGCCTGCCGTCATCGAAGGCGCGGATTATTATTTTCCCATGAGCGATAAAGTTGTCGTCGTCTCCTTCGAGGCGGAACAGGCCGACTACGCAGCGGCCTTTGCCCAGTTTCAAGATTTTCGCGCATCGGTCGCGTATGAGGGAGGTGGATCATGATGAATCAACAGCGCCCAACGAAACGCTGGCTTGTCCTTTTCGTGAGTTTGCTATTTCTGTCGGGATTGGCCTGCAAGCTGGGCAGCACACCGGAAGCGACGCCGACCCCGGCTGCCATCCAGGCAACGCCAGAACCTGCGCCGACAGGAACGGCCGTTTTGCCCACACCTATCCCCGACCAACCCGAACCAACACCGGAACCGGAACCGGAAATCACCATCGAACAACTTCAGGCAGCCACCGTTCAGATTTTTGCCAAATTTAATAATCGGGGCCGATTGCAGACCCAATGGACCGGTTCCGGAACCATCATTTCTCCTGACGGTCTGGTTTTGACCAACGCCCATGTCGCCGCCCCCAAAGCGGCCGGCCTGGCGGTGTTGTACAACGACCCCGAACTGCTGTTCAGCGAAGAGCCGGATGCGCTGGTAGTTGCTCTAGTTGAGCGGGCCGATGCGCCGCCGGTGGAGACTTACCTGGCCGAGGTTGCCGTCGCCGACGGTACGCTTGACCTGGCTGTCATCCGCATTGTCAGCACATTGGACGGGTCGCCCGTGGACGCTGCCGGTTTGAATTTGCCCTTTGTTGAACTGGGCGACTCCGACACCATCAGCCTGGGTGACGAGGTACGCGTGCTTGGCTTTCCAGGGGCCGGCGGCGAGACCATCACCTTTACGCGCGGCGACGTCGCCGGTTTTGAAAGCCAGGATTTGGTCGGCAATCGCGCCTGGATTAAGACAGACACAACCGTTTCACCGGGCAATTCCGGCGGACTGGGCGCCAATGCCGCCGGTCAGATCGTCGGCGTACCATCCTTCGTTCAGGAGGCGCTTGGCGGCGCAATCAATCGTTTGCGCGCCATCAATTTTGCCCTTCCCCTGGTAGACGCGGCCCGGCAAGACGCTGCTTATGACAGCCCTTATGTGATGGTTGGCAGCGGTAAGGAAAAGCTTGCCCTGGTCACCTGGGCTGAGGATTTCCAGGAAGAGGATGGTTGCCCCATTAATCCAGTAGACGCCTATCCATCTGGCGTGCTAGCGACCGTTGCCATTTTTAAGTATGAAGGGATGACGGATGGCGAGCAAACGTTGGTCGGCTGGTTTAACGGGGATGATCTGGTTCTGGCCAATGTGATTAGCTGGTCGGGCGGCAATAAAGGGGAATGTTTTGCGACTTATGTCCATAATTATGGCGATCCGCTGCCGGAGGGAACATACACGGTTGAGGTGTATGCCGGGACTGATTTGGGATTGATTGCTACGGCCGAAACGACGGTTGGGGGTGCGGGAACGGCCGTTTCCGGCGGCGTCCAGATGCAAGGCCAGATAACCGACGTCGACACCGGTAAACCTATCGAGGGTGCGGTCGTTTTTGTTCTCAATCCTGATGTTGATTTGGACGCCTGGCTAGACGACCCGCAGGATGACGATATTTACACCCTGGCTGACACTGACGCCAACGGCGACTATGCGCTGCCCGATTTACTGGAGCGCGGCTTCGTTTATCCTGGCGTGGCAGCAGCCAGAGGCTACCGGCCCAATGATGGCAACCTGGACATTAATAATGAGGACCCGGAAATTTTGGTGATTGATTTACAATTGAGCAAGTAATCGGTATTTGACGTTCTTGTTTTCCAAAGAAGACCTGCGAGGTTTCTCAAACCTCGCAGGTCTTCTTTTTTTGTCGGTGGTAAAATGCCCGTGTGCAACGATATGAATGTAGGCGCGTATCGTTGGTGTGACATCGAGGCATTTATGGAGAAATCAATGCGTATTATATTGTATTTAGGTAAGGGCGGGGTGGGGAAAACGACAGTGGCGGCGGCAACGGCCGTTCGCAGCGCCGAATTAGGCTACAAAACCCTGGTCGCCAGCACCGACATCGCCCACAGCCTGGCCGATTCCCTGGATATGGAACTGGGGCCAATGCCGGTACAGGTCAACGACAACCTGTGGGCGCAAGAAATCAGCGTCGTCGCCGATATTCACAGCCACTGGGGGACGCTGCAAAACTTCGTCTCCGGCCTCATCATCGGCAGCTCTGGCAGCGTCAACAATGTCATCGCTGATGAGCTGTCCGCCTTCCCCGGCATGGATGAGATTGTCAGCCTGCTGCACATCAGCAAGCAGGCCAGGGAACGCAATTTTGACCGGGTGATCATTGACGCCGCGCCTACCGGCGAAACCATCCGCTTGTTGACCATGCCGGACACATTCCGTTGGTATGCCGGCCACATCAACCGGTTTGAAACGGGGGTGGTGAAGGTGTTACGGCCGTTTGCCAGCCGCTTGCTGCAAGGCCCGGCCGGGGTTTTAGAGGCGCTCAATAAATTGGACACAGCTACCGCTGAGCTGCGGGAAACCTTGAGCGATCCTGCCATCAGCAGCTACCGTGTCGTTTTGCAGCCGGAGAAAATGGTCATCCGGGAAGCAGAGCGGGCGATCAGCTACCTGGGCCTGTTCAACTACCCGGTAGACAGTGTCATCATCAATCGTATTTTGCCGGAAGCGTTATCTGAAGGCGAATTTTTCCAACGGCGGCGCGCGTTGCAAAGCAAATATTTACAGATGATTGAGGATAATTTTCGGCCGCTGCCCTTATGGTCGGTCCCTTACTACCCGCACGAAGTTATCGGCGTCTCCGCCCTGGGCCAGTTAGCCAATGATTGTTTTAGCGAAAACGACCCCGGCGACATTTTCTACAAAGGGACGCTGCAAGAGATTAAAGAGACGGCCGATGGCGGCTACCAACTGCGCCTCCCCTTGCCCTTTGTCAGCAGCGGTAATGTCAAGCTGCGTAAGCGCGGCGACGAGATGTTCATCACCATTGGCAATTTTAAGCGGGAGATGATTTTGCCGATGGTGTTGGCGAAGCGGAAAGCGGCCGGGGGTAGATTACGCGACGGCTTTTTGGAAATTGACTTCATGCCGTTGGCGGCAACTAACCCCGCTTGACAGCTAATCCTGCCGGCCACAAATTTAGAACGTGTGCTAGATTGGTTCAATCTCCGAGATTGAACCAATCTTGGTTATAGCATCAAATCGGCGGCGGCTTGCGCCAGCGCCAATATCTCGTTGATGATGGATTGGGGGCTGCGCCCGGTTGTGTCTAGAATGATAGCGTCGGGGGCTGGATGGAGGGGCGAGTGCTGGCGAGTGCTATCAAACTCGTCGCGGCGCTGCACGTCGGCCAGGATGACTTCAAAGCTATTTGAATGTCCCTGGTCTTGCCGGTCGAGCCAGCGGCGGCGGGCGCGTTCTTCAGCCGAGGCGGTGATGTATAATTTGAGGGGGGCGTCGGGCATGACGACCGTGCCGATGTCACGGCCGACCATAACGACTTTGCCCCGCAGTCCAAAGCGGCGCTGCCGCTGTACCATTTCCTGGCGTACGCCAGCATAGCTGGAAACGAGGGAGACATGGGTGTCTACTTCCGGCAAGCGCAGCGCCCAGGTGACGTCTTGGCCATCAAGCAGGGCGGTGTAGTGACGGCCGTCTCCTTCCGCAGCAGGCGGCTTGATGTCTATTTCGATGGCATGGGAAAGCGTGGTAACGGCCGTTTCATTCGTCACTGCCACACCCTGCTGTAAGGCAGCCAACGTAGCCGCTCGATACATACAGCCTGTGTCCAAAAATAAATAACCCAATTCATCCGCTAAAATACGGCCGATAGTTGATTTGCCAGAAGCTGCTGGACCATCAATAGCTATTACATTTAATTCACGCATGCGTTCCAATACGAATTCCTTTGCCGAACTACTGCTTACGTTTGCGCCGCGGTCGTTTGGCTCCAGTTTCGACAGCTTTTTTCAGCGCCGAAACCTCGCCCCGGGAGAGATGCCGCCATTCGCCTGTTTTAAGATTGCTCAAAGTGATCGGCCCGATTTTTTCACGGACTAGCAGGGTTACGGGATGGCCAAGCATGTTGGCGATGCGCCGGATTTGGCGTTTGCGCCCTTCGCGCATCACAATTTCCAGCAGCGTGTAGTTGGCGCCTTGATTGATTACTTTGATTTTAGCCGGCGCCGTTTTGCGATTATCCAGCCGCACGCCGCGCCGCCACTCATTCAAAATCTCGGCGCTGATTTTGCCTTCGACGGCGACGCGGTACATTTTTTCATGACCATAGCGCGGATGGGTGAGTTTGTGGGCCAGATCGCCATCGTTGGTCATCAACATTAAGCCGGCGCTTTGCTTATCCAGCCGCCCGACCGGGTACAGATGGCCGGGCAAAGGGATGAGGTCGCGCACCGTGCGCCGCCCTTTGCCCAGCTCATCTTCCAATGAGGAGATGACGCCTTTGGGTTTGTTGAGGGCGATGTAGATGAGTTTGTCTTTACTGCTGCGTACTTTTAGGAGACGGCCGTTTACCTCAATGCGGTCAGTTTCCGGGTTAGCCTTGTCGCCTAGTTTGGCGGTACGGCCGTTTACCCGCACCCGACCAGCGGCAATCACCTTCTCATTTTCCCGGCGCGATCCTAATCCGGCCTGGGCCATTAATTTTTGTAGTCGTTCTTCCACAAAGTTACCTTTTACCCTACAGTCTTATTCCTCTTCTTCATTCAAGGACGGCAGCTCTTCGATTGAGGTCAGCCCGAAATGCTGCAAAAACTCAGGCGCCGTTCCGTACAAAATCGGTCGTCCCGGCGTTTCCATGCGCCCTAACTCTTCAATCAAGCCCTTACTTAATAATGTGCGCAGCGCCCCATCCGAATTAACGCCGCGAATTTCGTCAATTCGCGGGCGGGTGATGGGCTGCATGTAGCCGATAATCGCCAACACTTCCAACGCCGCCTGGCTGAGACGGCTGGTGATTTCCAGCCCCAAAAAGCGTTCAATGACGCCGCTGGCGGCGGGGGCGGTGGTTAACTGTACCGCGTTACCGCTCCATTGCAGGCACAGGCCGCGATTTTGGTAATCACCTTCCAACGTCCGCAGCAGGCTGGAAACGGCCGTTGGCGTAATCTCCAGCGCTTTAGCCAATCGCCCGGTAGATACCGGCCCGCTGGCAACAAATAACATACTTTCTAAAAGCGCTACCGGACTCAACTCTTCCTGATACGTGGTGCGTGCTATGTGATGCATTTTGGTCACAATTGCGATTCCATCTATTATCGTTATAATGAGATCGATTCCCGGTTTCTCAAAAAAACCACCTGATTATACCTGAGAACTGGGACAAAACACGCACCAATTTATTACATCAGCAATTCCAATTCTAACGTAGGGGCGAGGCGGCGCTGATGGGCGTGGGGCAAAATGACGGCCTTTGCACAGCGCCGCCTCGCCCCCTGAGCGCCATATTACCCACGCTGGGCGAGGCAACCGGATGTCAGGCCGATTATTTTGCCCCACGTATTAGCCGGTTGCCTCGCCCCTACCAGTGTAAATTGTCAGAATTGGAATTGCTGTTATCACATTAGCGGAGAGAATGAGGATGTTAGACTTGATGCAGTATGCCGCAGAGCGGCAGCAAACCCATCTGGCAGAATTGATTGAATTTTTACGCATTCCCAGTATCAGTACACAGCCGAAACACAAAGCGGATGTGGCCGCCGCGGCCGAGTGGCTGGCAGGGGCGATGCGCGATGCGGGGTTGGAAAACGTGCGCGTGATTGAAACGGCCGGTCACCCCCTGCTTTACGGCGATTGGCTCCACGCCGGGCCGGAAGCGCCGACGGTGTTGATTTATGGACATTATGACGTCCAGCCGGTTGACCCGTTGGATTTATGGGAGTCGCCGCCGTTTGAACCAGCCGTGCGCGATGATTATTTGTACGCGCGCGGCGCGTCGGATGATAAGGGGCAGGTTTATGTCCACATCAAGGCGGCAGAGGCGTATTTGCAGGGCAACGGCCGTTTACCCGTCAACGTCAAATTTATCATCGAAGGAGAAGAAGAGAGCGGCGGGGCCAGCCTGGCAGCGTTTATCCCTGAAAATAAAGAGCTACTGGCCGCTGACATCGCCCTCGTCTCCGATACCTCTATCCTCAGCCCTGACCAACCGGCCATCGTCTACGGGCTGCGCGGTCTGTGTTACATGCTGTTAGATGTGACCGGCCCCAGCCACGATTTACATTCTGGCAGTTTTGGCGGCGGCATTGATAACCCGCTCAATATCATCGGCCACATCATTGCCAAACTAAAGGATGAAGAGGGGCGCGTTCTCGTACCAGGTTTTTATGATCGGGTACGGCCGTTAACCCCCGATGAACGTCAAATCTTGAGCCATCTGCCCCGCGACGAGGCCCGCTGGCTGCAAGAAACCGGCGCGCCGCAGGTGTGGGGCGAACCGGAATTTGCCCTGGTTGAACGGCTGGGCGCGCGGCCCACGCTGGATGTCAACGGCATCATCGGCGGTTACACCGGCCCTGGAGCCAAGACGGTTTTGCCGTCTACCGTCCACGCCAAAATCTCGATGCGCCTGGTCCCCGATCAGGACCCGCTTGAGATCGCCGCATTGTTTCAGAAATATGTGCGGGAAATTGCGCCGCCAACGGTCAGGGTGGAAACGGCCGTTAACTCCCACGCGCCTGCCAGCGTTACCGATTATAACATCCCAGCCATGATTGCCGCTGGAACTGCTTACGAACAAGTTTTTGGCAAACAGCCCGTCTATATGCGTGAGGGTGGTTCCATCCCCGTCGTCGGTGATTTTCAAACCCACCTCGGTCTGGAAACAGCGCTCATGGGGTTCGGTTTGCCCAATGACCGGATTCATTCGCCCAACGAACGCTTCTACATCCCCAATTTTTATCGCGGTATCCAGACCGGCATCCGTTTTCTTGAACTGTATGCACGGCAGTAATTACCGTGTTCCGTAATCCGTAGTCCGTAATCCGTAATCCGTAGTCCGTATTCCGTAATCCGTAATCCGTTATCTCCTGGCGGAACACGGAATACGGACTACGGAACACGGAACACGATCACCTAATGCCCGCTGACGACCGGTTCCGTGCCGATGGCGTAGGCGTAGGGCATCCCGTTTGTGTTGTAGGCCACGCCGACCTGCCCTCTGGCGTTTATGGCAATGAGGCCGCCCCGGCCATTTGTCCGTTCGACCAGCAGTTGGATGGCGGCTTCGCAGGCAGCCTGGGCCGATAAGCCGCTGCCCACAAAATCGCATGCCTGCTTGCTGATGACGATTTTCATGAGCGATTCGCCATGTCCGGTGGCGCTGACGGCGGCCGTCCAATTATCGGCGTAGCCGCCAGAGCCAACCAGTGGGCTGTCCCCGACGCGGCCAGGTAGTTTGTGGCGCGTGCCGCCGGTGGATGTGCCTGCTGCCAGGTTGCCGTCGGCGTCAAGAGCCACTGCGCCTACCGTGTCGCCCAAGGGGCCGGCCGGGGCAGATATCTCTTTGGATTTGTCATCACTACCGTTTTGGGAACGGAAGTAGGTCAGATTTTCTTCAGTTAGCAGGTCGGTCGGGTCGCAGCGCGGAATGCCTGCTTTTTCGGCCAGGGCTTCCGCGCCGGGGCCGACGAAGAAGTTGTGTTCGCTGTGTTCTAACACGTAGCGGGCTAGACTGATGGGGTTTTGGATGCGCTGGACGGCGGCGACTGCGCCCATATTGAGGGTACGGCCGTCCATCATAAGCGCGTCCATTTCTACATTGCCTTTAGCATTAGGGTAACTGCCCCGCCCGGCGTCTAACGTGGGGTCGTCTTCGAGGACGTGTACGGCCGTTTCCACGGCATCCACTGCCGATCCGCCGGCTGCCAAAACAGACTGACCGGCCGCTGCCGCTGCTCTGCACGCAGGAACCGCCCGCGACAGCCGGTCACTCGACTTATCCCAGGCTCCGGCTCCGCCATGTACCAAAATTACTGTTTTCATTAGTCAGATAACTCCAGTTTTTATACCTGTTAATCTCCCAATCTCTCGATTTTCCTAGATCACCGTACCATCAGGAATGGATGCATTCTTGGGCACAATGACAATGCCCTGGCGCGAAACCCAATTTGCATGTTCTTCGTCGGGGCGGTCGGGCAGGTTGCGAATGATGACATGGCGGCCAATGCGGGCATTTTTGTCAATAATGGCTGCCTGGATAACTGAATCAGGCCCAATGCCCACATTCGGCTGTCCTGGCTGCCACCACTCTTCCACCTGTTCCGGTGTTTCGTAAAAATCGGCTCCCATCATCAGTGTGCGCTCAATGGTGACGCCATCGGCAATAATGCTGCGCAGACCGATGACCGAATTGCGGATAGTAGCTTCTTGAATGCGGCAGCCGTCGGCGAGGAGTACATTTTGCAGGTTGCCACCCTGGATTTTGGAACCGGCCAAGAAACGAGGGCGGGTGTAGATGGGATGTTCCGGATCGTAAAGGTTAAATTGGGGCAAGGGGGCGGCCAGATCCAGGCTGACTTCATAAAAGCGGCGAACGGTTCCAATATCTTCCCAATACCCATCAAATATGTAGCTCATAACACGGTGATTGCTGATGGCTGCTGGAATAATGTGCCGTCCGAAATCTGTTCCCTCATTGTCGGCCAGCATTTTAAGCAAGGTCTCTGTTTTGAAAACATAGATGCCTATGGAGGCCATAAGCGGCTTGGCTGGATTGTTGCCGCTTTTTAAGCGGGCGATCTCGGCCGATTCTTGGGGCTTTTCCACGAATTCGGTAATTTGACCGGTTTCGTCGAGTTTCAAAATACCCAAACCCGGAGCCGCTTCCACACTGACAGGCTGGACGGCGATGGTGATGGCCGCTTTTGAATTGATGTGGCGTAGAACGAATTCACGATAATCCATCCGGTACAAATGGTCACCGGCCAGGATCAAGGTGTATTTGGTTCCGGCCATTTCGATTTCGATGGTTTGTTTGCGGATGGCGTCGGCTGTGCCCTGGTACCATTCCTGGCTCTGATGTGTTTGTTCGGCGGCTAACGCTTGCACCCACCCTCTGGAAAATGAGTCGCGCATGTAGGTGCGGTGAATGTGCCGGTGCAGGGAGACGGATTTAAATTGGGTTAGGATGGCAACTTTGTCTATGCCGGCGTGGAAACAGTTGCTCATGGGTATATCAATAAGACGGTATTTTCCGGCAAAGGGCACGGCCGGTTTGGTTCGATCACGGGTTAAAGGATAGAGGCGGGTTCCACTTCCCCCGCCTAAAATAACGGCTAGTACGTCTTTCATTTCCATTGCATCGTACCTCCTATTCTCTATTGTATAGGAAAGTTTAGCCGCAAAGGCGCGAAAAACTTTGCACTTGCGGTTTACCGCGTTATGTATTCCAGGTGGGATGTATCGTTTAACAAAATTAGCTGTCCCCCGCGCGGTTCGCTGATTTCAATGATGCTGAGGCCAGTGTTGCCGTTTAGTCGAAAACGGCCGTATCGGTCGGCCGGTATTTCTAACACATGGGCGATAACGTTAGCCAGTGTGCCGCCGTGACTGACGACAGCTATTATCTCGCCGTTATGGCGTGTTCGCAGCCGGTCATAAGCGGTGATGGCTCGTTGCCGCAGCGTTAAGGCATCCTCTCCGTTGGGTGGATTAAGTAGGCCGTTTTTCATCTCTGCCCATATTTCGGGGAATTTTTCGCGGGCTTCTTTTCCGGTTAAGCCGCTGAAATCGCCCACATCCCGTTCCCGCCAGATGGGGTCGAGGATGGGGTGTTGGTTATGGGCGGCGGCCAGAGGAACGGCCGTCATTTTTGCCCGTTTCAAATCACTGCTGTAAACTGCCTGGATAGGCCAGTTTGCCAGGCGATAGGCCAGCGCGTTCGCCTGGGCCTGGCCAACTTCGTTTAAGGGAATATCCCGGTGACCTTGCCACAGTCCGGCCGCGTTCCAATCCGTTTGTCCATGTCGAATAAGCAGAATCGTGGTCTTATTGTTATCTTGAGTCATATTTTTCTACAAACTAATTCGCCTGTGCCGATGGGAACGATTAAAGTATCAATGCGTGGGTCATTCAACGCCCTGTCTAATATGGGTTGTAATGTTGCCCGGTGACTGATGGCGTTATCAGCGACCAGCAAGCCGCCGGGCGCTAACTTGGGGACAATTATCGTATAGCAATCGGCATAAACTTCCTTTTCGGCATCCAAAAAACAAAAAGCGATGTCGGACATGTCCGCTAGATAATCTCGTGCATCACCGGCTATTAGTTGAACAACATCTGTTACGCCGACCATTGTAAAAGTTTCGGCAGCCATTTGGACTTTTTCCGGCAGCAGCTCGAATGTTGTGATCGTCCGTCCCTGGGCGCGGCCAGCCAGGGACAGCCAAAGGGTAGAATAGCCGGCGCTGGTCCCGATCTCAATATAATTCCCCTCTGGCGCAGCAGCGGCTAATAAGGCCAGGAAACGGCCGGTCTCTGGCGGGATTTGACGCAGTCGTTCTAGCCGGGGCGTGCCGTCAACTCTATCTTTAGCATCGAGCGCTTCGAGCTGTTTCATACGATTTAAGATGGCCGGGGGGATGTTGTGAAACATTATCGTTATCTCTTGTGGGCGGGAACGGCCGTTTCACCGAGAGCCACCGCAATTTGCGCCAAAGTTTTGCCATCAATCAGTGTGATTGGTTTGTACCTGGCCCACTCTCGCGCCGCGTCAGAAATTTCGGCCGTCGTCACCAAAAAAGCATGTGAAACCCGTTCATGAACCAGCGTGCCGTATAACTCGCGCACAATTTTAGGCTCAATCGTGTTATGATACCGTTTGCACTGGACAATCGCTTGCTTGCCGCCCGGCCTGGTCAATTCTAAATCAACGCCTAAATCCCCTTTACTTCCCCGCAGTTTGACGCGGTATCCTTTTTTGCTGAATAAGTGGGCCACATACCGTTCAAACTCGGCCGGACTCAACGCCAAAAGTTCGGTCAGGTCTTTGGTAGGCAGGGGGCTGGTGTGCGATTTTTGACGCTGCCACCATAGCGTGAACCACAGAAAACCCAGCGTAAACGCCCCCGCTGTCTCTACTAATCCGACCAATTCAGCGACAGCTGGCGGTGCGGCTGCCAGCCAGTCCGGCTGCCCCATTGAATGATAAGCCAGCCAGATGACAAACAGGATGGTTAAGCTGGTGATGATCACCCACCCTTGCACAGACGCCTCCTTTGCTCGGCGTATGCTGCGCCTGACTTTTGGGGCCATATGAACGATGCGTCGGGGATGGCTGAATTGCCATTCAATGCGAACAATCATAAATTTCCTGGCTGCATGGCCCGGCTGGGAATTGACTGATACTGTAAAAACAGGCTCAAGCCGATACCGGTTAACAATAAGGGGATGGCAAAAACATAGGGCGCGCGCGGGCTTATTGCCTGAAAAACGAGTCCGGCTCCAACCGGCCCCAAAATGAGCGCCAGACTGCGTGATGACTGATAGAGGCCAAGTAAACGGCCGTGTGTTTGTTCATCGCCAAACCGGGTAATGAGTGATTGCAGGCTGGGCTGGTTGATCCCATTGCCAAACGCTATCGGAATGGTAAAAAGGGTAATCAGCAGCGGGTGCGATAAAACTGACAGCCCGGAAAAGGCAATGACCAGGCTGACTTGCCCCAGCAGAATCAGCCGCCGCTCACCAAAACGAGTCACTAATGGCTTGATGAGCAAAGCTTGCGTTAATACGGTAAACAAACCGATAACAGCTAAAATGAGACCCACATTGCCGGCCACTGCCGCGCTGTCTGTTTCGGGAAAGACAACACGTTCCGCAAACAAGGCAAATGTACTCTGTAAGGCGGCAAAGGCTAATGTGATGACAAATGTAATTAAAAAAAGTAAGAGAATGGTGCGATTCTGCAGGAATGCACGTGTTGGCATCATTGCCTGGTGTGTTCGAGGCGATGATCGGGCTTCTGGCGGGAGAGATTCTCTTAGCGTGAATGTTGTTAGAAGAACGCTGCCCATGGTAATAATGGCGGCTCCCACGAACGGCGCCACCAGGCTGACGCCCGCTAAAAAGCCGCCAAATGCCGGCCCAAAAATAAAGCCAAGTCCAAATGCGGCGCTCAATGAGCCTAATGCCTGGGCGCGTGTTTCTTCTGTGCTGATGTCGGTGATGTAGGCTTGCGCAGTGGTAATGTTGCCGCCAGTGATGCCGTCAAGGATGCGTGCCAGATATAAGATGACAAGACCGCCGCTGATGTTAAATGGCCATCCCGCGCTATCCACAGCGTGTCCAATGGGGCTGGCCAGGATGAAAAGCACGAAGGATAGAACTGTTCCAATTTGACTGATAATGAGAACTGGCCGCCGCCCGACCTGATCTGATAACCGGCCCAGCCAGGGTGCGGCTATAAATTGAGCGGCAAAAAAGACGGCCGTTAACGTGGTTGCTTGTAAAGCCGTTGCCCCAAACTCACCTTCGGCTACCAGCGGTAAAATAGGTAAGATGACGCCGGCGCCAAGAATATTGGTAAACACAATGACAAAAATGGGAATGATGCGACGGCGATTCATAGGCAAAATACTCAATACGAAATTTCCAGAGACTTCATTTAGGAAGAGATAACATGATTGTAGACTGTGATGGCAAAAACCCAAAATGAACGATGATTGCAAACGGCCGTGAACGTTAAGCAGATTTCACGAAAAATATATTCCTGGCTGTTGACAAACAGATAGCAAAGCATCATACTGAAAACGTGTTCTAGAATCAGGCATCTGCCTCAGAATAAAGAGAGAAATTCTAGCAGTTGCCAGCGATTTCCAAACTACCAATCCGGTGATTTTAGTCAGGAAGTCGCCTTTATTAGCTCAAATGGGAGAAATGATAATGTCTGAAGCAGTTGTAAAGGAAATTATTGAAAAAGCCATCGCCGACGAGAAATTCCGCAAAAAATTATTCAAGCGCCCGAAAAAAACGTTGGCAGGATATGACTTAACGGAAAAGGAGCGTAAGCTGCTCGAAGGTCTTGATGAAGATAATTTTGACGATTTTGCCGGTGGATTAGGCGACCGGACCACAAAAGGCGTTTGGACTCCTGGCGGCTGAAAATTTACCAGTCTGTAGAGCATTACTGCTGATACAACGATCAGGTGCGGCCACCTGGTCGTTTTTTCTAGTTTCAGTGTATCCAATATCTGCCACGAATTGCACAAATTTCACGAATTAAGAACTTGTTCTTCATGCAATTCGTGTTATTCGTGACGAAAATCTTGCTCTACTGAGTTTTAAGTACATTCAAAGTAAGCGTTCACTCCCCCCTGGAGACTTTTGAAGTTTTGACGCTCTGTGTGGTTGTGTACTCGACTGCAAAACTTCAAAAGTCTGTTGGCGGCTGAACGGTTACCATTCAAAAAAGTTCGGCGAGACATTTTGTGCAATTCACTAGAAAAAATGCTATTTTTACCCATCAAAATTAATTTGTTTGGTAACTGTCAATAAACTTCTGGGAAGCTTCTGTAAAGGCATCAGCAATGCTAGGAACCTCTCCCGGCAGTTGGTTTCATTCCTGGTGGTGGGCGTTAGTTTGTGAAGTTTCTATTGAAACCTCCATCGTCTCGTCGTTATCCATTTGCATCATACCCGCCTGACCGCCGGTTGTGTGGTTGGCAATTAGTTCGCTTAACGCCTGCATATCGAACCCGTCTAGATCGTCCGACAATTTGCCGCCCATGTGTAAAACGGTATGGACTAAGGCCAGCGGCAGCCGCAAATCAACCTTCATCGTGCCCGAAGCCGGATCGCTGATCCGGATACGCACATGCCGCCGCGCTGCACTTTGCTCTGCCCCCGTGGTGAGGGATGACCATTTCCCTTCCGGCACAGCATCCAGCCGCCGGGCCGCTCCGGCCGCCGAGAGCTTGCCTTCCTCCAACATTTCCAGGATGTCCAGCCGCTCGTCAACCACGTCCCAGGTAGAACGGCCGATCCCCCGCTCCATCCAACCAAACACCCCGGCGGCCACAACGGCAATCAGTCCGGCTGCATACCAGACCCAGCGCGGGTCGGCATTATCCATCACCAACCCGGCCAGCAGCGGCCCAACAGCCATCGGAATCACCCAGCTAAAGCCAAAAACAGCCATGTAACGGCCGCGCATATCCTCCGGCGCCAACTGGGCCACAATCGCCTGTCCCACCGGGCTGACCAGCATCTCGCCAATGGTGATGATCACCATTGCCAGCAGGAAAAAGGTATAAGTGGAAACAAAGCCATACAGTCCAAACCCGACAGCGTAAAACAGCGTCCCGACGGCCATGATAACTATCGGCCGGTACTTTTCTACCCGGCGCATGATGGCAAATTGGAACAGGACAACCATCGCTGCGTTCAGGCTGAGAATATACCCAAAATATTGTTCGGGAATGCCATGTGTGTCTCGCAAATAAACGGCCAGTGTGGAGTTCATCTGCATGTAAACCAGGGCCACCAGAGCGGAGGCGATCAGAAACCAAAGATAGGCCGAATCGCGTATCACGTCCAGGTAGCCGCCAAAGCTTTGGGCCATTGATTGAACCGGCTCATCCTCGGTTGGCTGCGGTTTTGTCTCTTGTAGGGCGGTGTAGATGATAACGGCCGTTATACTGCTGGCAATCGCGTCACAAATAAAAAGCAGCAGGTAGGATTGGGTAATCAACAGCCCGCCAATCATTGGCCCGATAGTGACGGAGAGGTTCACAAAACAGACTGATGGCGTTGACCAAACCCATCATCAGGCTGGTGAATGCGCTTACCAGCAGGCCAAAAATCACCATTCCCTTCCGGCCAAACCGGTCCGTCAACGCGCCGCCAATCACGCTGCCCAGAATGCTGGAAATGGAAAAGAGGCCAAAAATAACGCCGACCTCGGTCATCCCCACGCCAAATTTTCGGGTGATGTACAGGGTAAAGAAGGGGAACATGAGCGCCCCGCCTAAACGATCAATGAAAGTCCCCAGCACCAAAATCCAAAACTGGCGTGGGTATTCATTATAAATCGCTCGCCAACGCTTAAATTGTTTTTCCATTTTTCTCTTTACTCAAAGGTGACTACTAACCACTCGCACTTATACATGATGGTCCTTCCTGCGCAGGCAGGAATCCACTCTTAGCTCGACTTTGTACAAAATTCGAAATCAGAAATATTTCCAGATAATTTTGTAACCAGAGTGAGAATCTGATTTTAGTCAATGCAACTTTACTCGAGTACGAATATTTGAACATCGCATAAAAAGAGTGACATGCA
>JAJRYT010000045.1 GCA_024275635.1 Chloroflexota bacterium | reverse complement strand
GAGCAAATAAGGGGGGCTGGCTTGATGGTCGCCAATGGCTTTGCGACAGTCAGCCAGGGCGCGGCGCAAATTGGTTCGGGCTGTTTTTTGCGGCGAGTTGGGCCACAACAGTCCGGCTAACTTATCGCGGCGATGCGGCTGATCGGCTTCTGTCGCCAGATACGCCAGCAGCGCCCGCGCCTTGTCAGATGCGAAACCCGCCGCCGGTTTACCAGCCACCATAACTTGAAATGGGCCTAACAACTGGACGGATAAGCCAGCCATCTCCGACTCCTTAAGCTCAACTGGGGACAAAGCTATCGTGTGGGTGAGCAGATCACTTTGATTATACCGTACTGGACAAGAGTCGTTTAGCAAGCTCGAAAATTTACTTCCTGAGACTGGAGAGTGAAGACTTGCCAGTCTCCAGTTCGCCAGTCCTCAGTCTCTAATCAGGGAACTTGTTTCTGGACGATCTCGTGACATTTTCAGGACGATTTCATCACGATAAACTGATAGGCTGAAAGCAACGCCATCAAAAAGTGGAAAATGATCATGAAAGAAACCCAACGCGGCTATATTTCTTACCTGCTGCGTTTGTGGCAGGCGCAAGATAACGGAGAAGCGGTCTGGCGGGCCTCCCTGGAAAGTTCGCAGACCGGTCAGCGATGGGTTTTTGCCAATCTGGATGAGGCGCTGGCGTTTTTGCGAATGCAAACGTCTGAATTATCGGCAGACCTGGGAGGCTGTGAAAACCTTCCCGGTCGAAAAACATAAGGAGGCAGAAAATGAACCGTCAATATACGTTGATAGTCCGCCGGTGGGGAGCGATCTTATTCATCATCCTCTTGCTGCTGGCAGGCTGCCAATCTAAACCGGAGGCAGCTGATGAAGTTTTAGAATCTGAAGCGACGGCCATGCCAACGGCCGTTCCCCCCACCGACATCCCCGAACCAACGCCCACCCCGGAACCAGTTCTGATCACCGACGCCGCCGACATGGTTGGCGTCTGGCTGGGGACGGTAGCCGGGGAGCGGGGATATGTGATGTATACGGAGGACGGCCGTTACACTGTCGCCCTTGCGCAAGATGATTTGGGGAACGCGCCGCGCGTCTCCGGCGAGTATTGGTTTGAAGATGGCAAAATCCACCTACGCGATTTGGAAAATGCGGGACATTGGGCCGCCTGCGACGCCGAGATGGTCGGCGTTTACGAAGTCGTCGTCTCAGAAGATGACAGCCTGCAATTCCAGACGGTGGCCGATGGCTGCGACCAGGGCGGCTTCACCCGTAACTACATCTTCGCCAACATGACGCAGGAGTGGATTGCGGAGCCTGTCGCGCTGGCGGAAGCGGAAGCAGGGAATCCAGAACTGGCGCAGGCATTGCAAGCCATCATTGATCAATATGTGGCTGACGGCGTGCCCGGCGCTGTCTTGATGATAGACGCCCCGGACATGAATTTCACCTGGAAGGGCGCAGCCGGCATGGCTGACCCGGAGAATGGGGTGGAAATGGCGGCTGATGACCAGTTCATCATTTCCAGCGGCACCAAGATGTACACGGCCGTTACCATCCTGAAACTGGTTGAACAAGGCAAGCTAAACCTGGACGATCCCATCAGCGCTTATCTGCCCGCAAACTTGGCGTCGCGTCTGCTTGTGCTTGAGGGCGCCTCCCTTGGGGAAACGATCACCGTGCGCCAGTTGCTTAGCCACACCAGCGGTCTGGGCGATTTCTCTAACGGGGTGGACGTGGATGAAAATGGCGTATCCGATTTTAAGGAATTGGTGTTGGCCGAAACAGACACCATTTGGGAACCGGCTTTGGTTTTGGAATGGGCGATTGAAAATGCGCCGCCCATCGCCGCGCCTGGAGAAACCTACAACTACAGCGATACTAACTACCAGTTGTTGGGTCTGATCGTGGAAAATGTGTCTGGCATGAAGCTGCATGAGGCATTCCGCCAATTGATCTTTGACCCGCTGGGGATGGAAAACAGCTATTTTGAATTCCACGAGGAGCCGGTTCCGGGGGTAGACGGCCGTTTCTTAACCCACGCTTTTTACGCCGGGACGGATTGGAGCATGAATGACAGCCGCTCCTATGAATGGGGTTCCGGCGGCATCGTTTCCACGGTGGCAGACCAGAATCGGTTCTTGTGGGCCTGGGTGCAAGACGACCTGTTTGACAACCCTGCTACCAAAGAGGAAATGCTGACTTGGATAGAGACGCCTGATGCGGGTGTTTATTACGGGCTGGGCGTCTTCCGCTTTGTTTTTGATGAGTGGGGCATTCCAGACCTGGGTGAAGTACAGGGACATGGTGGATTGTTTAACAGCCAGGCTTTCTATTGGCCGGAACAAAATGTAACGATTATCAGTACCCTAAATTCAAACGAACCGCTGTTTGGCTTCATTGGCTTGCAAATAGAGGCATTGTTTGCTGTGTTAGCCAATGTTTCTGACTGAGTAGGTTGTGCCGAATTGAGGAGATGAAAACGGCCGTTAGCGGGGGCGCGCCGCATAGCGCCAGACCCGATCCAGATTGAGGTCCAGTTCATCAATGCGATGATTGTCGGGAAGGGGGTAACGGCCGTAACTCCACCTGAGCGGTTAACCCTTCCCGTTCCAGCATCTGGCGGGCCAAAGTCAGCATCTTCTCATCGGCGTCCAGCGCCGCCACTTGCATGCCAGTCAAAGTCCGGGCCAGCAGGCGGGACACGAAACCGCTGCCACAGTCAGCGTCTAAAATGCGCGTTCCCCGCTGAGCGCCCAGATATTCCATGAGCAAAGGCACAAATTCGGGCCGGTAAGCGTAGCGCCAAGTCAACTCTAGACGGGACACGATATTTTGCCAGGAATTGTTACGCTAAGGCAGGGCGATTCCAGAGTCAGGTAGAGGCCGCCAAAGCTAAATTGAGTTGGGCATCAAAATGACGTCGCGCCGCAGCCCAATCCCGAAGTGTTACCCAGGGCCAAACGACGCACTTTCACGGCCGCCTATAAGCTGTGGGGGCTGGAAGAAGCAGCTAAATGCCGTGAGCAACCGGGACAAATCGGAACTTTGCTCAGACGGGAAGGATTGTATTCATCTCATTTGACAACATGGCGTGGCCAACGGGAGGCAGGCCAGATGGCGGGGCTGAAACCGCGAAAACGGAGGCGCAAAGCGAATGAGGAAGCAGCCGAAATCAGCCAGTTACGCCGAGAAAACGAACGATTAACACGGCAACTGACCCAGGCAGAATTAATCATAGAGGCTCAAAAAAAACTATCCGAGATACTGGGGATTAGCCTGGAATCGACGAAAGACGAAGGCAACTGAGGATGACCGTGATCGAATTAGCCCAAAAAACAAGCGCCCAACAGGCGTGCCAGGTACTGGTTCATCCACGCAGCAGCTACTATCGTCACCGAAAGCCCCGGCCAGCCAGTCCCGAACGGCCGTCATCGCCATCGCTCCGAGCCTTGCCGCCACCGGAAAGGGATACCGTACGGGAGACACTCAACAGCAGCCGCTTTGTTGATAGCTCGCCGCGACAAGTGTATGGAGCATTGCTAGACGAGGGGCTGTATCTTTGCTCAGTCAGCACAATGTACCGGATACTCAAAGACAATGATGAAGTGCGGGAACGATGTAATCAGAAACGGCATCCAGCGTACAAGAAGCCGGAGTTGGTAGCCACCGCGCCCAATCAGGTCTGGAGTTGGGACATCACCAAGCTGCGGGGTCCGGTAACCTACGTCTACTATTGCATGTATACAATTCTGGACATCTTCAGCCGCTATGTGGTGGGTACACATGATTCTACCGACTACAACAGTAGAACCTTTTTTTCGTACCACTGCCTCCGGCAGTGGTTTCCAATCAAATCAATTTCCGCCAGACTCCAGTTACGAAAAAGACCCGCATCTCTGCGAGTCTTTTTATTTTCATTTAAGCGATTCCCCGGTCAAAAGGAATCGTCGTAAACAAATGCTTTAGATTTTGCGTACGTCTGCGGCAGCGGGGCCTTTTTGACCTTGCTCGATTGTAAATTCAACCCGGTCGCCTTCGGCCAGCGTGCGGAAACCTTCGGACATAATGGCTGAATGATGGACAAACACATCATTGCCGCCTTCTTGCTCTAAAAATCCGAATCCTTTTTGATCACTAAACCATTTTACGGTTCCTGTTTTACGTTCACTCATTTGTTGTACACTCCTTGTTTTGGTACATATAAAAAAATAGTGTGGTTCATGATTTCAATACGTATGGTTCTTAACAAGAAAGACAACAAAAAACGTTGTCCGGATTTGTTTGTCCAGACAACGTCTTAACATACTTTAATTCAGAACTAACAACATCTTGAATCTTGATCCAGTGAGGACTGTACAGGGTATCTAACTTTCTGTCAACTTTTGGCGGAAATTGCTCAGATTTCGTTCATACGTTCTGTTTGCCCTCTTATGCCGCCACTATGACGGCCGTCACGCCGTCGCACAAAATAGATGGATTTATCCCCGTCCGTAGTGATAACACCAACTGTTGTGTACCACTTGTGCTTTAACTCTTGGGCATGTTTGTCAACGCGCTTGTCACTCAAAAGGCGGTTGCATTTCAAACCGCAGGTGACATGCCAACTTTGGCGGCGACAGTATTTGATTAAGCGAGCAGATGCGTACCAACTGTCATATTGCGCCACAACTTGCCAGCCTTTAGGCAACAGAGGACGCAACTGCTCCAAAATGGTCCGCGCTATCCGATACTTGCTGCGAAAATGGAGACGATGTTTCTTTGCTCGTTCTCGATTCAGACGGCACACCATTTTTCCACGCAAGTACAGGCGCAAATCTACGGTGGCTGTTTGGTTGCCAACGCGCATCGTACAGACAAGATAGCAGAAAGCATTTTTGTAGCGCGGTTTGTTTTTTGTGCTTTCGCTGTGGTCATAATACCAATCCACCGCCTGAATATGGCGGGTGGCCTTGTCTTTTTCGCCCAGCGAATCGTCGATGTTAATGTAGATGACCCGCGGTGCATTGGTTCTTTTTGCTGCCGCCAGCAATCGGTCAACCTGATATTGACGCAGCGCATCGCGGATATTGTGCGCCCGCCAGGGGCTGATGCGTAGAAAATCAGCCATATTGGAAGCATCGGGCGCTTGTACAAACTGCCGCTGCAGGGCAGCT
>JAJRYT010000044.1 GCA_024275635.1 Chloroflexota bacterium | reverse complement strand
TTTTATGCGATGTTCAAATATTCGTACTCGAGTAAAGTTGCATTGACTAAAATCAGATTCTCACTCTGGTTACAAAATTATCTGGAAATATTTCTGATTTCGAATTTTGTACAAAGTCGAGCTTAGGGTCTGAACGGTTACATCTCCAGGAGAAGAATTCATGAATCCTGTTATTGGCCAGTGTCCCATCTGTCAAGAAACATTACACGTTACTCGGCTTCACTGCCGTAACTGCGACACAGCGCTGGAAGGACATTTCACGTTGGGCCGTCTTTATCAATTATCGTCGCAGCAATTAGATTTCGTGGAGATTTTCATTCGCTGCGAAGGCAAAATTAATCGCGTTGAACAAGAAATTGGTCTGTCTTATCCCGCTGTGCGCGCCCGGCTGACGGAAGTGATTCGAGCGATGGGCTATGAAGTGGGCGCGCCGGAACCAGGCCCCGTATCTGAGGAAACGCGCCGTGAAGTGTTGGCCGAATTGAGCGCCGGGGCGATTAGCGCCGAGGAAGCGCTGCAAATATTACGCGGTAAAGAGTAAGCGAGGAACGGCCGTTCCCCCAAGCGAGGCGAACTATCATGGATTTTCAACAAGATGCATACTTGCAGGCCATTCAGCGGCAGCGGCAGCTTAATGAATCAGCCGCCCAGCGCCGCCTTCGACCAATCAACACAGCGAAAACCAACTTATTTCCGACAATCGTTAAAAACGGGCTGCGCTTCATGAAACAGCTGCCTCGACTGCGCGTCCAGGTCTCATTTTACATCAAAGAAACGCCTAAGAACGCGCGCATCAACGCCTGACCCTAATCCCGACCGACATCCGATTTCTTTGAGAAATCGGATGTCGCCACAAGGAGAATAAACGCATGTCAAACCGTAAGGAAATTTTAGATTTATTAGCCAACGGCAAAATCAGCGCCGACGAAGCGGCTGAACTGCTTGCCCAAACATCCCCCGAAGCGCCACTTGAACCAGCCGCCGTCAAAGCAGGATCAGAACCGGCCGTCAATGGCAAAAAGCCCACCTGGTTCCGCGTCCGGGTACGCAACCTGGAAACAGGCCAGAACAAAGTGACTGTCAATATTCCCCTGCGGATGCTCAACTTTGGCCTGAAATTAGGCCGCCGTTTCAGCCCGGAGCTAGAGGGATTGGATTATGACGAATTAACGGGAATGATGTCGGAAATGAGTGCAGGGATGCTGGTTGAAGTGCAGGATGAAGAAGATAACGAGCATGTACAGGTGTACGTGGAGTAACTATTCTCAAACCCTAGGGGCACGTTCGTTTATAACTTTGGCGGTATCTTCTCAATAAACGGGAGATTACAAAAGTTTTAACAACATATTGCCTGCATAGCGCCCGTTTTGAAACTTTTGTAATCTTTGCCCCGAAATTTTGAGAAGATACTTTGAAAAATTGTAACCAGGTAATTGGTAACTGGTAATTACCCAATTACTCAATTACCAATTACCAGATTACCAATTACCAGCAAACTGCAAAGTTAATTTTGAACGAACCTTAAGGGTCTGAGAAAGGTGCAAGCAATGAATCAAGAACGTTTTGAAGTGGGCAAAGCGCCGCTTATCATGATTAATGAATGCCATGGCGATTTGGTAGTTCGCAGTTGGGCGGAAACGGCCGTTCTCATCAAAGGCGATGGTTATGAAGTGAACGAGAACGATGCCGGACTGACCCTGAGCGGACAAGGCAGCTTGAGGCTAACCATTCCCATGAACAGCAGTTTGACCGTGCAGGATGTACATGGCGACATAGCGGTTAAAAAAGTACATGGGTCAATCAGCCTGCAAAACATCGGCGGCGACGCGCAGCTGATCAGCGCCGGAACCGTAAAAATCGGCACGATTCACGCCGACCTGGCTGCCAAACAGATAGACGGCAGCCTGAGCGCCGAGACGATCTATGGCGATGCCTCTGTCCGTAGCTGCAGTGACCTGGCTGTGGGTGCGGTGTACGGCGATTTGTTGGCCCGCAATGTGCAGGGCATGGCCCAAATCGGCGAAGTGATGGGCGATATTGCCCTGCGCGCTGTGAGCGGCGATGTAACCATCAAGCAAGGGAGCTGCGACGTCAATTTGAATAGACTGAATGGCCGCACGAACACGGTCACAAACGCGGCTGGCGACATTCACCTGCGTGGGCCGCTGCCTGCAGGGCAGCACACGTTTGTCGCCAGTGGAGATGTTGTTTTGCGCTGGCCGGTGGATGCCGCGCTAAATGTAACGGCCGCTGCCCCCCATATCAAAAACCGCCTCCCGCTGGAAGATGTGGCGGAAGATGGCGACAGCTTTACCGGGCGGATAGGTCATGGGGATACAGTCGTTTCCTTACAAGCAAACGGCCGTGTCATCCTCAAAGCATCTCAATCCGCCAAAGAAAAATGGGCCGGAGACGATGAATTCGATTTTGATTTTGATTTGGACATGTCAGGATTAGGCGACCTGATAAACGGCCAGGTCATGGATCACTTCAATGAAATCACGGCCAATATTGAAACCAGATTCGGGCCGGAATTTACCGAAAACATCGCCCGCAAAGCGGAACAGGCCGCCGCCAAAGCCGAACGAGCGGCAGAACGGGCCATGCGCCAGATGGAGCGGAGTATAAAACGCAGCGGCTGGGCGCATCGTCCGCCCTCCCCCCCTCGCCCGCCAAAGCCTCCCGCTCCGGTCAAACAAAAAGCGTCCAGCGAGGAGCAGCTTAAAATCCTGAAAATGGTCGAAAAAGGCGTCATCTCACCGAAAGAAGCGGGGACATTGTTGGAAGCGTTGGAGAATTAAGAAGGGGTGTGTTCCGTAATCCGTAATCCGTAATCCGTATTCCGTATTCCGTATTCCGTATTCCGTATTCCGTATTCCGATTACGGCTAACGGATTACGGATTACGGACAACTCATCTGAAACACACCCCTTGCCAAGCATACTCGCCAACTTGCAAACTCAGGGTAAAATGGAGGATAGGCTCTTTTTGTTAAACGGCCTATCCAAAGGAGAAAGCATTTATTGACTAATTGAGCGGCAGAATAAACAAGTTATTCTGACTGCCTGGCTGCTTGCCCGCATACGCAAATGGTTATCACAAGACCATCTCAAACACGGCCAATGAATGGGCCGCGTCCCATCAATCTAAACAGAGATGTACCCCAGATTATTAAATTATTGGAGTTGGTCTTTGGGCGCCGGCTGGGCGGTGATGGGCAGCGGTTATTCAATAGTGAGGCCGGTATGAGCCAGCCGGCTTTTCTATGGCGGCTTAGTCCCATATCGAGTAAGTTGGCGCTGGGGTATGTGTGGGAAGAAGACGGCCGTATCGTAGGTAATGCGACCCTCCTGGCGACAAGAACAGACGGCCGTTACCTGGTCGTTAACGTTGCCGTTCACCCCGATTTTCGCCGGCGCGGCATTGCCCGCGGTTTGATGGAATCGCTCTTGGCATTGACCCAAGAACGACACGGCCGTCAAATTCTACTACAAGTCGTCAAAGATAATATGGCCGCTATCAACCTTTACCAATCCATGCAGTTCAAAACCATTGGCAGCATGACAACCTGGCGTTGTTCAATGACCCGCCTGCGCGATATTGAAGCGGTTATCGGCAGCCAGCATGAACCCATTTTGCGTGAATTGGCCCGGCAAGAATGGCAATCAGCTTATCAATTGGATACTGCCTGTTTGCAACCAGATTTGAACTGGCCGGAACCGCTGCCACAAGATGCTTACAAATCCGGTTTTTGGCGGCGAATGGATAACCTGTTAAACGGCCGTCACGCTGAGGCCTGGGTGACAACAAACGATGCTAATCAACTAACTGGTCTGGTCGGTATTTGGAGCGAATGGGGGCGCACCCACCAGGTAACACTGCGCGTTCATCCGGCCTGGCAAAGAAAAATAGAACGGCCGTTACTGGCCAAAGCCATCCGCCGCCTGCATTACCTGCCTCGCCGCAACATTCGTCTGGACCACCCCGCCAGCGATGAATTTGTTAACCAACTGCTGCGCGAAGCTAACTTCCAACCCCGGCGCACCTTGACCCACATGCGTCTGGATATGGCAGCATAACAACATAAAACTCATCCATCATCACTCATCACTCATCACTTCCGATTTAGGAGATTCCAATGGCTACCACCGAAGAACGAATGCAAATTCTCAGAATGATCGAAGAAGGAAAAATCACTGCCAGCGACGGCGCAGACCTTTTACGCGCCCTGGATCAAAACAACCGCGGCCAGACCGTCAGCCCGTTGAAAGGAGCCAGCGCCCCCCGTTGGTTCCGCGTTCGCGTAACCGACACCACAACCGGCCGGGTCAAAGTCAACATCAACATTCCCATGGGGCTGGTAAATGTTGGCGTCAAAATGGGCGCTCGTTTTGCCCCAGAAGTCGAGGGCGTCAACTACGACGAGATCATGGAAGCCATTCGCAGCGGCCAACAAGGCAAAATCATGGACATCACCGACGAAGAAGATGGCGAGCATGTAGAGATATTTGTTGAGTAGAAACACGGCCGTTCCCCTTTCCCGCAGAATCCTCCCCTCAACCAGTTTCGGCTGCCCGTTTACATTTCTCGCCACACCCTTTATAATCGAGATTACTTATGGCCGATCCCGATTCTCAATTACTGCCGGAGGGCAAAGTAGTTGATAGAAAGAAATTGAAACAGGCCCTTATCAAGCATTTCAGCCTTGATGAGCTAAAAGCGCTTTGTTTCGATCTGGACATCATATTTGATGACTTGCCGCCAGGAGGTAGATCATCCAAAGCCCAGTCACTAATCAGTTACATAGAAAGACACCGGCGCTTCATCGTTTTAGCGGTAGCTGTTCGGGAAGCACGACCGATCCTCACTTGGGAAGATTTAACCAGCGACAAGAAAGACAAGTCAGAAACTGAAACCGATACCGAGATGACCAGATCATCTGTCGGAACTGAAACGCTTATCATCAGCCAGAGCGTCACGGCGCTCATCCGGCTCATGCGTTCCCCGGCTGTACGCGAGGCTGCGACCACCTTCCGCGCCGACTTCGAAGCCGCTTCCGAACAGATCACCCTCATGAACGACTACAAACTCATTCACGATCTGTTCCAGGAACTCGAAAACCGCTACTTCATCATCTACAACGACCAAAAACGACTGCCAGCCGACGAAATGGCCTGGGACAACATCGAACTAAACGAGCCAGAAGTCCAGGTCAAAATAGACGAGTTAATTCAAGCCGTTCAGTTATCCTCCTTCGCCAACGAAGAAGCCCGGTGGACACAACAGCTCGAAAAAGTACAGGAGGATCTGCGGAACGGCGTCGAAAACGCTGATTATGCCACTTTGAAATCGGGGACGCGCACCCTATACAGGATACTCAACCGGCAAATTTCCCGTATCAACGCCCAATTAGTCCGTACAGCCAGCGCCCTGCGGCTGGACACTCTCGAACAAGCCATGTCTACCATCAGTCATAATCTGGCACAAGCCAATTATGGGCAAGAAACCATCGGTGAAATTCAAAAAGGAGTCAATGCGCTGTCTGGATTAAATGCCCGCGTTACAAACCTGGTTCGGGAACACAACACCTGGCAAGAACTAGATGACGAGTTGCGCCGTGTTGAGGGAACCCTGAACCAGGGAATGGAAGAACTAAAAGAGGCCTGGTTCGATCTGGCTCCGATGGCCCAGAATTTATACAGTGGGCAGGCTGATGATTGGGCCATTAAGCTGGCTGAGGTTTGTCAATCCCTGGATGGCGCCATGCAAAATGGCGCCAATATCACCATCCTGAGATTTTTCCGCCGCTTCCGCAGCCAGGAAGGCCGCCGCTTTCGCCAGGTAGATTTAGAGCTGCTGTCTTTGGTGATGGAACTGCAAGAAGTAGGTGAATCACTTGAACTGTTGCTAATGTTGAGGAACTTCAAATGAGCCGTAAGAAAACCCTGGTCATGCCTGAAGAAGAAATCGTCCCCTTCCTTTCCCTGACTTCCCTGCGTGACACCCATACCGATCTGATGAAAGATCGCCGCCAGGGTAAACCGACCGAACTGTTTTGGAGCCAGGTCATGGAGTTTTTACGTCGGGGGCAAGCTGGCGGCGCTTATCTGGATGATGATGGCGAACGGGCGACCGCTCAAAGCTTGCTCGACTATTGGGAGAATCAGCTCTTCCATGCTAATTATGAACTACCAGAAACTATCCTGGCCGAGTTCGACCCGACTGTCTTTCCGGAAATTCCAGACAACTTATGCCCATATGTTGGGTTGGATGCGTTCCGTGCGGAAAATCAACATTTGTTTTACGGCCGTTCCCAACTCGTAGATACACTGCTGCGGCACGTCATGGTCAACCAACTCATCGCCGTCATCGGTCCCTCCGGCAGCGGCAAATCATCCGTTATCCTGGCCGGGCTGCTGCCCCGTCTACGCGATGGCGCCCTGCCCGGCAGCCGCAATTGGCGCTACTACGATCCCATCGTCCCCGGCTCCACCCCGCTCCGCCGCCTGGCCCGTTTGCTGCTGCCAGAAGATGTTGACGACGCCGACCAATGGATAGCCAGGCAAGCCGCAAAACTAGGAAAAGATAGCAACCATCTAACCAAACTTGTTAATACGACCGGCGACTTTCCCATCGTCCTCATTATTGACCAATTTGAAGAAACCTTCACCCTTTGCCAGGACGAAAACGAGCGCGCGGCCTTCATCGAAAATCTCCTCAACCTCATTCGTGCCCGTGGTCAGCGCCACCTCGTCATCATCACCATGCGTATTGACTATGAGAGCTATCTGGAAAAAGTCGCCCTGTTCAAATCCATGTTCGAGCAAGGCGAAGTGCGCGTCAACGCTATGCATGCCGGCGAACTGCGCGAAGCCATCGAAAAGCCAGCCGAAAACATCGGCCTAAAATTTGAAGAAGGGTTGGTAGACCAACTCATCCGAGAAATTTTAGGCGAACCAGCCGCGCTCCCCCTGCTGCAATTTGCCCTCCTGCAACTATGGGACAACCGGGAACGCAACCGCATCACCTGGGAAAGTTACCGCCGGTTGGGCGGAGTCATGCAAGCGCTATCCAAAACCGCCGATACCCTCTACGAAAGCCTGCTGCCGGAAGAGCAGGTAACCGCCAGGCGTATTCTGCTTCAAGTCGTACGTCCCAGCGAAGGGCTGGAAGTCACACGCAATCGCGTGCGCCGCGAAGAACTTTACCGGGGCGGCGAAGCCCAAGACCGCATAGATCGGACGCTGGAAAAGCTGGTTCAATCTCGATTAGTTCACCTGACAAAAGGAGCAGCCCCGGCCGACGACCAGGTAGAAGTGGCCCACGAAGCGCTGGTGCGTAACTGGCCGCGATTGGTTGAATGGCTGGAAGATGAGCGTGTTGCCTTGCGCCGCCGCCAGCGCCTGGCAACCCAGGCTGTTCAATGGGATGCCAGAGGACGTAAAAATAATGACAGCGTTTTACTGCGCGGGTGGCTTTTGGAAGAAGCCAAAAAATTTGAGGGACTAAGTGATTTAGAAACAGTGTTCGTCGAGACCAGCGAAGAAGCCGTCCGCCAGGCAGAACAGGTAGAGGAAGACCGGCGTCAGCGGGAGTTAGCACAAGCGCAAGAACTGGTAAGAAGGGCAGAACAAATTGCCGAGGAACAAAAAGCCAAAGCAAAAGCAGAAGCTATTGCCAAAGAGAATGCCGAACGATTGGCGGCTGAACAGCAAAGATTGGCCGCCGAACAAAAAAAACGGGCCGATACTCAGCGCTGGCTCCTGACTGCTCTGGCCGTCCTCTTTATCATCACCGTTGGCGGATTGTTGATTGGCATTAGTGTCCAACAGCGGCAAACCGCATTAGAACAGCAGCAAACGGAACTGGAATTGGCTGCCCTGTCTGCCGATGCCACTATTCGCGCTCAGGCTATCGCTGAAGAAACGTTGCAGGCGGAACGGGCAACAAAACAGGCCGAATTAGCGACGATTTCAGTGGAACAGGCCACAACAGACGCACAAATTGCCATCAGTCAGGCTGAGGCGTCTACCCGCAGTATCATTGATGTCACGGAAGCGGCTATGGATGTCGCCATCACGGCGACGTCCCAACGAGCAATTGTTGTGGAAGCGGCAACGCAAACGGCCCAGGCGATGGATACGACCACTACTCTTGCCGCTGTCAGTGTTTTGTCCACGTCTACACCTGAACCGGCCGTTGTCATCGCGCAATACCAGCAAATAGCCCAACTGGAGAGTTTTATCCGTGAAAAAGACAGTATGCCCGTATTGCTTGTCACTGGCGGCGAATTTATGATGGGACAAGGCCCCGATGATCCGGATGTTGGCGGTAACGCAGAACCAGCGCGCCCGGTTACACTGGACGACTTCTACATTGACCAATACGAAGTCAGTGTGCGTCAATTTGCCGCTTTCCTCAATGATATTGGCGGTTACGAGAATATGTGCCGCGGATTTTACTGCGCCATTACCGGTTATGAGACTCAGTTCACGTATCTGCTCAATAATTTCGGCATCATGGAACCTAAAGCGGGTAATGAAAATTACCCGATTAACTGGGTAAGCTGGTATGGGGCCAATGCTTACTGCGTTTGGGCGGGCGGGCATCTGCCGACCGAAACTCAGTGGGAATATGTGGCGCGGGCGGTTGACGGCCGTATCTACCCCTGGGGCAGCGCTGCCCCCAACAGTAATTTGGCTATCTTTGGCGGCTCCCGCAACCAGGCCAGCTTCTTTGCCGCCTTTAAATCCATAGATGCCCTGCCCGCCGGCGTCAGTCCCTTCGGCGCTTATAACATGGCTGGCAGTGTCCGCGAATGGGTGCAAGATATTCCGGCTGACGATAACGATAAACGCATCCTGCGCGGTGGCTCTTGGATTAAACCTGCCGACGAGCTTTACACTTATTATCGCGAAAGCCTCCCTGCCGACCTGAATGCCCTTTCCGCCAGCGCCCTCGCTTATTGGGATGTTGGCTTTCGCTGCGCTATGCCCCTCACGGCTAGACAATAGTGTGGCCCGGGGGGTAAGAAAGTGCGAAGTGCAGAGTGCAAAGTGATAAAGTGACAAAGCCGCAAACCATCTCCTGACTCCGCCATTTTGTAACTTTGCAACCTTGCAACTCTGTAGCCCATCATCCTCATGAAGCAACAAGCGCGTTACCTCAACTTAAACGCCCTGCGCGCCGACCATCGCCGCCTCCTCAAACGCCGCCGCCGGGAAGGCCAAACACGCGAATTCCTGGATGATGTCGAATCCTTTGTCCGACGCGGACAGGCGACAGGCGCTTTGCTCAACAGCGACGAAGATCGTTGGAACGCTCAAAATCTGCTCGACTACTGGGCCAACGAACTGTACCATGCCCAACGCGACGCCGCCGACGCTACCCTGGCCGATTTTAACCCCGACGAAGCCCCTTACCTGCCTGACGATTTATGCCCCTACGTTGGGTTGGACTCGTTTGACAGTGATAAACATGATTATTTTTTCGGCCGCGACACACTCATTGCCGACATGGTAGCCAGACTCCAGGAAAGCCGCGCCTTGATGCTCGTGGGGCCATCCGGCAGCGGTAAATCCTCAGCGGCGCTGGCTGGGTTGCTGCCCCGGCTGCAAGCCAATGCCATCATGGACGAAGATGCGCCAGACAGGGGCAGCGCCAATTGGCGTTACTACCCCACAATGATGCCTGGCGCTAACCCCTTGGCCAACATGATCCGCCTCATTCGGCCCGACAAAGCCGGCGATTCACAGTGGGTGCAGGCCGAGATTGAGCAAATGCGCCAATCTGCAAAATATTTGACCCGCCAAATTAACCGGGCCGGTCAAACCCCGGCCGTTTTGTTAATTGATCAGTTTGAAGAGATTTTTACGCTTTGTTACAATGACAAGGTACGTCGCGCTTTTGTCAATAATTTACTCCACCTGTTGCAGGTTCCCGCCCCCAGGCACACAGTCATTTTGACGATTCGTTCTGATTTTGAAGGAATTTTAGTCCAGATCCCCGACCTTAACGCCTTGTTCGAGCAGTCACAGATGCGAGTTACGGCCATGAAGGCGTCTGAACTGCGCGATGCGATTGTTAAACCAGCCGACAAAGTTGGCTTGGTGTTTGAGGACGGCTTGGTTGACAAACTGGTGCATGAGATTTTGGGGGAAACGGCCGCTCTCCCTCTCCTCCAATTCACGCTGCTTAAACTATGGGAAAATCGGGAGCGCAACCGCGTCGCCTGGGCGGCCTATCATCGCCTGGGCGGCGGGCGGCAGGCCTTAGCCAACAGCGCCAACGATCTCTATAACAACCTTGCCGCCGATGAGCAGGCTGCCGCCAGGCAAATTTTATTGCGTCTGGTGCGGCCCGATGACGCACTAAAAATTATTCGCGTTCGTATGCTGCGCTCAGATTTGTACAAAATCAATGCATCGCCGGCGCAAATCGACCAGGTTTTAGACAAACTCATCGCGGCCAGGCTGCTGCGTCTGACTGAAGATACCGCTTCAGATATGGCGCGGGTCGAAATTGCTCACGAAGCGTTGGCCCAAACCTGGCCGCGCCTGATTGGGTGGCTGGAGGAAGACCGGGTCGCCCGCCGCCGCCGCCTGCGTCTGGCTGCTATGGCCGAGGAGTGGCAGGCCCGCGATCACGATCCCAGCACGCTTCTGCGCGGCTTGCTGCTGGAAGAGGCGACCACGTATGACGACTTGAACAAAATCGAAGAGGCATTCGTCGCCGCCAGCCGGCAGGAAGTTCACCGCGATCAGTTGGCGCGGGAAGTCAGCCAGCGGGAAAAGCTGACCCAGGCGGAAAAGTTGTATAAGGAGCAGGCAGAGCGCACAGTGGAAAGCAGTCGCGCCGCCGCCCGGCTGCGCCGGTTGGCAGCTTTGTTAACGGCCGTTTTTGTGATCGCCGTCGCTGCGGCCATTGCGGCTAATATTGCCAATCAGCAAGCGCGCGATAATGCGGCAACGGCCGTTGCCAACGAACATATTGCCGATATTCTGCGGGCAACTTCCGAAGCCAGTGAGGCAACGGCCGTTGCCGGCAACGCCACCGCCAGCGCTCTGCGAAGTATTGCCCAGTCCGACGCCAACCTCCGGGCCACTGCTGAAACTTCGGCCCGGCAGCAGCAGATCACGGCCGAACAAGCCGCCCTTGCCGCCGAAAACGCCCGCGCTACCGCCGTCGCCAGCGCCGCCGAGGCCGAAACCCAATCCCGCCTGGCCACTGCCCGCGAATTGGCCGCCGCCGCTGTTGACCAGTTGAGCAGCGACTCGCAGCTTGGCCTGCTCCTGGCTCTAGAAGCCGTTAACGTCACCTTCTCCGTTGACCAGACCGCGCCGGCCGAGGCGTAGGAAGCGTTATACCGCGCCCTGCAAGCCTCCCAACTACAGATCACGCTCTCCGGCCATACCGACTGGGTGCGCGATGTGGTTTTTAGCGCGGATGGTTCCTTGATTGCAACGGCCGGATTAGATACGACCGTCATTATCTGGGATGCCAACACAGGCCAGCAGCTAAATACCTTCACCACCCCCGCCCGCGCCATCAACAGCCTGGCCTTCAGTCCCCGGCAGCCGCACCTGGCCGCCGCTGGCGATGATGGGGTCGTGTACGTCTGGGATTGGACATCGGGGCGGCTCATCCGGCAGTTGAAAGGGGATGGCGGCACGATTCAAGACATTGCCTACAATGAGGCGGGAACCCGGTTAGCCGCCGCCCTGGAGAATACAACTATCCGCATCTGGGACATGACCAACGGCGAAGCGCTGCTGCGCCTGACATTGGGGCATGACCGGCGCGTGAATGCGGTGGCCTTCATCCCCAACAGCGACCAGTTAGCCAGCGCCGGGGCCGATGGACGGGTGATTTTTTGGAATTTGTTGACGGGAACGGCCGTTCCCAGTGACAATCTCCCACCCGAAGCAACCAACGCCGACCCCATTGCCATCAACAGCCTGGCTTTCACGCCGGATGGCGCTCAGTTAGCCACCGGACTTGACAACGGTGATGTTGCCGTTTGGGACAGCGCTGCCCGCACCCGACTGGCAACCCTGTCCAGCCACACCAGCTTCGTGTTCAGCGTGGCTTTCAGTGGCGACGGCCGTTTTCTGGCCTCAGCCAGCGGCGATGGCACGGCCAAAGTATGGCAGATGTCTACCAACCAGGTTGCCTACACCCTCTCCGGCCACAACAGCGCCGTATCGGCCGTTACCTTCAGCCCGGATGGAACTCGCCTGGCGACGGCCAGCCAGGACGGCACGGCCAAAGTATGGAATGCTCAGCCGGCGCTGGATGTGATCAACCTCACCGGCCATCGCGCCCCGGTGAACGCCGTGGCCTTCAGTGGGGACGGCCGTCTCATCGCCACCGGCAGCGGCGACACAACCGTCAAAATTTGGGATGCGGCCAGCGGCTCTCTGCTGCAAACCATCGCCGACCCCAACAACGCGATCAATGATGTCGCCTTCAACCCTGATGGGAGTTTGCTGGCCGCTGGTGGCGCCGACCAAAACGGCTGGGTCTGGGATGTGGCTTCCGGCGAGCGGGCGCGCGTTTTTCAACAGCATGACGCCCCGATTAACGCCGTGCGCTTTAGCCCGGACGGCCGTCTCCTGGCGACTGCCGGGGAGGATGGGGTTGTCAGATTATGGTCGATGGAAAACGGCCGTCTTTTCGCCAGTTGGAATCATGGTACGGCCGTACGTGGCCTCGCCTTTCACCCTGATGGAACTATCCTGGCCTCCGCCGGAAATGATGGGAAAGTGCGGTTCTGGAACATGGATACCGGCGCATCCATACAAACCCTGGCGGCGCATACGGCCGCCATTAACAGTGTCCAATTCAGTCCCGACGGCGTGCGTCTGGCCACTGCCGGCAGCGATGGCGCCGCCAAATTGTGGGACATAGCCAATAGCAGCCTGCTCAACACCTTCGCCGGACACACCGGAGCTGTCAACAGCGTCAACTTCAGTCCTGACGGCCGTCTCCTGGCTACCGCCAGCGTAGACCGAACGATCAAGTTGTGGGACACGGCCGGCGGCCAGCTGCTGCGGACGTTGTCCAGCCATACATCAACCCTTCACAGCGCCGTTTTTAACGCTGACGGCACGGTGTTGGCCTCTGCCAGTTCTGACCGAACGGCGCAGCTTAACAAGATACTGAGCCTGGGCGACTTATTTGCCCTGGGGCAAAATCGGGCGACGCGCTTGCTAAACCGCGAAGAATGTGAACAATATCTGCGCGGGCGAGACTGTTTAATGGAGGGGAAAAGTGATGATTGATGAATGATGATTTATGATTTTCCTCATCATTCATTGTTCTAACTTTGCCTTTTTTCTCTGGGGTTTTATATGGGTTCCCGTTCTCGTAAATCCATTCTATTCATCTTGGCCGGGCTGAGTATCTTTGTCTTTTTCTCTTTGAGTCGTATCAAGCGTGTCAACCAGGGGCGGGCAACAGAAGCGGCAGTGGCTACGGCCGTCCAGCAGGTGACCAATGACGCCAGCCAGCGTATGCGTGAGGCGCTGTCGGCCAACATCGCTGCCCGCGCTCTGGATTTGAGCGTTGTAGATACGGAAGCGGCTATGTTGGTCGCCATTGAAGCCTTCAATGTCCTTAAACCAGGCGATGCGCTGCCGCACACTGTCGAACACGCTTTCTGGCAAACTTTGGCTAATGGCACAGTCCGAAAATTAGCCGGTACAGGCCAATCAAGCCAGCCTGCCACTGGACAGCTGCTCAGCCCGGATGAGCAGTGGCAGGCTGCTTTCAACACGAATGAAACAAAAGTCCATCTATGGCCGCTCATGGCCGGGCAATCGAGCGGCCCGGATGCGTACCTGCTCACCCAACACGCCCAGGCGGTGACGGCCGTTGCCTTCAGCCCAAACAGCCGCTGGATTGTGACGGGGAGTTTAGATAAAACGGCCGTTCTCTATAATTTACAGCAAGACGACCCCACCAACGACCCTATCCGCCTGACCGGTCATACCCAGGCCATCACTGGCCTGGCCTTCAGCCCCGACGGCAAATGGCTCGTCACCGCCAGCGACGACCACACCTTGCGCCTTTACCCAATCACTCAAACTGATTTCGCCGAGAAGGGAATTGTCTTGGAAGCCAGGGCGGCCACAGAAGAGTCGCCGGCGCAAGATGGGCACGGGGGCGGGATCACGGCCGTTACCTTCAGCCCGGACAGCGCCTGGTTAGCCAGCGCCGCCCGCGACCAAACCGTGCGGCTCTGGAGCCTGGCTGACGATCCCCAGCAGCATGTGATTGTGTTGGATGCGCCTGCAGAAACCGTGTCTCTGCTCACTTTTTCACCGGAAGGGCATTGGTTAACGGCCGTTAGCGACAACAACCAATCAACCATCTGGAACCTGGACGCTCACGACCTGAAAATCTATGCTTGCGCCGCCGTCGGGCGTAATCTGACTCCGGCCGAATGGGTGCTGCACCTGCCCGAACTCCGCTACCAGGAAACTTGCGACTTCAAAGGTTAAAAAGCGAGAACCGTCACCTGGCTCCTCCCTCTTGCCAATTCTCCCAAACCACCTACAATTTAGACATCAATTGATGGTTCCTGATTGAACATACGGGGGACAGTCGGTGACACAGCCATCCTCAGAACAGGTAGACACAACCAAACTGCACCAACAAATCATTGCCCATTTTAGCAACGATGATCTGCGTACCCTCTGCTTCAACCTGGACATTGATTACGAAAGCCTGCCCCCCGGCGGCAAAGCCGCTAAAGCCCGCGACCTGATCACCCACTGCCAAAACCACCGCCGTCTCGACGACCTCGTCACCCTCGTTTTACAGCAGCGGCCGGCCATTTCCCGCTTCAGCCTCCTCCGCGACGCCAGTAGCGATTCCCCCTTCATGGGCCTGCGCTACTTCGACGAGAGCCAGGCCCATCTCTTCTTTGGCCGTGAAACGCTGACGGCGGAGTTGGTTGAACGCATTTTCCCGGAAACTCCGAGTTTCCGGGAAAATCACTTCCTCGCCATCATCGGCGCCTCCGGTAGCGGCAAATCCTCCGTTGTGCGGGCCGGTTTGGTTCCCGTCATCCGCCGCCAAACCGGCTGGCCCATCCACATCATCACCCCCGCCGCCCACCCGCTCAAAGCGCTGGCCGCCAGCCTCACCGGCGACAGCGAATCCGTCACCGCCGCCGCCACGCTGATGGACAATTTGGCCCAAGACCCGCGTAGCCTGGATTTGTATGTCACCCGCCTCGTAGGGCGATTTGCCAAATCGCCCCACAAACTGCTCCTCGTTATTGATCAATTCGAAGAACTGTTCACCCTATGCAAAGACGAAACCGAACGGCGCGCCTTTGTGGACAACTTGATGCACGCCGCTGCCGCAGACGGCCCCACGACCATCGTCCTGACCCTGCGCGCCGACTTTTACGACCACTGCGCCCCCTACGACCAACTACGCGACGCCTTGGCCCAACATCAAGCCTACATTGGCCCCATGAACGCCGCCGAACTGCGGCAGGCGATTGAACGCCCGGCGGCCAACGTCCGCCTGACCTTTGAAGAAGGGCTGGTAGACCTGCTCCTGCGCGACGTGGGAGCCAGCGGCGCACAAACGCCGGAACCGGGCGCGCTGCCCCTGTTGAGCCACGCCCTCCTGGAAACGTGGCGGCGGCGCGAGGGCAGCCAGCTAACTTTAGCTGGCTACCACACCGCTGGCGGCGTTCACAGCGCGATTGCCCAGACCGCCGAAAGCGTGTACCAAAGTCTGCCGCCAGAACAGCAAGCCATTGCGCGCAACATTTTCCTGCGGCTGACCGAACTGGGCGAAGGGACGCAGGACACCCGCCGCCGCGCCGAGTTAGATGAACTGGTAACAAAACAAGAAGCAGAAGCGACCGTTTCTATGGTTTTGCAACGGCTAATCGAAACCAGGCTGGTAATAACTAGCGAGGAAGGAGCAGAAGTCGCTCACGAAGTTCTGATTCGAGCATGGCCAACGCTGCGGCAATGGCTTGATGAAAATAGAGAAGGTTTACGAATCCACCGCCAGCTAACCGAGGCCGCAAAGATTTGGGATAGTTTGACGCAAGAGCCTGCGGCGCTTTATCGTGGCACAAGACTTGGTCAAGCTCTTGAGTGGGCTGATCAGAGACTTTATCATCTAAGCAAACTTGAACTTGCCTTTCTACAAGAAAGCAAAGAAGCAGAACTTTTAGAACATCAAAAGCGGGAAACAGCTTTAAGAAAAGAATTGGAACAAGCTCAACAATCGGCACTTCTTTATAAAAGATTGTCACGTATGTGGCCTAAACTCTTCTTTCCATTTTTTCTATTAACGCTCTTGATAAGCAGCTTGGGGTATTTCATTATTAACAATCTGGTTGCCAACTCCCTGCAAGAACGTTTCACCAACCAACTTTTAGATGCTGGCAGGCTTGTTGCTGAGAGTACAGTGCAATACGAGGATAACCGGCTGCAAACATTACGTGTTGTGGCAGGTACGATTGGTGTGCCAGAAAGTCTTGCCAACACCGATACGGCCGCACTCGGTCAACTCATTCCTATAATCATTGCTAACAGTAACAACCATATCATCAAATTATTAGATATGAACGGCAATGAAATCTATGGCTATCAACAACTCCCAAACATCGAACCGGGTCTAGGTCTACCCCCAGAGAGTACCGGAGAAGACTTCTCACAGAATCAGGAAATTCAGCGTATTCTCACCGGTAAAACAGATGAATTTGGTGATAAACGCGTTTTTCTTCATGAAACATTTGGAACAATAATGGTGCTGTACACAGCTGGGCCTATGTATTTGGGAGATGAACAGATTGGAGTGATCATGGTGGGTAACGAGATCCGCCAGATGGCCATTGATTTCACTATAGCAGCCGTGGCTCGAGTAACGCTGTATGACAAAAATGGACGAGTACTCGTTACAACTCTCAGCAGCGGTCAAAAATCTGATGAATCTAATCGGATATCTGATCTCCTTAATGAAAGTCCTGACTTCTATCAACAGGTTGTCAAAAATTCAGCCTCTGCTGAAACACCTGTAAAACAAGTGAGCCTGCTTGAGCAAGACTATCAATTAGCTTTTGGTGATTGGCGACTCCGCGGACAATCTTTTGGTATGTTCAGTGTTGCCCTATCAAGCAACTTTATAATTTCTACACTATCGACTTCCAGGAATTTGTTCTTCTTAAATTTTGTAATTATAGCATTGCTAATATTATTGGTTGGCTTCCTAATTGTACGCCGAACGGTTCAGCCTGTTACGCTACTTGTTCAATCCTATATCATTGAATCACAAAATGATTAAGGACAGTCCATCACAAAGACCATAATCTTCCTCATTCGGTTTTATCTTTTCAAGGCAACTATTTTCTAAATAAACACGACTATCTTGTCCAAAGGCTTTTTGCTAATTATCAGAACACGGGCATTCTCCACTGGATAGCCCACAACGAGAAGGAGAAACGGCCGTTCATTCCCCGGCCGCCCCAAAATCTCATTCAAAAAATTCATTGGGCTGGGCGTGTGCGTAAGGAAAACTAAACCAACCTGCTTGATCAAGTGCGCAGGTAAAAGGCGCGAGGCTACAGAGGGGATAATCTAAAATGTATCTAAGCGTTCGTTTGTAATCGTTCGGCCACCCAAAGATTGATCAATGTTTCCACAGAAACGCCTTCGCGCCGCGCCTGTTTAGCTGCTTGCCGGTCCAACCCGGAAGCCAGGGGAATCCACTGCCGGCGGGGAGCGCGCACTTTAACCTCAACTTCTTGGGTTTGGTCCCAATAATCATCAAGGCTGTGACTATCCCAAAAATCAGCGGCTTCTTCAAACGTGTCAAACTCTTCTGGAATGATGTCTTTACTTTTTTCGTCCATACCGTTTACGTTCTGTCCGGGTCATATTTCTGGTGCTGATGATTAACGCTCGATTGGCGGATTTTAATATGAAGAATACGATCAAGTATCGCCCTGTTTCTGTTTGTCCCAGGGCTGTGTACATATTCTCGCCGCGAATGCGGCCTTTCTCATGAAATCGAAAGTACGGAGCGATGAAAAATACATCTTCTACTTCTTCTGGCGTAACCTGGTGTTTCGCTGCAAGTTTTTCAACGACATTTGGCAGCCAGATGAATTCCTCAATGACGATACCCATGACAATTAGCATTTTACCATATGGCAATGGCTTTGGGTATGTAAGCGTCTATGAGGCAACTGATGTTTCTATAAATGTGGCAAATTTGTCAAGCGCTTTTTTGGTAATGACAGGGACTTCTGCATTTATTTGAGGGTATCCGACAACGAGGATAAGGAAGGGTCTTTCGTTATGCGGCCTTCCCAAAAGCTCATTCAAGAAATTCATCGGGCTGGGCGTGTGCGTAAGGGAAGCCAAACCAGCCTGGTGCAGCGCCGTAATCAACATCCCCGTGGCAATCCCCACCGATTCCTGCACGTAATAATGCTTGATTTTCGCCCCGGCCGGCCCAATCCCGTAGCTCTGGGCAAAAATGGCAATCAAATAGGGCGCTGTTTCCAGGAACGGCTTGCTGGCATCCGTCCCTAGCGGCGCTAACGCCGCCAACCATTCGTCGCTGGCCCGCCGCGCGTAAAACTCCCGCTCCTCCGCTTCGGCCGCTTCCCGGATTTGCCGCTTGACGGCCGGGTCGCTCACCACCACAAAATGCCAGGGCTGCATATTGGCCCCGTTGGGCGCGGTCCCGGCGGCCAGCAGGCAGGTTTCGATGATGTCGCGCGGGACGGGCCGGTCAGAAAAGTCGCGCACGGTGCGCCGCCGCTTCATGTCGGCGTAAAAATCGGCGGCGCGGCGGCGCATTTCGGCCACCGGGTATTCCTGGAAATCAAGGGGGATGAATTGGGCTTTTTTCATGATTGTCTCCACATGGGTATAATCTCGTTGGATAACCATAAATCAAATTGAAACAAGTGCAAATCAGGGTCAAGCTGGCAGCTTGACCAACCAGGAGCAAGGATGAACGAAAAAATCGGATTTATTGGACTGGGCATTATGGGGCGCGGGATGGCCCGTAATTTATTGAAAGCTGGATTCAGCGTCACTGTCTGGAACCGCACGGCCGTCCGGATGGAACCATTGGTTGAGGCAGGAGCCAGCGCGGGCAGCAGTCCTGCCGATGCGGCCGCGCACAGCGACATCATCATTACCTGCGTCAGCGATACGCCGGACGTGGAAGCGGTGATTTTGGGCGACGACGGCGTCATTCACGGAGCCAGAGCGGGGTCGTTGGTGGTGGATATGAGTACCATCAGCCCGCAGGTGACGCAAACCATCGCGGCCCAATTAGCCGCGAAGGGCGGGCAGATGCTGGACGCGCCCATCAGCGGCGGCAGCGAGGGAGCGGCCAACGGCACGCTTAGCATCATGGTGGGCGGGGATGCGGCGCAGGTGGAAAGGGCGATGCCCGCTTTTCAGGTGATGGGCAAGGCGATCACCCATGTCGGCCCCAACGGCGCGGGACAAACGGTGAAACTGGTCAATCAGATTTTGGTTGTGGGTAACATGCTGGCTGTGGGCGAGGCGCTGTTGTTTGCCCAGGCGGGCGGCCTGGATTTGCAAAAGACGCTGGATGCGGTTTCGGCCGGGGCGGCGGGAAGCTGGATGTTGAGCAATCGCGGCCCGCAGGTGATTGCACGGGATTGGCGGCCGGGCTTTACGGTGGATTTACAGCAGAAGGATTTGCGTCTGGCGCTGAAGGCGGCCGATGAGATGGGGACGCCGCTGTTAGGAACGAGTACGGTCTTTAATCTGTACCGGACGCTGCAAGCGCAGGGGCTGGGCGCGGAAGGGAATCATGCGCTGGTGAAGGCGTTGGAGAATTTGGCGGGGTTTAGGATTAGTGATGAGGGATGAGTGGTGAGTGATGAGTGAACAGCGATTTGAGACGGGGAAAGCGCCGCATGTGGTGGTGGAAAGGTGTGATGGGGCATTGGCGGTGGGTAGTTGGACGGGCGCGGCCGTTCTGGCGCAGGGGGCTGAGTTTAGCGGTGAGGAAACGGCCGTTGACCAGATTACGCTCTCCGCGGCAGATGGGCTAACCCTCACCGTGCCGGAGAAAGCCAGCTTGACCATTAAAACCTGCGGCGGGCCATTGACGATCAAGCATGTGGACGGCATCATCGGCATCGGCGCGGTTGGCGGCGCCGTCACGTTGAATGATGTAGGCAGCGTCAAAATCAAGGCCGTTGGCGGCGACCTGCATGGCGAAAATATCAATGGGCCGTTGGCGCTGGATTTCCCGCAGGGAACTGTTACCCTGCGCAACGTGGCCGATGTGGCGCTGAAAAAGACGATTGGCGCGGTCGCCATCCGCTATGCCCGCGGCGCGGTGCAACTGGCTGACGCTCGCAACAAGGCGACTCTGCACACTATCAGCGGCCGGGTCGAAATCGGCCGGGCGCAGGCGGCGGCGTTGAGCAATTTGGGCGGCGAAAATAAGGTGTCCGGCGTGCGCGGCAGTTTGCACTTGGCAGGTGGACTGGTCAATGGCAGCCATCGTTTCGAAGCGGACGGGGATATTTTGGTCGCCTGGCCGCCAGATGGGCCAATGACGTTGGCGGCAGAAGCGGCCGTTATTGATAACCAACTGCCCCTGGCCGATGCGATGACGACGAAAACGGCGGACGGCCGTACCCGTCTCACCGGCCACATTGAGAATGGCAAACCTATCGTCAGCTTGAAAGCGGCGGGTAACATCGGCCTGAAACCAATGCGCCCCGGCGAAGAAGCGGCGCTGATGGAAGCGGATTTCGATTTCACGCCGCCGCCGCCAACGCTGGACGAGATTGTGGAAACGGCCGTTCAGGACACATTCCCCCGGGCTGACCCGGCCCAAATCGACCGGGTGACGGCGGCGATTGAGGCGCAGTTGGCGGCCCATGATTTGATAACCCCGGAAGTGGAAACCGGCCCGCCGCCGCCATTGGCCGGGAAAATCGCCGCCGCCAAAGCACAGCGCAAGGTTGAGAAGTCGCTGCAAAAAGCGAGGGAGACGATGGCGCAGGCGCAGGCCAAATTAACCGCGCGGCCGGCATCAAGGCCACGGTCCAAACCCGCGCCTCCTCAGGCGGCGCCCCCCCCGGAACCGGAAGCGCCGACCTCTGCCCAACCCTCACAACCCCAAATCCTGCAACTGCTCAAAGAGGGGCTGATCACTGTGGAACAGGCGAATTTATTGCTGAATCAATTGCCAAAGGCATAGCGGCATAGCGGCAGGGCGGCAGGGTTAAAGGCGCTTTGCCGCCTTGCCACCCTGCAAACTATGAACGTAAAAATTTGCGGCATCACTAACCTGGAAGATGCGCTTGTCGCCGCTAAAGTCGGGGCTGACTACCTCGGCTTTATTTTTTATCCGCCTAGCCCGCGCGCGGTGGACAAGGAGACGGCCCGCGCTATCAGCGCCCATTTGCGGCAAACACTGGCCGCGCCGCCGCTGATGGTGGGGGTGTTTGTGAATGAAACGGCCGTACCCATCGCCCAAACCCTGGACGAATGTGGCCTGGATTGCGCCCAACTCAGCGGCGAGGAAGCGCCCGCGCTGACCGGCGACCCGAACTCACCCATTTACGGCCGTGCCTACAAAGCGATCCGCCCCGCCAGCGCCGCCGAGGCGGAAGTGGAAGCGGAATGGTACGTTGTAAGAAGGCAGATGGCAGAAGGCGGAAGGCAGAAGACGGCGCTCAGTCCTCAGTCCTCATCCCTTATACCTTCTTTGTTGGTGGACACTTACCATCCGTCCCTGCGCGGCGGGACGGGGGTGGCGATGGAATGGGGCATTGTGGTCTATTTATTTGAGCATACGCCGGGGATTATGTTGGCAGGCGGATTGACGCCGGATAATGTGGCGGCGGCGGTGGCGCAGTTACGGCCGTTTGCCGTTGATGTGGCCAGCGGCGTGGAAGTCACGCCTGGCAAAAAAGACCATGACAAGGTAAGGGCGTTTATCACCAATGCCAAACGGTCATAATGCATCATTCCGCATTCATCATTCCGCATTCATCATTCAGCCTTATGAAAAAACCCTCCCCCTTCAAAACGGTTTCTTCCAAAATCGCCTGGTCGTGTCCCTGGTACGGCGTGCGGCAGGATGAGATTATTTTGCCTGACGGCCGTATCCCTGCAAAAAATCGGCCAATTTTATACCGCCAACGGTATCTGCAACGCAACCGGTCATTACTACTTGGCTGCTGGCGTTACTCTGGGGCCGCCCCATCACGAACCCGCCGAAGTGATGGAAATCCGGCCCACGCCCATTGCCGAAGCGCTGCGCATGGCCCACGCCGGGGAAATCAGCGATGGCACATCGGTTTTGGCGCTGCTGCTGTGTGAATCTAAATTGCGCGAAATTGCTGGACATTAAACGCTCGTGTTGTATCAATTATTTTTTGAGCTAAAATGAAACGCTGTGTAATTTGACGAGGTGATTTTTTTGTATGAGTTCCGAACCTGTTGTTCGTTTTGAAAACATAAGCAAACGTTTCGTTTTCACACCGGAAACGCCGCAGTCCATTTTGGAGGTTGTGGCTTCATTTTTCTCGCGCCGCCGTCGGGCGCAGCGAAACCGGGATTTGTGGGCGGTGCGCGATGTCAGTTTTGAGGTAATGCCGGGGCAGGCATTGGGAATTGTGGGCCGTAATGGCAGCGGCAAGAGTACGCTGCTTAAGCTGATCGCCCGGATACTGCGACCAACGGCCGGTCGGATGATGATTAACGGCCGTACCAGCGCTTTGCTGGAATTGGGCGCCGGTTTTCATCAAGATTTAACCGGGCGGGAGAATATTTTCTTAAACGCCTCGGTATTGGGATTGGACAAAGAAAGTATTCATGCCCGGTTCGATGATATTGTGTCATTTTCAGAGTTAGGCGAGTTTATTGACATGCCGGTTAAACATTATTCATCGGGCATGTACATGCGCCTGGGGTTTAGCGTGGCCATTCATGTCCAGCCGGATATCTTGATAGTAGATGAGATTTTGGCTGTTGGCGATCAAGCTTTCCAGACTAAATGTATTGACCGCATTTTTGATTTGAAGCGGCAGGGTGTGACTATTATCATGGTTAGCCATAATCTGAATATGATGCGGAAGTTATGCACGGACCTGATCTGGTTGGAGAATGGACAGGTACGGGAAAGGGGACGGTCGGAATCTGTAGCCGGTAAATATGTGGCTTATTCGTATAAACGAGAAGGTCGTCAACTAGCCAACCGAACGGCGTCCCTTACAATTAACCGGAAAGGAAGCGGCGAAATCGAGATAACGGCCGTTCGCTTTCTAGACGCGCAAGGTCAGGAGCATAACACCTTCAAAACCGGCGAATCCATGACTATTGCCATGGACTATGTGGCCCATCAACCCATAACGGAACCGGAGTTTGGGCTTGTCTTTTTGCGTCATGATGGCGTTCATATTGCCGGCCCAAATAACTTGCAAGGGGGATTGAAGATAGGCGTTGTTACCGGATCGGGCACAATTCGTTATTGCATTGAGCGATTGCCTTTGCTGCCGGCGCGTTATCAGATCAGTGCGGCTATCCATAACAGCCGAACAACACGCGCTTACGATTATCATGACCAAGCTTATGCTTTTCGGGTTGTTCCCAGCGGGACAGATGAAGTGCAAGGTTTAATTGAACTGCCGGCCAAATGGGAATGGCGCCCGGACAAATAATGACCAATGGCTCCCCATCTTTTAGAAAGCTGCTTGCTTTGCCTGTTGGTTTATACATTTTCCTATCAGTTCTTTATTTATTGGCCATTCCGGTTGGCGAATCGCCAGATGAGCCGGGACATATCCAATGTATTGAGCAAGTTTCACAATTTAACCGCCTGCCAATTGTAGAGCCTAAACCAGAAGGCAGATGGTTTTCACGAGAGTACATCACATCGGGAATCATGTGTTACCACATGCCGCTTTATTATGTGATTGGCGGAAATGTCCAGAGGGCTGTGGCGGCCGTCACTGAGGCCCCGCTGCACTTTGAATTTCCCCCTAACAACCCCGAATTTATTGGTTCTGGCGTTATGTTCCTTCATGAGGAGAAGCCAACCCTATGGCTTTTGCCAGAACCGGCTACGCTTATTGGACTGCGTTGGCTGTCTATTGGGTTGGGGGCGATTGTGCTTTGGGCCTGTTTTAGGGTGGCGCGGCGGGTTTTCCCTGGTCATGATATGATTGCCGTCTTGTCTATGACTATGGCCGCCGGTTGGCCGCAGTTTGTCTATTTAAGCCGGGCTATCAGTAATGATGTTTTGGCTACGGCGATTGGCGTCGTGATTTTGGTGGTTTTGTTGTCTGTGGGCCGCCCTAACCGCTTTATTGGCGCGGCGGCGCTTTCTGTGTTGGCTGTTTGGACGAAGTTGTCTGTTTTGTTTGCGGTTGGCGCGGTATTGGGGGCCTGGCTGCTGGAGTTTTTGATTTTACGTGCGCAAAAGCGGCTTTATATCCGTGCTTTGTTGGCTTGCCTGGCAATATGGGGGATAGGTTGGGCAGTTATTATGGTTGAACCGACGCTGTATAAGAATTTCAGTTCAAGCACAGGACGATTTACGGCCGTTTCCCCCCAAGCAAATACGTTGATCTATTGGCAAAACTTCATACGATTAACATTGAGTTCCGGATGGGCGCGGTTTGGTTGGATGAGCGTGCCCGCTCCCCTCTGGCACGCTTACGCCTGGTGGGCGGCCATCCTGATTACCGGGGTCGCCGGTTTATTCGCATCGTGGCGCGCGCAATACACAAAACAAAAAAAGCTGGTATGGTTTATCCTGGCAATGTGGGGCGCCGGTCTTCTGGTTTCTTATATGCAGATCAATTTGAACCGGCTACAGCCACAATTTCGTTTCTTGTTAACCGCCTTACCCATCATCACAACATTCTCGGCGGCCGGCTTATTGTCATGGCCCAGCAAGCAAATCCGGCGGGATAGGACTATTATCATTCTTTTAGCTCTTTTCTTATTAGCCTATAATTTGTGGTTTGTGATAGCTATCATCAAACCAACTTATGGTTGGTATTGGTTATAAAATAATCATTGTCCTTCCGTTTACAGTGATAAAATGAGGTACTCTATGAATCGGTATAAACAATTATTGAGACAACTATCTTTGGGGACATTTTTATTGCTGCCCCTCTTGGCGCTTGTTTACAACACAAGCCAGTTTGCCAGGGCTAAGACGATCGAAGCCAATAATGCCGTTCCTTCTTTGGACCACACAACTACAATAGTAGAGACAAACAGCACAACAGCCACCCCGGTTAGTTGCCGGTACGGCGTTGCTTCCTTTAGCAATGATGATTACAATTTTTTGCAGGAGTTAGGTATCGGGTGGGCTTTGAATTTTAATTCTAATTTTAGCCTCAACGTGCCGGATGGCGTTGAATATGCGCCCATGATCCGTTTTAAGCCAAAATTGGATACGCAGGGGAAACGGACTGGTGATTACATCCTTACCAACACACTTCCTTTAACAAACGATCCCGGTGGTTTGGGGCCTGTTATTGCTGCTAATCCTGGCAGAATGTGGCTGGTGGGAAATGAAGTGGATCGTGTTTTTTGGCAAGATGACCTCATGCCGGATGTTTATGCGACGGCGTATCATGATGTATATGAGTTTATCAAAGGTATCGATCCGTCGGCTCAAATTGCTGTTTCCGGGTTGGTGCAGGTAACGCCGGGCCGCTTGCAGTATCTGGACATTGTGTGGGACACGTATTTGCAGAAATATGGTGTACCGATGCCAGTAGATGTCTGGAATATGCATATCTATATTTTGCCGGAAATAAAAGAAGATGGCACTTGGGTAGGGGCGGCCGTCGCCTTGGGAACAGATGAATCTATTGCTATTCTGGAAAGTGGGAATGATCCCAATAAATGTTCTTTGGATAATGTGTATTGTTATGCTGAACATGATGATATGGGTATCTTTGCCGACCAAGTTGTGGCTATGCGCCAGTGGATGAAGGATCATGGGCAGCAGAACAAACCGCTCATTTTATCGGAATACTCCATGCTATATCCCAATGATTATATAGATGAATTTGGGAACGATTTTGCCCCGGCGCGCATCAAGCAGTTTATGCTCGATTCATTTGATTACCTGGAGACGGCCGCCGATACCCAACTGGGCTATCCCGTAGATGATTATCGCCTGGTGCAGCAGTGGCTGTGGTTTGCTGTAGATGGCCTTCCGGACCCAGATGGCTCATACAAACTGCTGCAAAACGGATATACATTAACAAATTATACGCCGACTTTAATCGGCCAGACGTTTGTGGATGAAATGAATGGGAAACGGCCGTTTCCCACCAACGCCGTCATCGATCGGGTCAGCTACCCCACGGCGCAAACGATTACGCCTACCGGAACCATTAGCGCCACGATTGGAGCCACCGTGTACAACAACGGCGATACGGCCATGACAACCCCGATTACCGTTACATTTTATACCGACGCGGCCAAAACGGACACCATTGGAACCAGTGTCATAGCATCTGGTTTGGCCGGATGTACCCGACGCGCTGGCACAGCGCAAGTGACCTGGGATAATTTAAGCGCCGGCGTCCATCATTATTGGGCCGAGGTTGAAGGTGGCAATACGGTTGCTGGGGTGGTAATTATTAATCCCACGCAAACCTATTTGCCGTTGATCAAGCGGTGAGAACCGGTAACTGATCTTTTCACCATGCTGCATGATATTCAAAAACCGCGCCCGGCTGGACGGCCGTATCTGCCCTTCCTCTTACTGGGCATACTGATACTTTTCATGGGCGTTTCATTGGGAAAATTAACCCGGACACACCCAGTTGGGGCCGATGCGCTTGGTTACGTCTATTCAGCACAGCAATTAGCCAACGGGAACAACCTGGTATTTAGTGACAGCCACAATGTAGACAGTGGGCCTTACTTCTTCCTACACATGTTTCGGATGGTTAAAACCGGTTCAACCGAGGCCACGTTTTGCTGCCCGCCAGGCGGCCCTATTTTGTTTGCGTTGGGCATGATACTCACCGGTTCAGCCGGGGCCATACCCTATGTGGCCCCGGCTATGGCCCTTCTGGGCATTCTGGCTACCTTTTGGTTCGGCTGGCTGGTGGCACAAAACAAATGGGTTGGCCTATGGGCGGCGACGATATTGTCGGGCACCGCGCTGTTCTGGGAATTTAGCACACTTGCTTTGACAAACTTGCCTAGTTTAGCTTTTATAATGATAGGCGTTAGCCTCTTCGTGTTAGCCCAACGAGAAAATACCAAACGGACAGTATTCATCTCGCTGGCGGCCGGACTTTTTATCGGCTTTAGCTTTTTGATTCGTTACACCAATGCCATCTTAATTGGCCCCAGCCTCGTTTTGTATGCGTTATTTCTGCGAAAAACACGCTTGTTTGGGGATAAACGACAGTGGGCTTTTTGGGGGATCGTCGCTTTATTTTCCGGCAGTGTCCTGCTGTACAATTGGATTTACCTGGGCGGCCCCTTTAACACCGTTTACAGCACGCCTGAATTGGGGGCTTATCCCTGGCCCATGTTTTCATGGAAATACGCATTTGGCCCGTCGCCGGCAAATGGGTATAGCGCCCAGGCGATTGCGCAAACGTTATGGCAGAACTTTTACATTTTGTTATTTTTGGCGCCTGTTGGTTGGATGAGCATGCAGCGGCCTTATCGGGCGTTGAATGTGGGGATTGTGCTAACGACTGTAACGTTATACGGAAGTTATGCTTTTGCTGCCAGAGGCGGAAATGCCCAGTTTCTACTGCCCATTTTTCCCTTCATCAGCCTTGCCATTGGATTGGGGATAACCGGATTGTTGTCGGCGTTGGCTCATAACCGGTTACGCTGGCTGCTGGCCGGGCTGATCCTGCTGTTGATTTTGGCCCCTATTCCGGCCAAAGCCGGCGAACTGCAGAAGCGAAATGAGGCCAGTGATAGCTTGATCGACCGCGTGACTGAAATCACTTCCCGGCTGCCCCCCGATTCGGTTTATATTTCCATGCGGTTTAATGACGTTATTGCTTACTATGGGGGGCGTTCGGTTTTTAATTACCGGCGTATTTTGAGGGCCGATCCGGCAATTGGACAATTTGATATGGTTATGTATGAGGCTTGCCTGGTTCAGACTGTTGATCATCTTTTGGAACAAAATGTGCCGGTCTATTTTATTGAAGAGCAAAGTTGGAATGTGTCGGAGTTGATGCAGAAGCATTTTTCGTTGGCGGAGGCGCTGCCTGACTTGAATAATAAGATTTGGGCAGTTTCGTTTTCTAGCGATGTTCCCGGCCAACCATTGCTGCCGACGTGTCATTTTTAATAATCAGAGGCAGTTTGGTTCTGGAACCAAGCTAATGTTGTATCTAGCCCATCGGCCACGGCCGTTTCCGGCACAAACCCCAATCTTTCCCGCGCCCGGCTGATGTCGGCCGCTGAATGTTTAATATCCCCGGCTCGTTCAGGCTGATACGTGGCTGGTAACGGCCGTCCCGTCATCTCCGCCAGCATTGCCACAATTTGATTGAGACTGGTTTGCTCCCCGCGCCCCACATTAAAAACCGGGCAGTTGGACAGCCGGGACGCCGAAGCTTGCGCCGCCAGCAGATTAGCCCGCACCACATCGGCCACGTAGACAAAATCCCGCGTTTGTTCCCCGTCGCCGTAAATCGTCACCCCGCGCCCGGCGATGGCCGCCCGGCAGAAAATGGACAACACGCCGGAGTAGGGCGACGCTGGGTCCTGGCGCGGCCCGAAAACATTCATGTAACGCAGGCCAACCAGTTCCAGACCATAAGCGGCATGGTAACTTTCGGCCATGATTTCGGCCGTGCGCTTGGCGGCGGCGTAGGGAGTCAATAATTGGAGGGGATCATTCTCTCGTTTAGGTAGATCGGGTAGATTGCCGTAAACAGCCGCCGACGAAGCGTAAACCACACGGCGCACGCCCGCCTGCCGCGCTGCCTCGAAGACATTGAATGTGCCGGTTACGTTGCTGCGTTGGTTTAACCCTGGTTCGGTAATAGAGCGGGGAGTACTGACGAAGGCCGCCTGGTGAAAAATAAGATCACAGCCGGAAACGGCCGTTTTCACTACATCCATCTCCGCCACATCCCCCACAATCAATTCCACCGGCAGCCCGGCTAGATTCTCGCGCTTGCCGCTGCTCAAATCATCCAGCGCCCGCACCTGGGCGCCATTCGCCGCCAAAGCGGCCGCCAGATGAGACCCAATAAACCCTGCGCCACCCGTTACTAAGACTTGCATCGAATAAAATCCCTCCTTGGCTGGTGTTTAGAAATAACTTCGCGGTTTTCGTATTCCGTATTCCGTAAACCGTGTTCCGCATTCCGTGTTCCGTAAACCGTGTTCCGTATTCCGTATTCCGCCACGGATAACGGGTCACGGATAACGGATAACGGATAACGGATAACGGATAACGGATAACGGATTACGGGTACAAATCGTCACGTTAATAACGAACGGTTTGTTTCCCCTTTACGGTTTTCAATTTCCGTTCTACCATAATAAAGAAACCTGTCCTGTTTACTTACGGAGGTGCGTATGCCTCGATTATCTGGTTACATTACCGTTGTCGCTGTTGGCAAACTGCGGGAGTCGCACTGGAAATTGGCCCAGGAAGATTACTGCAAACGGTTACGGCGGTATACCACGTTTGCATTACATGAAGTCAAAGATGTTGTCGGGCGCGGAACCCCGGATAGGGCCGCTAAACAAAAGGAAGGGGAAGCTTTGCTCAAAGCGGCTAAGTCTGCCAGCCGTAAAATCGCTTTGACGGCCTCCGGGCGGCAAATGAGCAGCCCCCGGCTGGCCGAATATTTACAACGACAGGTACAGCTTTACGGCCGTATCGCCTTTCTTATCGGTGGGCCATTGGGTCTCTCCGAGGATGTGCTGGCTGAATGCGATGAACAGTTTTCCCTCTCCCCGCTGACCTTTCCCCATGAAATGGCGCGTGTTATCCTGTTAGAACAATTATACCGGGCCTGTACCATTTTGAATGGTGAAAAGTATCATAAGTGATTATCCGTTATTAAGTTACTGGACATTGGCGTTTTTGGCATGGTTCAAAACTCGGTTTTGCATCTTTACAAATCGGCTTTGCGTTCGGCCATCGCTGTGCATTGCGAATGCACGGCAGAGATAAAAAACCCGTTGAAAACGGGTTGAAATGCGCTCAAACCGGGTCTTTAGCGCGTTTCAACGCACTTTTTGTATTAGATGTGGATTTCCAATCCACTAATTGTAAAGATGATTGTGTCAAAAATGAACCACGCCGCGTTTTTAAATTTTCCCCCCTTTCACTTCCCACTGATGACCACCACATACTCGCCACGTGGTTCTTCCTCATCGAACAAGGCCAGCAGTTCCGATAAACGGCCGTGTTTAACCGATTCATATAATTTCGTCAGTTCATTAGCCAAAGTCGCCTTCCGATCTCCGTAAACGGCCAATGCGTCCATCAAAAACGCCTTCAGCCGGTACGGACTTTCATAAAAGATAAGCGTGTGCGGCGATTCGGCGTCAATTTCCAAGAAACGGCGCCGTTTGCCTCCCTTGCGCGGGGGAAAGCCGCGCAAAGTAAAGCTGTGCGACGGTAAACCGGACATCACCAGCGCCATCACTAGCGCCGCCGCCCCGGGAATCATCGTTACCGGCATTTTTTCCTCAATCGCCCGGCGGACTAAGGTGAACCCAGGATCGGCGATGCCCGGCGTTCCCGCATCCGTCACCACCGCCACCGATTTGCCCGCGGCCAGCAGCGCCATGATTTTTGGCCCGGCTTTGTCTTCGTTGTGCTCATGGAAGGCGATCTGTTTCTTCTTGATTGCAAAATGCTGCAATAAACGGCCCGTCTTGCGCGTATCTTCGCTGGCAATCACATCCACCTGGCGCAGCGTCTCCAGCGCGCGCAGGGTGATGTCTCCTAAATTACCGATGGGAGTGGCGACGAGATAAAGCATGGTTATTCCAAATCTCTGAGTTCGTGTAAAACGAGCGCCGCGGCCACGATGGCCGCCGTTTCGGCGCGCAGAACCCGTTTACCCAGGGTGATTGGCTGGACGCCGCACTGTTGGGCCTGTTCGATTTCGGTTTTGGTAAATCCGCCTTCAGGGCCGATGAAAAGGGATACGGCCGTTTCTCCATCCCCCAACACATCCCGCAGACCGTTCCGGACAGCCTTTTCCCAGGGAATAAGCGCCGGGCGCTGGGGTGGCAGCGCGGCCAATGCCGGCGCCAGTTTCACCGGCGCGGCCAATGCCGGGATGCGCCCCCGTTCCGACTGCTCGGCAGCTTCGGTCAGAATACGCTGCCAGCGGTCAAACTTCTTAGGGGGGCGGGCGACGGTGCGTTCGGTGATGAGGGGCACAAAATGGGTTACACCGATTTCGGTCCCCTTTTGCAGCGCCCATTCAAAATTATCCCGTTTGAGCAGGCTCAGGTACAGGGTAAGCTGGCTGGTTGGTTCGTTTGCAGCGAGGTGTTTGGACAGGATGACGGCCGTTACCCGCTTCTTCTCCACGGCGGCCAGTTCAACCTCATATTCCCAACCGGTATTATCCAGGGCCAGCACATGCTGGCCTGGCATCATCCGCAGCACCGCGCTAATCTGGTGCGCCTGTTCAGGCGTAAAAACGACCCAATTATCAACTACGTTGGTTACAAAAAATCGCTGCATGTTTAGTATAGAGCTAGAGGAAGGACGCTCTAGCCTTTCGCTCCTTTCTCCACACAAAAAACCAGTTCCCCTGCAAACAATAACTCCGTCACCGGCCAATCGTGGTCGGCGATAAGCTGGGCCATGAATTCGCGGTAGCGGTTGGTGAGATTGCGCCCGCCGTGGGCGCTGATGGTGGGGAAGGAGAGGACGAGCCAATGAACCTGGAGCGCTTCTAGTAACGGCCGTCCCCGCCCATGGTAATTACGCTCAAAGCGGGGCATCTCTTTCAGAAACAAGGCCAGATCGGCCGTTTCCTGCGGTAGTTGCAAGGCCACATCCTGTAATTTCGCCAGCGGCGGCAGTCCTTCCAGGCGGAAATAATGATTCAAAAAATCAATCCGGGTCTCATGAATATCATAAGCCACGTAGCGAACGTATTCCGTATTCTGTATTCTGTATTCGGTATTCCGTATTCCGTTTAATCCCATCCAGGGAAGGGCCAGTGGATTTAGCCCGCAGGCGATGTCCAAAATTGAACGCGGCCGGCCAGTGACGGCGAAAATGCGCTCATAAAATTCTGCCACAATCGGCTGGCGCTCGCGGGTGGACAAATGCGTGCGCAAAATATCCTGACAGACGGACTTGACGGCCGTTTCCTGCCCGCTGGCAAACGCTTCATCCAACCGCACCGCCGCCGCTGCATAATCCGGGTCGCCCAGATAGGGGGCCATGATGCTGTGTAGCTGCTTGCGGACAGATTTTATGGCCGCTTTGGGTTTTTTGTGCTGGCGCAGGGCCGATTCAGCCAGTTTACGAATTGTTTCCTCGCTGGCGCTGCCGTATTTTTGTGACTGTTTAACGGCGCTGATGACTGCCTCTAACGGGTCCGCTTGTGACATGATGCGTATTATAAGCCGTCATGGGGGAACAACAAATTGTAGGGCGATTTACAAAATCGCCCTACAAAGTTTGCGCGATGATGATAGCGTACCCTAATTGACCGGCTTGTACGGCCGTTGCCGCACTCTTAACCAATCCCTTTGCTTGAGCAAAGTCCACGCCGGGCAGTTTGATTTGCTTTAGTTTTAACAGCAGCTCCGCCCCTAACAGTTTGGCGCGTATCTCTTTAACTAGATCGCTCAAGGCTCGCTGATGGCTTTCGGTCAGGCTAATTGTGAAGCCGGCCTCTGATAGAATTTTGGTGTACCCGGACAAATGCCGGGCGTCGGCGATGCAGGCGATCCATCCCAACAACGTATCTAATTCCGGCGACAATGGCCCCGACCGGGTGAGGTCGCTCAACCCCAATTGGCCCCCTGGCTTGAGGACGCGGGCAAATTCGGCAGCGGCCGTTTCTTTGCTGGGAAATGTACACAACGCACATTCACACAACACCACGTCAAACAGTCCGGCTGCAAATGGGAGACGCTCAGCGTCCCCCTGCTCAAAATGTACCCGTTCTGTCAATCCCGCGTTGGCGGCAGACTCATTAGCCTCTGCTACGGCCTGTGCGCCATAATCAACACCTGTCACGCGGCAGCCAAAACGTTCGGCCAGGAACAAAGCGCTGGTTCCCGGCCCGGAGGCGACATCCAGCACATGGTGGGCTGGCCCTAAGTCTAGCAAATTGCCTAACCGTTCCGTCAGCGCTAATCCGCCGGGATGGAAGGAGTCGCCCAACAGGAGTTTGGCCCAATCGCTTTGGTAAACGGCCGTACAGCACGCTTTAATCGTGTCATCGGGCAGCGGCATCATTTTGTTCATCCCATCTCCCAATCGCCCAATCATCGCCGGCCATTAACGCCCCGCCCATTCAAACTGGGACGGCCGTTCGGAAACGAGAACGTCAACGACTCCGGTTCAAACGGGACGCCTTGCACTTCAGCCCGCGCTCGCGCCCGCTGCCGCGCGGCCAACTGCACCCGCGCCTGTTCCCGGTAACCGACACTGTTATAGGCGCAAAATGGAATCTGTTTCCCATCCGGCAGCAAAATCTCCTTGCAGCATTTCATCACGTTCTTCTGATTAAACGTCCAGGGGTCCATAAAATCCTGCAGCATTACCATAAACATACTCCCTGCCAGCGGCCCCATATTGATGTCCAATCCACAAACGGCACAAGAAAGCTCAAAATCGCGGGAGGCCTTAGCCATACCGGGAACGGCTGACGACGACCACAGTCCCTCAATGGCCGCCTGGACATCTTCATTAATCTGCGGCAAAACGCCATTGGTGATGTAATCCAGGTAATCATCCACCTCAAGGATACGGGGCAGAGGCAGCACCGTGTCATCTTCCACATACGCGTAGGTCACTGAGTTACAAGTGGGAAAACAGCAGGGAACCGGCACAAAATCCGATACCATGAATAAACCATCGGTTTGTTCTTCCATCGCCTGCAAAATATCCGGGTTCGTCACCCGCTGCATAGGATCATGGTCGCCGTGGCGGCCGGCATGAAAGGCGGGTTGGAAATTGATGCCAAACACTGCCGGATGTTCCAGTCCAAACTTCACAATGTCACCGATTTCATGATCGTTAACCCCGCGCTCGATGGCCGGAACCAGAACCACGGGAATATCCGCAGCGGCCAGCCGATCCAGGGCGCGTAATTTCTCCGTCAGAATATCCGCCTCACCGCGAATGATGCGGTAGGTTTCGGATTCGAAACCGTCGAATTGGAAGTAAATCGCCGGCCGTATTTCCGCCAATTCGGCCACAAAGGCGTCATCATAAGCGAGCCGTTTGCCGTTAGTGTTAATCATGATATGGCGAATGTGT
>JAJRYT010000043.1 GCA_024275635.1 Chloroflexota bacterium | reverse complement strand
GGTTCTTTAGGATTTCGCGGGGTCGAGGAAAAAACCTGACACGAATGACACGAATAATAAGAAAATTCGTGAAAATTCGTGCCATTCGTGTCAAAAAATTAACCATCCGGTGAACTAACCACGCGAAATCCCAGAGACCCATAGTTACATTAGTTCGGAGGAAACACACATGAGCGAAGCAAATGAATGGAATAAGGCGATTATTGAGGAATTTCGGGCAAATGAGGGCAAAGTTGGCGGTCATTTTGTTAATATGCCCTTACTCCTTCTGCATACAACCGGCGCGAAGAGCGGGCTGCCGCGCATTAATCCGGCAGCCTACCTGGCTGATGGTGAACGACTCGTCGTATTTGCCTCCAAAGAGGGCGCGCCAACCAACCCCGATTGGTATCACAACATCGTCGCCAATCCGACAGTCAGCGTAGAAGTCGGTGTCGAGCAATTTCAAGCCCTGGCGACAATTGCTGCGGAACCAGAGCGCACGCAACTGTTCGACCAAATGGCCTCATCGAACCCCAGCTTTAAAGAATATCAGCGCAAAACGACGCGCATTATTCCCGCCATCATCTTAACGCGCAGATCGTAAACACCCGCGCGGCTCTGCCCAATACGACGCCCAGCCGAATACAAGAAATAAAGAACATGTATTAGAATGTTGTCATACAAACAGGCTTGTAGACTGTGTGGAAAAGACGATCAACGGCCGTTACCTGTGCCGCATCAGAAATAGAAGCCAAACTGTAAGCAACTAACTGGCGAAAACTGACGCTTCCCATCACTAATGAGGAAAATTCAGCCACATTTAGGGTAATGGCGATGTCATGCTCAGTGGGGGTAAGGAGGCGGGCACGGCCGTTTTCAAATCCAATCACCCAACTTCCGGCATACTCCGGTAGGAACGTATCTTGCAAGGTCAGCTTTAAGCGAAACGTTTGCCCGCCAAAATCATGATCGGCTAAGGCCACAAATAAGCCGGGGACATCTATCACCCGGTACATCAACCCCACCCCCTGCGTATTGCTCTGGTGGTACAAAACCCGCGGCAGCATCAGGTTCCCATCTTGACGCGGGTCATGCAGTAAGAAATGGAAATCCTCATCCTGCGTGTTAAAAATGAGGCAATCAATTTGGTCGGCCTGGGTGTGTAAAAATGCCAGGAGTTCGGCCAATGCGCCCTGGGTTTCGTAAACCAGCTCGCGTACCAAAATCTCATTGTTCAAAAAATGACCGGCCGGCCCCGGTTGGAAGCTAAAAATGAGATATGCCTGTATCTGTCCGTCCCGTTTATAACCCACAACCTGCACGCCTGGCTCGGCAAAGACAGCATCCCAGTCAAAGTCTGGCCGGGACATCATGCCATGTGTTTTTTGGGCGAAACGGCCGTAACAGGCCTGCATCGCCTTCTTATCCGAAGCGCTCAAGAAAGCGATGTGTGTACGCGCCCCTTTTGGCAGATTGACTGGCTTCACCCGATACTGGCTCATTTTTGTGCCATAGCCAAACCCCATCTTTCGGTAAAAATCAGGCCGGAAAGGGTAAAGGACCGTTATCGCTGCGCCTCTTTCCCGATAATGGCGCAGGAAGAACTGGATCATATCCCGCGCCACTTTCTGCTTCTTATATGCCAGGTCTACAGCCACGCCGCCCACCCCGCCCGCCAGCACAGAAGCCGTGTGCAGCGTCATAGTAAAATCGAAGAGACGCATCCCGCCCAGAAGACGGCCGTTTTCCACCACGCCAACCATCCGAGTCGTAGGATCGGCAGCCATCATTTCCAACCGCTGCCGGTAACGCTGCCGGTCAGCCGCTGTTATGATCTTAATACCAGGATAGGCATTGGCAACAATAGCGACAAACGCATCCCAATCTGTCTCATTCAATTCTCTAATAATTCGCACGTAGTTACTCTCCTCAAATATCTACGCCCCATTGTAACCTCCCCTCTTCATTCGGTAAACGTCTTGACTTTTGTGTAACAAAATATATAATTTAGGCATACCTAAAATAAAATCGAGGGGGAAACTATACGCATGAAACTTTCCCGATCCGCCCAAGATTATCTCAAAGTAATTTATCGACTCAGTAACCGGTACGGCCGGGCCACCACATCCCAACTCGCCAACTGGCTGGAAGTTAAACCAGCCACCGTTACCGGCATGTTGCAAAAGATGGCCCGGGCGGCTCCACCCCTCATCACATATCAAAAACACCGGGGAGCGACACTGACCACAAACGGAGAAAAAGCCGCCCTGCAAATTATTCGCCGCCATCGCCTGTTAGAATTATTTCTACACGAAAAATTGGATTATACCTGGGATGAAGTTCACGAGGAGGCAGAGCGGCTGGAACATGTTATCTCGGAAAAGATGTCCCAACGCATAGCCATTGTGTTAGGCGACCCCTGCCGCGACCCACATGGCGATCCTATCCCTGATCCCGACTTACAGTTAGCCCTGTTGACAGAATTTCCATTGGGCGATCTACAGCCAGGCCAGCAAGCCATCATTCGGCGCGTGCGGGATGAAGACGCTGAACTGCTACGGTATGCCGATTCGCTGGGTTTACGGCCGTTAACCCGCCTAACGGCCGTTGCCCACACCCCCATCGCCCAAACCATCACCATCCAGCTTGCAGACACCGCCGAACCGATCACCATCGGCCAATACACCGCTAATCAAGTTTTTGTAGACCTGGAACCGAACCAATAAAATGGGGTTCTTTAGGATTTCGCGGGGTCGAGGAAAAAACCTGACACGAATAACACAAATGACACGAATAATAAGAAAATTCGTGAAAATTCGTGCCATTCGTGTCAAAAAATTAACCATCCGGTGAACTAACCACGCGAAATCCCAGAGACCTTAAAATGGAAGCCAACTGATCACCCTATTTGAAGTATAATACTGCCCTGGAACAAAACGCCAACTATTTGTAGGAGATAAGGAATACATTCATGACCAACACCATTCAACACCGCAAAGCTGCCACTGCCTGGCAAAAGCGCTACGACGCCCACGCCCCCAAAGTGGGCGACATGGCTCCCGATTTTGAACTGCACGATGTCAACGGGCAAAACCCGGTTCGGCTCTCCGATTTTCGCGGCCAAAAACCGGTCGCCCTGGTCTTCGGCAGTTTCACCTGACCCCCTTACGTCAAGGGGACCGTGAGTCTCCACGACCTGTACCAGAAATACCACGACCGCGTCCAATTCCTCTCCATTTACATCCGCGAAGCCCATCCCGTAGACGGCTGGTGGCTGGGCAAAGGCATCACCGGCAAAATGCTCAAACTGGCCCGCTCCAAAGTAGCCACAGATGTGTACGACCCCAAAACTATCGAGGAACGACGGCAGGTAGCCGGTAACTGCGAGACGGCCTTGCAATACGGCATTCACACTTACGTGGATGAGATGGACGACGCCGTCAACAAAGCGTATGCCGCCTGGCCAACACGGTTGTACCTGGTGGGGGTAGACGGCCGTGTCGTTTACCATGGCGGATTAGGCCCGTTTGGTTTCAAACCCGCCGCCCTGGGCAAAGCCATCACCGATTATCTCAGCCAGACGGAAAACAGCGACACCCTAATCGAGACGCCAACCATTCACAGTTAAAAAGGTTGTTTGAAAAAGATTGAGGTACAATCAGCGCTTCAATCTGACAAAGGAACCTTGCAATTGTGTTAGACAACCAAATTAACCAGCAACTATTCATCGGCGGATGCAGCCGCAGCGGCACAACGCTTCTTGGCGCTATGATCGGCTCCCATTCAAATTGCATTTGCTCGCCCGAATCCCATTTCAAAATTGATGTTCTCCGCGCCATTAACAGAGGCGCGGTCTCCGAATCAAATCCGGCCGCTTTGCTGGCATTAACCAAAAAACATTGGCGTTTCAAAATCTGGGAGTTCGATATCGAGCCTTCTCAAGCGTTGACGAACACAACAGCGCCTTCTTATGCGCATGTGCTAAATTGGATTGTGACCCAATATGCCCGCGAGCAAAACCAACCCAACGCCAATATTTGGGTTGACCACACGCCCGAAAACCTCGGTTACGCCGCATCCCTGCTGCAATTATTCCCCAATGCCAAAATGATTCATATCATCCGCGATGGACGGGCTGTGGCCGCCTCCATTTTACCGCTGGACTGGGGGCCAAACAGCATCATCAAAGCCGCCCGGTGGTGGACGCGCCTGACTTCATTTGGCCTGGCCGCAGAAACAGTCTATGGTCCGAAACGGGTTATGCGTGTCAAGTATGAAGCTTTAGTGCTTGAACCGGAAGCCACGATGCGTGCGATCAGCGAATTTTTGGAGCTTGATTACCAGCCGGAAATGTTACAATCAACCGGATTTAATCCGCCGAGCTATACGACAAAACAGCACAAACTGGTTGGGGCGCGGCCGGACCCGGCTGTTGTCACGCGCTGGGAACAAAAGCTTTCTACCCGTCAAGTGGAGATTTTCGAGAATTTAACCCGCGATTTTTTGACTTTTCTTGGCTATCCCTTGCGCTATGGGCTGAAGGCCAAAGCGCCTTCGCTGCTGGAAATTCAAATAGGAAAAGCGCAGGAATTGTTCCGGGGCGAAATTGGCAATAAATTCAAGTGGCTGAAGCGCAGTTATCCTTTGTGGTTGTCGCGGGATTTTTATACGCAGGCGCGCTTGACGGATACGAATAATTGATGTTATGTTGACTATCGGACAATTAGCCAAACAAGTTGGCCTGCGCACCTCCGCTTTGCGCTACTATGAGGAACAGGGCTTGCTCCAGCCAGACGGCCGTTCCGACTCCGGTTACCGCCTCTACCAACCGGAAGCCGTGCAGCGGCTGCGCCTCATCCAGCGCGCCCAGCGGCTCGGCTTTGCCCTGGCCGACATCCGTGCCCTACTCACCGCCTGGGACGACGGCGACCTGAACGACCACGCCCTCATCAACCTGGCCGAATCCCGCTACCTGGCGCTGGACAAACAGGTGACGGAACTACTCATCCTCCAGCATGAACTCCAGTTGTTCCTGCAAGATTTGTACCAGCGGCACGGCCAAAGCCCCACCTTTGCCGAGATGCTGGTACGGGTCTGCGCCAATCCGGTGGGACGGCCGTCGGCGCGGGGCGTGTTAGACTGGCTGACGGCAACCACTGGCTGCGTCCTCAGCAGCAGCGCCGGGCAGGCGATTCTGGAGCGGCTGCAAGGGCAGCATGTCCATATCTGGCAGGAGGATGGCGGCTACTGCATTCTGGTGGTGTCGGCGGAACCAGCCGTGCGCGACGCTCTGCTGGAACTGGCCCTGCTGGAAGCCAACTGCCAGGCCCACACCCAAACCACCACCGAACTGGTCTACGACGACGAAGGCTACCTCCTTCGCGTCGCCGGCCCCAACGCCTTCATCTTTGCCCGACTGTTTCTGGCACTTGAGTCCGAACCGCCGCCCCGTTAAAACCCATGACAAAACCACACCGCCATCAAACCGGTTCCATTTGCCGCACCGCCCCCAACTTTTCGGATGCCTCCTGGAAGGGAGATGAATTTCTCGGCGGCAATTTACCCCGGTTAGAAAGCAAGTTGAAGGTCGTTGGCGCTCCCTTTTTTAGTGAAGATGATATTGAGCTAACCCGATTAGGTAATAAGGAAGGCGCGAGGCGGGCTGAGAAAATCTTTGCCACCGCATCGCTTTCATAAAAAACAAGTGTGAAGAAGTGCGATCAACCAACGATCAAACCGACTGATTTCCCCCAAAACACAAAACAAATTCCACCAATCCCTTGACATTCAACCTGACTTGAAGGTATACAATCCCGGCAGATTGACTTGTCAAGGATTTCACAATGAATTTAGAAACCGAACAAAGAGAACAAACTTTTTACATCACCGGGATGGACTGCGCCAGTTGCGCCGCCACGGTCGAAAAAGGTATCAACCGGCTGGAAAACATCGAGCTGGCCTCGCTCAATTTCAGCGCCGAGATTTTGCGCGTAGAAGGAGATGTCCCCCCAGAAAAAATCATCGCCCGCGTGCGCGAACTGGGCTACGACGTGACCGACCAGTCTCCAGTCTCTAGTCCACAGCCGCCAGTCTCCAATCGCCACTCTCCAGCCACCAGTCTCCTCCCGTTTATGTGGCAGCGAACCAACACCCGGCTGGCGCTGCTGGGAGCGGTTTTGGCGCTGCCAGGGCTAATTTTTAATGAGTTTTTGCCGATGCTGGGGCTGGAATCCCCCTGGCTGAATGTGACCTCGGTGGCGGCAACGGCCGTTGCCGGATTCCCCGTCTTTCGCAGCGCTTGGCGCGCCGTCAAGATCAATCGGGAAATCAACATCAACGTCCTCATGACCATCGCCGCCATCGGCGCCGTCATCATCGGCGCTTACACCGAAGCCGGGCTGGTGATGGTGCTGTTCGCCATCGGCGAGGCGCTGGAAGGGTTCACCGGAGCGAAGGCGCGGGAATCCATCCGCAGCCTGATGGCCGTCGCCCCCAATGAGGCCACCGTTTTGCGCCCCTGCCTGGACTGCGCCGGGCATCTGGGGCAAGACGGCTACAGCGGCGGCCCCTGCCCTTTCTGCGGCCTGGAAGAACAGCGCGTGCCGGTGGTAGATCTGCAGGTGGGCGAGACGATGGTGGTCAAACCAGGGGAGCGGATTGGGATGGACGGCCGTATCACCGCCGGTACATCTTCCGTCAACCAGGCCCCCATCACCGGCGAAAGCAAACTGGTGGCAAAAGAGGTGGGCGACGAGGTCTTTGCCGCCAGCATCAACGGCGAAGGCGCATTGGAAATCGAAATCACCCATCTGTCCACCGACAACACCATCAGCCGCCTCATCAACATGGTGGCCGAAGCCCAGGAACGGCGCGCCCCGGCGCAGCGATTCGTAGACCAGTTCGCCCGCTATTACACGCCCGCCGTCGTCGTTCTGGCAGCATTGGTAGCCGTCGTCCCGCCCCTCTTTTTTGGCGCATCCTTCACCGACTGGCTGTACCGGGCGCTGGCGCTGCTCGTCGTCGCCTGCCCCTGCGCCCTGGTCATCAGCACACCGGTCAGCCTTATCAGCGCCATCAGCAACGGGGCGCGGCACGGCGTCTTGTTCAAAGGCGGGGCGTATTTGGAGGCATTGAGCCGGGTGCAGGCGATGGCCTTTGACAAAACGGGGACGCTGACGGCGGGACGGCCGTCCGTCATCCGCGCCCAATCCATCCACTGCGAAGGGGCGGACATTTGCGAGCCATGCAACGAGTTGCTGGCCCTCACCAGCGCCGTCGAACAACGCAGCGCGCATCCACTGGCAGAAGCGGTTTTGGCCGCATCGGCACAGCGCGGGGTGAACGGCCGTTACCCGGCAGCGGCCGATGTGCAAACGATGACGGGCAGCGGCGTGACCGGGGAGGTGAACGGCCGTCAAGTTACCGTTGGCAGCCACACCTACTTTGATGAAAACATCCCGCACGACGATTTTTGCCCCCTGGTAGCCGCAGCCGACGACGCCGGGTACACTACGATGCTGGTCAGCGATGGGGATAAATTTGCCGGATTTATTGCCGTGTCCGATGCAGTACGGCCGTCCAGCCGGGCCGCTCTGTCCGAACTGAAACAGTTGGGCGTCTCCCCGCTGGTCATGCTCACCGGCGATAACCAGGCCACCGCCGCCAAAATCGCCGCCGAGGTGGGGGTAACGGCCGTGCGCGCCAACTGTTTACCGGAGGATAAGGTGACGGCCGTCTCCCAACTGCGCGAACAACATGGGCAGGTCGCCATGGTCGGCGACGGCATTAACGACGCCCCGGCGCTGGCAACCGCATCCGTCGGCATCGCCATCGGCAGTACGGCCCAGGCGATGGAAACGGCCGACGTCGTTCTCATGGGCGACGATTTGCGCGCCCTCCCCTTTGCCCTGCGCCTCAGCCGGGCGGCGATGCGCACTGTCCAGGCCAACATCGCCCTCAGCATCGGCGTCAAGCTGGCCTTTCTGGGACTGGTGCTGGCCGGGCTGGGCAGCATATGGCTGGCCGTGCTGGCCGATGTCGGCGTCTCCCTGTTGGTGACGGTAAATGGGATGCGGTTAAGGAAATGGCCGTTCGCCCGTACCGGGTAAGTTATCCTCCGTTTACGGCCATTCGCCGGGCGATCTTGATTTTATTTACTGGAATCTGGCGAATTTTGATTTTCAGTCGAGACGTAGAGGCGGTTCGCGAACCGCCTCTACCAGAGAGGATTTCAAAAAAACGCCAGAGTCCAGTCATTTATTCTATCTTGACCTGAACATATAAAATGCAGTTATCCCTTTGGTCAACAGTTGTTATACTCAGCTTGGTGGGTGTAACGGCCGTTTCCCTGTTCCACTTCATCCCCCTCATCATACAAAAGCGACTGAACCGCATCATCAACCCGCCGCAAATATCAAGACCAACCGCCCACAGTGCAGTTCCCGTTGTTGATCTACACGCCGATCCTCCACTCTGGCGGCGCGACTGGCTCCGGCGAAACAGGTATGGCCACATTGACCTGCCCCGGCTTATCGAAGGGGGCGTGGCGCTGCAAGTGTTCGCCGCCGCCACCAAAATCCCATTGGGAATTAACTTCCAACGCAACCGGGACAACCAGCCTGATTTGTTGACCTGGCTGGCCGTTGGTCAACGCTGGCCGCGCCGCACCTGGGGCAGTTTACTGCAGCGCGCCCTGTACATGGCCGCGCGGGTAGAACAATTGGAGCGGGAGAGTAACGGCCGTTTCCGCCTCATCAAAACCGCTCCCGACCTGGCACGATTACTCAGCGACCGCCGAAACCAGCCCCATCTCGTCGGCGGGCTGCTGGCGTTGGAAGGCATCCACGCCCTCGAAGGCCGCCTGGATAATCTGGATCTGCTTTACGACGCTGGCTTTCGCATCATCGGCCTGACCCACTTCTTCGACAATGAAGCTGGCGGTTCGGCGCATGGGATTAAACAGGGTGGGCTGACTCCTTTTGGCCGCGAACTAGTCCGGCGCGCCCAGGCCCGGCAGATGATTCTCGATCTGGCTCATGCCGCCCCGTGTTTGATAGAGGATGTTTTAGCCAACTTTGACACGCCTGTCATCGTTTCCCACACCGGATTTCAGGGTGTGTGCGACAGCCCCCGCAACCTGTCCGACACACAGGCACAGGGCATCGCGGCCGCAGGCGGGCTTATCGGGGCCGCCTTTTTCCCGGAGACGACTGGCAGCACAACGGTGGATGCTATCGCCCGCTCCATCCGTTATGGCGCAGACCTGGTTGGCGTGAGCCACATCGCCATCGGTACTGATTTTGACGGCGCTATCCAGACTCCGATTGACGCCGCCGGGATGCCTTACCTAGCCGCGGCATTAGCGCAGCACAGGTTTGCCGAGAATGAAATTATCGCCATCATGGGCGGGAATGCGCTGCATTTGTTGGCCCAGCTTTTACCGCAGGAACCAGATTAGAGGAATTTTATAGGCAACTTCACGCGCCGCTTTCTCTCTGGTGTGCAGGGTGGTTTTGAAAATCGCCCCACACTGGAAAAAGTAAAAATGCCAGCGTCAAGTTTTATTCTTCGAGGTACGCTTTGCTGAGGATCAAATTTCCCACTGGTAATGAACCAGGAAGCTCACGTAGTAATTTCCCTGCCAGCGCTCGATACCCACAACCCAGGTTCCCCAATTCATCCCGGCAAATTCTTCCGTGCCGGGGCGGTGTAGCGCGTAAAAATGCACCACATCGTAGCCATCGGGCAGGCGCACGATGCCCGCCGTGCCGCCGTGAATGATTTCGTCGCAGCCAGTTTCGGTCGCCAGGAGCAAATCTTCTTGCAGCAGAGGCAGGATTTCCTGACGGAATGAGCCGATAATGGGATTGCCACTGCCATCTTGCACGCCCCAATCATAGCTGACAGCGCTGGTGAAGATGCGGCTTATTTCTGCATAACTGAGGCTTACTTCCGGGTTCCACCAGGCGTGGCGGATACGCAGGCCGCGTTCAGGATGAATGAGTTTAGCGAATTGATCGCCGTCTTGGTTGGCAACGGCCGTTGCCAATCCCGCTACTATCGCCATCACAGCCTCATCCTGGCAAAATGACTCACCATCGACTACCTCGACGAGAAAACGGCCGTTCACCCACCCAGTTAAACTATCAGCTTGAATTGGAACCCAGGTAGAGCCAGACACCAGCTGACCGTCCCCGGTCATCTCGGCAACAGGCGCATTTGGCGCCAATTCACCAACGATCTCATTATCTATCCCCGGCCCGGAGCGTACATTGAGTGTATCATCGGCCGTTACAAACGCGACCTGGTACGGCAGCGTCGGCGAAGGTTGTGGGGTCGGCGGCGCCGTTGACTGGTCGGCCAATAGGCGCGTCGGCTGGAAAGTTGGCGGGCTGGGCAGTTCCGCTTTCGGCGTCGGTTCGGCAATTGTCAGGGAATCCGGCCGGGCAGAAATAATGGCTGTGGGGACGATTAATTCGGATAAGGGGTCAGTTGTCGTAGGCTGGCAAGCCGCCAAGTACAGCAGAGCAATGAGAATAATCGTTGGTAATAGTATTACATTCAGTTTTCGCATCATGGACTCCTCGGTACACACAATACCAATACATAGTCATTATAACGCGAAAACGGCCGTTCCCCACCCCAACGCTTCAATAGCCACACGCACCAACAGGCAATGAAAAAAGGCCGTTTCCCTACATCATGTGTAGAAGCTGCCTGCCATTCCACCTCAATCACATGCCAGTCGTCGCTAATCGCCGGCCGGGCAGCGTTAATGGCGCTTTTCCAACTGCCCCCCGCCAAACCGGGCATGACCGTTTCTGTATCACCCGGCTCTCCAGTATGTCTTGCTTTCACTTTACGGCCGTCATACCGTCCCGCATGAATATCCTTATGACATTGATGACAAACAAAAACCACCTTGCGACGACGTTCCATCATGAACTTCGCCCATAGCGGAGGATGCCGTTGGCCTTGATACCGCTTAACCACATCCTTGAGTTTACGAACATGGTGTCCCTGGATTCTGTCCGAGGAACCACACAACTCACATTTATCTGCCAATAATCTGTACGCTAATTCATTACGCCCATTATAAAAATGGGTGATATTGTCGGTAATGACAGCCTTGTCATTTCGTTTTAGAGATTTATACCCGAACTTTGCCCGTAAAGGCTTATCCGGGTTATTTGGGTTAGGTATTTCTACCATCAGGCAGGTCACCCCATATTCAGATTTCCGTTTGTACTTTCTGTAAACCCAAGAAAGCGCGCGTTCCCTTTGTGTCAATATAGGGTGGGACACTTTACACTCAGAAATTAGTGTAGTATCTGAGGGCGAAGGAGATCAAAATGACACCAAAACAAGAACAGATAATTAGTCAAAATGGGGCTGGAGAGACCGACCGGCCAAACCCGGAAGCGCTGCCAAAGGCAAAACGACGCACCTTTACGGCCGGATACAAATCGTGGGCGCTGGAAGAAGCGGATAAATGTCGTCAGCAGCCAGGACAAATCGGCAGACTGCGCAGGCGAGAAAGTTTGTACTCGTCACATCTGACCACTTGGCGACGACAACGTGAAGCCGGCGAATTGGCTGGATTGACGCCGC
>JAJRYT010000042.1 GCA_024275635.1 Chloroflexota bacterium | reverse complement strand
GTCAATGCAACTTTACTCGAGTACGAATATTTGAACATCGCATAAAAAGAGTGACATGCAAATATTATTTGAATACAAACCCACGCGGTCGAGTACGGTTTGGAAGCAATCTGTTAGGAATGTACAAAGTCGAGCTAAGTAGATCCAATTTTTGACACGAATCAAACCGTCCTATTCGTGTAATTCGTGAAATGCGTGTCGAAATCTTTTCTGGCTTGTCCAGGTTAGGAGACAAAAATGGAATATCGTCGTTTAGGAAAATCGGGATTAAAAGTCAGCGCCCTTTCATTTGGCTCGTGGGTCACATTTGGCAACCAGATGAACGTGGACCAGGCGCTGAAAAGCATGACCGCCGCTTACGATGCCGGCGTCAACTTTTTTGACAATGCCGAAGTATATGCGCATGGTCAATCAGAAATCATCATGGGCCAGGCGCTCAAAAAAGCTGGCTGGCGGCGCGACAGCTATATCATTTCCAGCAAGGTGATGTTTGGCTCAATTGCTGACGCGCAGCCGACCCAGCGCGGATTAAGCCGCAAGCATATTGTGGAAGCATGCCATCAGGCGATGGAACGGCTGCAAGTGGATTATCTTGACCTCTACTTTTGCCACCGCCCCGACCCCGAAGTACCAATGGAAGAAGTGGTGTGGTCAATGACTAATCTGATTCAACAGGGCAAGGTGCTTTATTGGGGCACATCGGAATGGTCAGCGCAGCAGTTGATGGAAGCGTACAGCATCGCCCGGCAGTACAACCTCATCCCGCCAACGATGGAACAGCCGCAATACCACATGTTCCACCGCCGCACGATGGAGGTGGAGTACGCCCGCCTGTATGAGGCGATTGGATTGGGCACGACGATCTGGTCGCCATTGGCCTCTGGCTTTCTGACGGGCAAGTATAATGACGGCATTCTTGAAGGGACGCGGGTGTCGCTGGCGGGGTACGAGTGGCTGCGGGAAATGTTCGAGAGCGAGGAGTGGCAGCAGCGGCTGGTTATTGTGCGCCAACTGACTAAATTGGCCGAGGAATTGGGCACGACGATGGCGCGGCTGGCGATTGCCTGGTGCTTGAAAAATCCGAATGTGAGTACGGTGATTACCGGCGCGTCCCGCGTGGAACAGGTTCATGATAATATGAAGGCGCTGGATGTCATGCCGCAGTTGACGGATGAGGTGATGGAGCGGATTGAGGGGCTGCTGAACAATAAGCCGGAAGGAATGAGTTTTCAGTGAGTTCGGATTTTTTGCCACGAATTGCACGAATTTGACGGATTAGGCGGTTGTTAATTCGTGTAATGGGTGGAATTCGTGGCGAAGGTTTTTTTACTAATGAGATTGAATCGCCGTAAAAATAAGAATCGTAATCCACTGGCACGGGTGATGTTTGGAGCGCTGATAGTAGTGGGCGCGTTTGTGTTGTTGTGGCGCAACGAGGGGCGGGTGAATCTGGCTGATGTTGCGCAAAAGAGCCAGCCCGCCAACGCCACAGCGGTTGACCCGGCCCTGCAAGGGGAGTTTGTTAGTGTGACGGGGCGGTTGGAAACGGCCGTTCCCGTCAACGACGACCGCTACCTGCGTCCGGATGACTTTGTGCAAATCAATCGTTGGGTGGAAATATATGCCTGGATCGAGGATGAAGAATCGGATGAGGATGGCACATCTTACACTTATGAGATGGCCTGGACGAACGATCCGCGTCCTGCCGGGGAGTTTTATGACCCGAAAGGCCATATCAACCTGCCGCTGACCATTGATGAGGCCGCCTTTACGGCCGAATCGGCTAACATTGGTGTGTACCGGTTTAACCCGCAGCAGATTCAACTACCCCGCCCGGAACCATTGGCGCTCAGCATCCAAAATGTGCAGGAAGGGCCGTATCGGATTGGCGAGGCATATATTTTTGCAGGGAAAGGTACGCTGGATGCGCCGGTGTTGGGTGATGTTCGGGTGAGCTTTACGGCCGTTCCCGTTGGCATCACCGTCACCGCCTTTGGCGTCCAATCTGAAACAGAAATAACGCGCTACAACTACCGCGATAAAGCCGAACTGTACCGCGTTCTAGCCGGCGACCGGGAACAGGCCATTGCCCGGTTAAACACCGAGTACAAAAACTTGTTGTGGGGCTTCCGCGTCTTCGGCAGCGGCTTGATGTGGCTGGGCCTGGGCCTGCTGGTCAGCCCGCTGACGGCGCTGCTGCGGTTTATCCCGGTGTTGGGCAATTTGGGCCGGAAGGCGGTTGCCGCCGTTACCTTTTTCCTGGCGCTTCTGCTGTCTTTCATAACCGTTGTCGTTTCCGCTCTGGCGCACAGCATCTGGGCGCTGTTGGTCTTACTCCTTTTGTTAGGCGGCGGTTTTTATTTTTGGCAGCAAAGACAGGCCGTTCAAAACTAAGGTCGCTATTTTCCCGGAAACGCCGCGTTTCCGGGAAAATGATCCGTTGACTTTTCGCCCGAATGCGGATAGCCTATTTACAAAATAGGTATTTAGGAGGTACAGGATGTCACAATACAATATATTTGATGACGATGATGAATTGGATAATGCAGATAGCCCTACCATGGGCACGGCCGAATTAACAGATACCAGCTTTGATGCCGACTTTGACCATCTGCGGAGTAAAACAGCGCGAACCAGCTCCACTTACGATGAGATGGATATGACTTTGGATGATCTGGATTCTGGCAGCCAGCTTGATTTCGCGCTCAGCAACTTTACCACGTCACAAAAGCTGATTCTCCTGGCCTTGCTGATGTTGGATATTGTGGCTGTTGGTTTTGGTTTCTTGGTCTTGTTGGGTCGTGTCTAAATGTAGTTATTCTTCACCCGGCGTATATGCGCGTTCCAGATGGGCGCGAATATCTGCTTCGTCGTACCAGACCGGTTTTAGCTGTTGGGCGGCAAACAGGGAGGCTTGGTCGGCGTAATGGGGGGAATTCTCGACGAGCGTTGCGCTGCCGTATTGGTGAATGCTTTCGGAATGGACGCTGCCATTAGCTTCCCAGGTGACAAGCAGGACGTAAGAATCACCGGCCACGCCGCGGAAACGGCCGTCCTCTTCCAACTCCCCATACACTGCACGCACAATATCCGGTGCGCCCGCCAGCCCCAGGTCAACCTCGCCCCGTTGCAGCCGATTCAGTTCCGACCAGGGGACAGCGATACGGCCGTACTGTTCTTCTAGCAGCGCCGCCGCCTGGGCCAATCCTGTTACCAGCGCCTCCGTCGGAATCGGCGTATGCGTCAGTGCGTCGCCGTCATAATCAGCCAACCCCTGCTCGTCCACTATCGTCATCATCAGCACAAAAATTGTTGCCCCCACGCTTTCCCGGTTCGTTTGCAAATCCCAATCGCGCAAAATAGCGGCCGCCTGTCGCACCGCCGGATCATCCGGTAAATCCGCATTCACAACCTGGTCAATCCATCCGGGTACATCCGAATCGGCCGAGTAAAACAGGTCATATTTGTAAGCCACAAAATCTTCATACGTCACCGACTCGTCCGCGCTGAACAATTCCAGCAGGCGCAGCGAGCGACTGGAAACGCGCGTATCAATTCCCATTGTCGGCGAAAAATCGGCCGGGTCGGGGTTGCCGGGGCCAAAGGTGGCGATGAACGGGTTGCTGTTGGCGTCCTGGATGAATCCGGACGGCGGATTGATGACGTGGGGCAGTTCGGCAAAGGGGACATATTCCGTCCACAAGGTTTCGGAAGTGTCGCCGGGCAGATAAAGGGTCCAATCATACCCTTCGGCGCGGCGGGGGATACGGCCGTTATAAAAATAGCCAATACTCCCCTCCTTATCCGCATACCCGATGTGAAACATTGGAATCGCCCCCATACTCATCGCCGCCTGCCATTCGTCAAAATTAGCCGCCTTATTCAGCCGGAACCACTGCTCTACATAGCGAATCTCGTCCATCCCGGCGTAACGAATCGCATACGCGCCGTGAGGACGGCGTACCGTTGGCCCATACACCGACCAGAGCGCTTCCTGCTTCACCGTCCACGTCAGGCGGCCCAACAGTTTCACCTTGAGCGGGACTTCCCATACCTCCAGGTCGCGCCATTCCCCGTCAAAGCGGTACTGGTTGGGATTATCGGGATTGATGTCCAGCACATAAATATCAATCAAGTCCGGGCTATTCACCGTAAACGCCCAGCCCAAATCCCGATTATGACCGTGCAAAATGAGCGGCGCGCCGGGAAACGTGCCGCCCACCATGTCCCATCCCTCTTCACTATGTATGTGCGCTTCATACCAGGTGACCGGCCCTTCCCAGGGCTGGTGGGCATTGACGGCTAAAAAGGTCTCCCCGTTGGCGCTGCGTCCGGGCGCGACGGCGAAGGTGTTGGAGCCGTATTGGGAAGTGATTGATGATTGAAAATTAAAGATTGATGGCGGCGAGACATTAATCTTCAATCTTGAATCATCAGTCGCGGCCACGTTCTTTGCCGTGACGGCGCGCTGTCGTTCCTCGGCGAACAGTTCCGTCAGGGCGCTGTCCAGACCAAAGAAGAGGGGAGTGCGCTGGGCGAATCCGGCGACCACATCCTGGCCGGTAACGGGATAGAGGCCGGGAATCGCTTCGTCCGAGTGTAGGGCCGCGTAATGGTTCAAGCCATCAGCGTAGGCTTCCACAATGGCGCGGACTTCGGGGCTGAGATTGGTTTCGTACTGTGCCGCCACCCGCTCGCGGATACGCAGCCAGCCCAGGGCGTAATCTACCGGCGCGGAGTCGGGGCCGTACACCTGCCCCAGCATCCCTTTGGCGGCGACGAGGGTTTGTTGGATGGTGAGGAAGTCGTCTTCGGCGTGAGCGTAGCCCAGCCCGTAGGCGGCATCGGCGTCGCTCTGGCCGAAGATGTGGGGGACGCCCCAGGCGTCGCGCAGAATGGTGACGGTGTATTGGCCTTCAGGTGGAATCAGCCCGCTCAAATCTTCGTTAACGGGCCAGAAGGCATAGATGAGGAGGAGAACGGCCGTTCCCACCGCAACCGCACCCACCCGTAACCCCCAACGACGCCACAACTTAAACTTTCGCATCGAGTCCATCCTCACTCAATAACCATCGGTTCTCGTAGGCAACCAGCCCATCACCCATCGTACTGCGCGCCTACAATGAGCAGCATGGTACGCGAGACAAACATTCCCGGCAAGTTATTGGCCAACTTGTCCATCACTCTCAAACAGCAGTGGCAAGAATTGACGCAGAGCAATGCCACGCCGCGCAATCTGGCTGCCGCCTTTGCCCTGGGTGCCTTCATCAGCGTTTTGCCCATACCCGGCGTTGATTTGATGGTGACGACGCTGCTGGCCGCCTGGTTTAAGCAGTTAAATCGGGCGGCGCTGTATGCGGCGGCTGTGGTCTGGAATACGTTTGTCGTCGCCCCGTTTTACATACTTAGCCGCCAGGTGGGCGGTTTCTTGTTCCAAACCGGCTATATACCTGAACTGACGCTTGGCGGGCAGGCAAGTGCGCTGGCCCAGCGTTTCCTCGTGGGCAATCTGGTTGTAGCGGTTTTGGTCACGGCCGTTTCCTTCCTCACCGTTCAATCCGGCCTCACCCTTTACCGGGCCAGCGCTGTGGACAACGGCCGTTCCTGACGCCAATTCCCCAATACTAAACACACCCTGAGAATTTTCCCATCAACGTAAGAGAAATATATATGCCTGCGTCAAACAGGCAATTCAGTTTGTAGACCTTGAAAACCCGACGGGGCAGCAATCTCCCGGAGGTTTTGCTAGACCTCTCAGGTAATGGAAGTATCAGATGTTACGTAAACAATGGTTCATGATTTTAGCCGGATTGACCTTCCTGCTCACTGCCTGTTCAGCGGTCATCGACTCGGTCGAATTACCCGGCTTACAGGCGCTCAGCGACAGCGCGGGTGTGACGGACAGCACGGCTGCCGCTCCCGACGAACTGAGCCGGTTGGCCGACCAGGCAGAAGCCGATCAGCCGCTGCTAGACGTGGTGCAGGTAACCCGCGACGACAACTACATCGTCCTCGTCTATGCTGTGCTGGGCGCAATCTCACGAGACGGGTTATCGGAAGATGAAGTGACCAATGCCCAGATTGACTTGGTGCGGACGACGGCCGAAGCGGTATGGGCAGCGGGCTTGCAGTACACGCCGGACGCCAGCAGCATCGGTATCGTCTTTATGGAAATTCGCCCGGTGAACACGCTGGATCATGGTCCCGCCCCGACGGCCTGGCAGGTATTGGGCATCATGGCTGTCACTGACAGCGCTGCTGCCTATCTGGCCGGCCCGCATAACCAAGATGCTTTTTTGACATTCTCGACGAGTGAAGACGTGATTATAGCGACGCTTGATCGGGCTTATCTCGGGCGTCCTAACCATCCCCTACGTTCCCTGGAGGCTTAATTATGAGTACGGTAGATATTATTCACGAACATGCGGGCGATACGGCCGTTGCCCGGCGCAACCGTCCCGCGGCTAAAATCTGGCGCTGGATTCGCCGCCTGATCCTTCCGACCATCATCATCGCCATCGTTACCGGCGCGCTGCTCAATGCCACGTTTATGCGTTTGTTGTTATCAGCCCTCGGCTTCATTCTCCAACTCGTGTTCTTCATCGCTATCGCCATCATCCAATTCGTCGCCATCTTCTGGTTCCTGGCCCGCTCCCGCATGTACACTATCTACCCCGGCGCAGAAGGGATCGGCTTCAAAGATTATCGCGGTCAGCCGGAGTTAGTGGAACAGGCGCGACAGATTGTGACTTTACTGAAAGGAGTCAAGCGCTTTGAAGATATGGGCGGCGAGCCGCTCAATGGCCTGCTGCTGGAAGGGCCGCCCGGCACCGGCAAGACCTGGCTGGCGCAGGCCATCAGTACCGAAGCGGGCGTGCCATTCTTCTTTGTAGACGCCTCCTCGCTGCAAGCGATGTTCATCGGCGTTGGCCCCATGAAGGTGATGAGCATGTACCGCAAGGCGCGCAAAGCGGCTAATGAGTACGGCGCGGCCATTGTCTTTATTGACGAGATTGACGCTATCGGCTCCGCGCGTTCCGGCGTTTCGCAAAACGGCCAGACGCAGGGCGGCATGATGGGCGGCTTTATGGGGATGGGCGGCAGCATGGGCCTGCTTTCCACCATGCTGGTAGAGATGAGCGGCTTTAATCTAGAACACGGCTGGCGGGCAAAGCTGGCCCGCTTCCGACATCGGCTCAAGCATCTGCCCGCCCGGCTGGTGGGACGGCCGATTCCCCCCATGCCCCGCGCACACAAACGGGTGCTGACGATGGGAGCTACCAACCGCGTTATGACGCTGGACCCGGCGCTGCTGCGGGCGGGCCGGTTCGACAAGAAAATCCGCGTGGACGCGCCTAATATGGACGGCCGTAAAGACATCATCCGCTACTACCTGGACAAAATGGCCCACGATGAGAGCATGGATGTAGACGGCCTGGCTGCCGATACCCCCGGCTTCACCCCGGCCGACATCAAATACCTGCTCAACGAAGCGCTGCGGCGGGCGCTGTTCGATGGGCGCGATAGAATGAGCTACCGCGATTTCCGCACTGCCATGCCAGAACACACGCTGGGGCTGCGCCAGCCCATCACCAACATGCGTACCGAAGACCGGCTGCGGGTCGCCTACCACGAGGCCGGGCACGCCGTTGCTGCCTGTGTCTTCCAGCCGGAACACCGTATCGCCCGCGTTTCCATCGTCCGCTACGGCGGTGCGCTGGGCCACGTAGACCACAAGCCGATGGAAGAACGCTATACGCTGACGAAGGATGACATCATCAATCGTATGTGCGTCTCTTTAGGCGGCCGGGCGGCTGAATTAGAGATTTTCAGCATTGCTATGACTGGCGCATCGAATGACCTGGAGAATGTGCGGCGCTTGCTGCACATGATGGCCAACACGGCGATGTTGGGCAAGCTGGGCGCCGGCCCGGACGTGACCGCCCAGATGGGGGACGAGATGGAAGCGATTTACCAGGCGCAGTTGGAACGGACGCGGACGGCGTTGCAGGTCAACCGGGAAGTACTGGATCGAATTGTGGATGTGTTGATGGAGAAGGAGGAGATTGATTTTGAGGAAGTGCAAGCGCTTTTTGCTGACTGCGGTTGTAAGCTGCCGGCGGCGCTGCCAGCGGCGCTGCCGGTGGCGGAAGAAGCGGTTGCGGTTGGGTAGGTGTTTGGGAAATTGGAGAGTAGTGAATGCTAGTTTCAGTAGGTTGTAGCTACCAGCAATAAAACGGCCGTTTCCCTGCCAGGAACGGTCGTTTTCTTTGCAAAGTGGCCTCAAGTTTAGTACAACAAGACGGCCGTGCCCATTCAGGCGCGATCTCACTGTCAGTTACGGCCGTTTTTCCTGTATAATGCCCTCAAGTTCAACAGCAACAAGCAAAGGGGAACGGCCTGCCCATACCGCGAGCAACGCAACAAGCTCGATAAAGAAGCGCTCACTGCCCGGCCGCTGAACGCACTGACACGGATGAGCGAATTTGGAAGAACAAGTTGTCGCGCAAGCAGTAATTGTCCAGAAGTTACGCGATGAATTGGCCAAGAACAGTAGCAATTATGGGAGCAAACGACTGATTTGCCCTACATCACGTGAGGGATACGATGAAAACGCGATTTTCATTATCAGTTATGTTTTTACTCGTTATCGTGATGATTCTCATCACCGTTAGTGGATGGGTTGCCGCTGCAGCAGGCTTGAGAAAAAGCCCGCCTGCCCCAGCAACGACATCGGGTCAGAGCGCCGCTGCTTACGTCTCAATCGGTAACACGGCCGTCACCACTGCCACACTCTATCTCCCCGCCATTTTCAAGCCGGGAGCCGGACTGCGCGATTTTTCGCTGCCGATTCCCTTGTTTGCCGCCAACAGCGCCTGGCGGCAAACGGTCACTGCCGCCGAGGCGCTGTCCACCAGCGATCAGCAAATCCTCGTTACCTACCGCGTCTTGCGCGGTGACACGACGGATCAGCGCCCCGTAGACTATCCCCAGACAGTCAACTGGCCCTTCATGGACGTGGGGTACGACAATTTCACCATCCCCATTTTCCGCGCCGGAACGGGAACGCAAAATGTGCTGATTTGCGATTATAACGGCAACCTGGGCTGGCCCAGCCCCACATTTGGCATTGATCAGGAGGGCGGCCCCGTGCCTGTGCCGGCCCCGGCCGGGACGGTGCGCCCCAACGGGCCACAGGACACAGGGGCGGATGGACACCTGGTTCTTTACAACGCAGATACGTTTGAAGAATATGATTTTTGGCAGGCGACGACCGTTCGCAGTGGGCCGTGCGCCAGTTTGGGCGGCGGGTTGGAAGGGACAACGATTTTGGAGGCAGGGGCGATTGAATTTTTTGATGTGCGGGGAGATGGGAGCAATCCTGACACCTTGTCCAGCGCGCATGCCGTCGGCACGCCGCTGCTGGCCGGGATGATTCTTCCGGAAGATGTGGAAAACGGGGTGATTGCCCACGCGCTGGCGTTTGCTTTGCCAGGGCTGCGTAACCTGAGCGCCAACCCGACTGAGCCGCTGGCTTCCGATTATTTTTACCCAGCCTCAACCACGGAGACGGATTTTTACAGCGTCAACCCGTACCATCTGGCCGCCGGGCAGCGTATTCGCTTAAAGTCAACGATTGTGGACGATAACGGCGCGACGATTGATGAGGCCAATGACCTGGCCCCGATCACGCAAATGTATCTGGCTGCGCTGCGTACGTATGGCGCGTATGCGGTAGATGGCGCCGACGGCTTTACCTTTTACGCGGAGGATATCCACAGCGCCAATCTGAACCTGACGGACGACAAGGTCAATGCCCTCATCGGCCAACTGGCCGGCACGCCTCTGCCGGCAGGCCAGACAAAGTGGCAAGTAGTGATCGAGCAGCTAAACTTGGATTTGGAATTGATCCCTTTTGCTTATGATGCTTCGTGGGTGGATGGGGATGACCCGGCAATGGCCAGTTACGACATCGCTAATTTCGAGGTGGTCGAACCGGCTGTTCAACCTTAAGGAGTGGACATAATGAACCAATGGCGAACTTTTTTGTTAATTAGCGTTCTCTTGGGTGGGTTGATGGCTTGCAGCCTGGAGGAAGATGAGACGCCGACGGCCGTGTCCCCGGCACAGCCTGCCATCCCCCAGCCAACACAATCACCGCTCGCTCCTTCCCCCGCGTCCGATACGGCCGTGCCCCACACCGCCGCCGACTGGCAGGCCAACCCCGTCCGCGGCGCCGTTGTCGAAATCGGCTACGGCGGCCCGGATGAATACAACGACCCGCCCTATCCTTCTGTGGAGAGCCTGCAGCAACTGCGCGACCTGGGCGTGCAAATCATCGCTCTGGAATTTCAATACGCCTGGACGATTGAGCCGCCTTACGCTGCCGATGAGGATCAACTTGCCCTGGCAGCGGCCGCGTTGGACAACGTCGCCGCCGCCGGGTTGTACGCCGTCGTCGGCGTCCGCAACGGGCCGGGGCGCAATGCCATGATGCCCGCCATCGAAGATGAAGACGTCATCACCACGCTCTACGAGGATGAGATTGCCCAGACTGCTTATCAGGCGATGCTGCGCGACGTGGCCGGCCGTTTCCAGGATCGCCCCGAAATTATCGCCTGGGAACCGATCATCGAACCGGCCCTCGACTGGTTTTTGACCGGGGAAGAAGATATGCCTTTTCCCCAGGCCACTGCTCTTTGGAACCAACTGGCCCCCCGACTTATTGCCGCCATTCGTGACGTGGATCGGGAACGGCCGATCCTGATTGAGCCGGTCAACTGGGGCGGATCCGGCGGCTTTGCCCGGTTGGATCGCTTTGACGACGACAACATTATCTACTCCCTGCACACCTACGAGCCGTTTGAATTCACCCACCAAGAAATCCCGCCCTACGCCGCTTATCCCGGCGACTTTGACGGGGAGTATTTTGACCGGGAGACGCTGGCCGAAATCCTGGAACCGGTGGACGCTTTCCAGGCGCGCTACGGCGTCCCCATTGTCGTGGGCGAGTGGGGCGGCATTCGCTGGCTGCCAGGGATGGATCAGTATATCAGCGACCAGCTTACGTTGTTCGAGGCGCGCGGCTGGAGTTGGCTCTGGTACGCCTGGGATGACGAGGAGTGGGAGGAGTTGGGCTTTGAACTGCACATGGGGCCGGATCGGGCGGCGCCTGGTTACGATCCGGAAACGGCCGCATTTGCTCCCCTCGTGGCTGCCTGGCAGGCGAATAAGCGGGTGGAAACGGCCGTATCCCCGCCGGAAGAGCCGCTCTCCTTCGCTTACGAAACCCGACCCGACGACGCGGTCCGCCTCACCGACCCGCCGCCGAAGGCCAGCGACCAAAACGCCGCCTTTTCTCCCGATGGAACCCAACTCATCTTCACCCGCTTTGAGAACGGCTACAACATCGGCCCGGCCGGCGTTTTCCTGTTGGATTTGACGAGCGGCGGCGTCACCCGCCTGACCCCCTGGGAAGACCAGGACAATGTCAACCTGCCCGGCTCGGCCTGGAATGCCATCAACGGCCGTATCGTGTTCGCTTCCGACCGCGCCGAAGCGGACGATGTGTGGCGCATTGCGCCTGACGGCGCCGATTTCAGCCCCATCACCCGTCACAGCGGCCCGCCCTGGTACATCGAGCCGTCCTGGTCGCCGGATGGAGAGTGGATTGTCTTTGAAGCGGACAATGACGTGCCCGATGACCGGCAGCAGGGGAGCATCTGGAAGGTGCGGGCCGATGGCACGGAACTGACCGTCCTCACCGATGGCCCGGCCGGCGGCGTGGATGATCGCCAGCCAAACTGGTCGCCAACCGGGGCGCGCATTTTGTTCCAGCGGCACGATCCCGGCAGTGAGGATTGGGACATTTACACGATGGCTCCGGATGGGACAGACTTGCGCCTCGTCACCGATCAATCATCGAGTGATACGGATGCCAGCTGGTCGCCGGACGGCCGTTTCATCGTCTACTCCTCCGATTTTGGCAGACTGCCCACGCCCAACATCTTCATCATCCCGGCTGAGGGCGGGACCCCTATCCGCGTTACCTTCAGCGATACGCACGAAGATTGCGCGCCTTCCTGGTCAGGGGACGGCCGTTTCATTGCTTTTGAATCCCATTGGGGAGAAGATGAGGATGTCCCCTCTTCTCTGTGGCGTATTCCTGTTCCAGATTGAGGGGGGGGGGAGGATGAAGACGCCAGTTTGCCCTTGCTGCCGCCCTGTTGTATGATCGCGCCCCAATTAGCGGATAGCTAAGACGGTTACAATCCTTAAGGCAACATAGTTCGTTTTCAGGATGAGCGGGAAGCGCCTGAAACGGACCAACCCAGGTGTGTTATGCCCGCTATTCTTGGGCTGTTCAACCTTTTCTCCCTCTTCTATATTTTTCGCAGCCTGCAATTGTCAGCGACAATTTGGCGTGAATGGTCGTCTGTCGTACAAGAACCATTGACCCGGCGCAAAAAATCCCTGGTTGAACAAGCTTCTTTTTTCATAGCCGTCCCCATCGGCGTGCTTCTTCATGAATTGGGTCATGCGTTGGCTGTTTGGGCTTTTGGCGGACAGGTTGTGGAATTTGGTTACAGAGTCTTTTGGGGATATGTTGTTCCCCAGGGTACGTTTAGTCAGGCGCAAAACTGGCTCATTGGTCTGGCGGGGACGCTGGGATCGCTCGTTTTTGGGGTGGCTATTTGGCTGTTGTTGAAGAGAAATAAGCGTTCGGCATTGCGCTTTTTTGGTTTACGCGCTTTTCGTTTCCAGGTTTATTTTTCTACTATTTATTATCCCCTTTTTACATTGTTTGGATTTGATGGGGATTGGAAGACGATTTATGATTTTAGGGCGACGCCGCTTTTAAGCGGATTGTTGGTTCCCCTCCATTTGGGGCTGGTTTTACTATTTTATTGGGGGGATAGGACGGGCTGGTTTGAACGGCCGTCCCACGAAACCATTGCCGAGCGTGACCAATTTACAGCCGTTCAAGAGGCGGCGTCGCGTGATCTCCATGATACGGCCGTTCAGTTAAAATACATAGACATGCTGCGACAGGCCGGCGTTGTTAACCGGGCCAAGACGGCGCTAAAAACTTTCCTGAACCAAAATCCCAACGCCGGGCCGGGCTATCTGGAGCTGGCAATACTGGAAAGCGCCGGAAAATCACAAATCCCGCGCCGTGCCAGCGAGCATTTACAGAAGGCGCTCAGTCTGGGGGTTCCTAACCCGGTCGGCCAGGTGTATGCCCATCAATTATTGGGCAAATATCACCTGGATAGAAATGAACCCGAGACAGCGATCAACCATTTGGATGAGGCGTTGGCGCAGAAGGGAGAGGGAGAGGAAACGGCCGTTTCCCACCATAAAGCCGTCCTTTACCACCTACGCAGTCAGGCCCATCGCCGTCAACGCCAATACGAACTGGCCTACCAGGATATTCGTCAGGCAGTTGCCATCGCTCAAAAAAACGGCGACGAAAATCGCATAAACTACTACCGCGAGGAACAGGCAATCATAGAAAATCACGCCGGGCGCACCCTGGGATTGCCCAATGGATAGCGAATAGTTCGCTTTCAGCGGCACATATTACTTTTTTGGGCATATTATGAGGAAAAGAGTACTATAGTCACAGCAAATTCATGACATTCCTCTACCGCTTTTAAGACCGGAATCGCATATAGTTACAGGTACTTGGCTACTATATAAAGGATGAGTGTGCTGAAAAAGGTTGATTTCACTACAGAGACGCTGAGAACGCAGAAACCTTTTCAACTCTCTACGCCTTTTGCACCCTTGCGGATCGTTTTTCAGAAAACTCAAGCCCTTATTTCAATTGGCCCCTAATTCATATAACTGTTTACCCTTTCAAACAAGATCGAAAAAACGAGGCAGCGTGTGGAAAAAACGAGAGTAAACCGCCAATTCTTTGAACGATTGCTTGATACCCTTTTGCCGTTTCTCGCTGTACTGGCTGCCTTCATCATAGGCGCTGTTATTCTATCTCTGCAAGGCGTCAACCCCTGGGAAGCCTACAAAGCAATGGTCGTTGGTGCATTCGGCAGCAAAAACGGTCTGGCTGATACCCTTGTCAAGGCAACGCCGTTATTGTTAGTTGGTCTGGGCATTGCCATTGCTTTCCGGGGCGGCGTTATCAACATCGGCGCCGAAGGGCAATTAATTGTTGCGGCGGTGTTAACCACTTTCGTGGGATTACAATTGGGCGACAGCCTGAATAGCACATTAGTTATTGTCATCAGCTTGATCGCCGGGGCCGTGATGGGAGGCTTGTGGGCCGCTATTCCTGGTTACCTCAAGGCACATCTAGGGGTCAATGAAATTCTAAGTACTATCATGATGAACCAGATCGCCATCCAGATTGGGTTTTACCTGCTGCGCGGCCCGATGATCGATCCGGCGGAAGTGGAGGCGGGGACAAATATCCCGCACTCGGCGCGTTTGCCCAAAGCAATAGATATGCCTCGTTTCACTGATCTGGCAAAATCCCTGGGGTTTACTCAATCGGCTAAAGATTTGAATTTGCAGGGGGCCAGCAAGGAGATTTATGGCGTCTTGGTTGAGCCAACTCGCTTACACAGCGGGCTCATCTTTGCTATTGTCATGGCGATTTTGATTTATATTTTCCTTTGGCGCACGACTATCGGTTATCGTATCCGCGCTGTTGGACTAAATCCGCACGCATCACGTTATGCCGGAATCAATGTCAAAGCCAACATGATACTTTCTATGACGTTAAGCGGCGTATTTGCCGGGTTGGCCGGCGCGGTGGAAATTTTGGGGCTGCACCACCGCATGTTTGAACCGCTGGCCGTGTCTGCCGGGTATGGCTTTTCCGGCATTGTGGCTGCATTGTTTGGCAAATTACATCCCCTGGGCATGATCCCCTCGTCTATTTTGTTCGGCGGTTTGTTGGTGGGCGGCGACAAGATGCAGCGGGCCATGCAAGTGCCGCAGGTTTTGATTCAGGCAATTTTAGGGCTGGTTGTTCTCTTTGTTGTCAGCACCGATTATTTTGCCCGCAAGCGGCAGAATCGGCGCGTTTCGGTGGATTAGGGACCGACTGATACGATGGATGTGACGGATACGACTCATCCAGCCTCCTCTTCTGTGGAGGTGAACGCATGAATGAAAATTTGACGGTTTTAGCTATTATTTTGGGCATTGTTCATTCTGGCATCCGGTTGGCGACGCCTTATTTGTATGCCGCCATCGGTGAAACTTTCGCACAGCGCTCCGGCGTCCTGAACCTAGGCGTGGAAGGCGTTATGCTGATGGGGGCATTTTTCGGTTTCTTTACCGTTTTTCAGACGGGGAATCCCTGGTTGGGCTTGGTGGCTGCGGCCATAATCGGCTTGTTGATGGGCCTGCTTATGTCGGTTGTCAGTATTACGTTTCAAGCCGAACAGGGGATCAGCGGGATTGGTCTGTATATGTTTGGCTTGGGCGCTTCCAGCCTGTTGTTTAAGACGATGCTGGGCACAGTAGCAGGGGTAGATGGTTTTTCAGAGTTGAAATTTTGTTTTGGCGGTAGTTTTTGCCTGACCGACATCCCTGTTCTGGGCGATATTTTCTTTAGCCACAGTATCATGACGTATGGCGCGTTTGCCCTGGTTCCGGTTTCCTGGTGGGCCTTGAATAAGACGACATGGGGATTGAAAATTCGCGCTGTTGGCCAAAATCCGGAGGCGGTTGATTCGTTGGGGGTGAGTGTAACGGCCGTTCGCTACGCCGCTGTTTCATTGGGATCCGCATTAGCTGGCATCGGCGGCGCTTCCCTCTCTATTTCGCTCTTAGGTATTTTTCAAGAGAACATGACCAACGGCATGGGATTTATTGCCGTTGCCCTGGTCTACTTTGGTAGTTGGCGGCCCAAGGGCGTGTTATTGGGGGCGCTGCTTTTTAGCGCCGTGAACGCCTTGCAGTTGTGGGTGCAGGTCTTGGGCCTGAATATCCCATCTGATGTGGCTGTCATGTTGCCTTATTTATTGACGATTATCGCCCTGGCGCTTCCGTTCCGTCGTTCGCTGCAGCCGGCAGCGTTAACGAAACCATTTGCGCGAGGAGAGAATTAGTCGGGTAGTCCGGTAGCCGGGTAGTCTAGTAGTCGAATGAGATTGTACGACTACTAGACTACTTGACTACAAGACTATAAAACTTATACAAGGAGAAGCACATGAAGAAGAAAGTTTGGTTATTGTTATTGGTACTAGTTTTAGCCCTGGTCGCCTGCGGTGGCGGGGAGACAAGCGAGGTTGCGGAACCGGATACGCCAGATACGGCCGTTCCCGAACCCACGCAAGAAGCAGCGGCTCCAGTTGAAGAACCTGCGCCGACAGAAGCCGCTGTTGAAGATGTTTCCGCCGAAGCGGATGTCGCCGACATTGAGGCGGTTCGCGTTGCCATTGTCATGCCGTCCACTGTCACGGATCTGGCCTGGAGCCAGGCGATTTATGACGCGCTGGTACGGCTTCAGGAACAGGCCGGCGGCGCAGATGTTTTTGAAATCGCCTTTACCGAGAATATGTTCAACGTCACCGATGCGGCCGCGGCCATCCGTGATTACGCCGCCGAGGGGTATGACCTGGTCATTGCCCACGGCACGCAGTATGGCACGTCCCTGTTCGAGATTGCGCCCGATTTCCCGGAAACGAGTTTTGCCTGGGGAACGGCCGTTGACACCGGTAAAGAGGCAGGTCTGGAAAACATCTTCGCCTACGAAGCCCGCGCTGAAGAAGGCGGCTTTGTGAATGGCTTCCTCGCCGGCCGCATCACTGAATCTAACGTGGTGGGCGTAGTTGGCCCTGTTGAAGCCGGCGACGCCAAACTGTACATCGACGGCTTCGTCGCCGGGGCCAAAGCGGCCAACCCCGACGTGCAAGTTAACGTCAGCTACACCGGCTCCTTTGGCGACACCGCCCTGGCTGCCGAAGCGGCCAATACCCACATCGCCGCCGGCGCCGATGTCTTGACCGGCTCGGCCCAACAAGTTGTCGGCGCAATTGGCGTAGCCGAAGAGCAAGGCGTTGTCTGGATGGGCACACAATCTGACCAAAGCTCATTAGCGCCGGACACCGTCGTCGCTTCGCAGTTGTATAATTGGGACGGCGTTTTTAGCGACATTATCAAAAAGCATCTGGCTGGTGAATATGGCGGCACAGCCTACGCTCTGACCCTCGCTAATGGCGGACTGGTCATGGACTTTGCCGACAGCCTGGACGCTGACGCCGTTGCCGCCGCGCAGCAAGAAGCCGCGGCCATTGCCGACGGCAGCTTTGACGTCGCGGCCGCCCTCTCTGGCGAGGCGATGGCCGAAGAACCGGCTATGGAAATGCCGGAGATCGATCCCATCCGCATCGCCCTGGTCATGCCCTCCACCACCACCGATCTGGCCTGGAGCCAATCCATTTATGATTCATTGGCGTTGCTGCAAGAATTCTACGGCGAAGATGTGATTGAAATCGCCTTCACCGAGAACATGTTTAATGTCACCGACGCCGCCGCCGCCATCAGCGACTACGCCGACAGCGGCTACAATCTTGTCATCGCTCATGGGGCGCAGTACGGCACATCCCTGTTTGAACTCGCCCCCGATTTCCCGGAAACCAGTTTTGCCTGGGGAACTACCACCAACACTGGCGCCGACGAAGGCGTGACCAACGTCTTCGCGTATGACCCGCGTCTTGAGCAGGGCGGTTACGTCAGCGGCGTGCTGGCGGCTTCCCTGACCGAATCCGGCATTATTGGCCTGGTAGGGCCGGTGGATGCCGGCGACGCCAAGCTGCACGTTGATGGATTTGTGGCCGGTGTGCGCGATACCAACCCGGATGTCCAGGTCAATGTCTCCTTCACCGGTTCGTTTGGCGACACCGCTCTAGCGGCTGAAGCGGCCAATACGCAAATCGCTGCCGGGGCCGACATTTTGACTGGTTCGGCGCAGCAGGTGGTGGGCGCAATCGGCGTGGCTGAAGAAGCGGGCGTGCCCTGGATGGGTGTGCAATCTGACCAGACTCCGCTGGCTCCAGATACGGTGATTGTGACGGTCTTGTATGATTGGCAGCCGACGCTGTTGGCGATGATTACCGCTCATCAGGCTGGCGAGTACGGCGGTCAGGTGTTCCAACTTACGCTGGAGAACGGCGGCCAAAAGATGCTTTATGCTGACGGATTGCCAGCTGATGCCGTGGCCGCGGCGCAGGCTGCGGAAGCGGGTATCATTGACGGCAGCATCGAAATCGTACCCGAACCGCGCAACTAATTACTTGTTCTGAGGCGGCAGTCATTGAGAAATGACTGCCGCCTTGAAAAATCATATTCCTCCGTTGGGCGGCGTAGAATTGACGTATATGTATAATGTGCATATAATAACTAGATGCAATTTCAATTCGATCCGGCAAAAGCGAAAAATAATCGCAAAAAACATGGCGTATCTTTTGCCGATGCAGAAGGGGTGCTTTATGACCCGCTTGCCATACATAGGCATGACCCCGACGCAGACAGCGAAGAACGGTTTATCGCTGTAGGATTGAGCGGCGCTGGACAGATTTTAGTGGTTGTTTATACGTTTCGCGGCGATGAAATTCGACTTATTTCCTCGCGCCGCGCAACACATCGCGAGGTGAAGGATTATGAAGGATGAATATGATTTTTCTGAAGGTAAACGTGGGGCGCTAATCAAATCGAAGGGAAAAACCCGGATAACGATTTATATTGATGATGCTGTGCTTGAGGAATTCCGCACTCGCGCCGAAAAAGCGGGAACTGGATACCAAACAATGATTAACACAGCGCTGAATGAGTATCTGAATGCAGGAAATGAAAGGGTTATCATCGAATCCACGTTGCGCCGAGTAATTCGAGAAGAAATTCCCAGATTATCCCAGTCAGCCAGTATTCCCGGCTGACAGTCGTTTTGTCATTTAACAAGGTAAAAAGATGAGCAACGATAACCTCCTCCCTTCGGGACTGCCGCGTATTGAATCATTGGAAATGCGGGGAATTGTGAAGAAGTTTCCCGGCGTGCTGGCCAATGATCACGTTGATTTTGACGTGAAAGCCGGGGAGATTCATGCGCTGCTGGGTGAAAATGGGGCTGGTAAAAGCACGTTGATGAAAATCCTCTATGGATTGTATCATCCGGAAGAGGGAGGGATTTATCTGAACGGCCGTCCTATCACCATTAATTCGCCGACTGATTCGCTTAACCATGGGATTGGCATGATTCACCAGCATTTTATGTTGGTGGATAATCTAACAGTGGCTGAAAACGTGGCCCTGGGTTTGAAATCATCACGGGAGCCGCGGTTGGATTTGGATGTAGTGTCGGCGCGTGTCCGTGAATTGGCGGACAAGTATGGCCTGCGAGTTGATCCGGATACCGTTATCTCCAAGATGGCGGTGGGGGAACGGCAGCGGGTAGAAATTGTGAAGGCGTTGTACCGGGGGGCGGCGCTGCTGGTGTTGGATGAGCCAACGGCCGTTCTCACTCCCCAGGAGGTAGATGATCTGTTCGTGATCTTCCGGCAAATGGCTGCCGACGGACATGCGCTCATTTTCATCTCGCACAAGCTGGATGAGATTTTTGCGCTGACGGATAGGGTGACGGTGCTGCGGGACGGCCGTGTCACCGGCGCTGTCCTCACCTCGGAAACGAACAAAAACAAGCTGGCAAATATGATGGTCGGGCGTGAAGTCTCGCTTACGCGGGAACGGCCGTCTGTCACCCCAGGTAAAGCACGGCTGAAGTTGGAAAATGTCAGCGCCGTTAATGAAGACGGCCAGCCGGTTCTGATAAATATCAACCTGGTAGTACGCAGCGGCGAGATTGTGGGCGTGGCCGGGGTGTCTGGTAATGGACAGCGGCCGTTGGCGGAAGCGATTGCCGGGCTGCAGCGTGTGGGGAACGGCCGTGTCCTCATGGACGATCAAGACGTCACCAACCTCGCTCCGGCACAAATGTTCGATGCCGGTCTGGCCTACATCCCCGAAGAACGAATGCACGACGGCGTTATCAAAGATTTCAGCGTTGCCGAAAACTTCATTCTGCAAGACCATGTGCGCCCCCCCTTTGCCAAAGGCATCTTCCTAAACTTCAAACAAATCGCTGCCCATGCGCAAGAACTTATTAACGCCTTCAGCATAAAGACGCCCAGCCGCGAAACCCTGGTTAAAAATCTTTCCGGAGGCAACATTCAAAAGTTGATTTTAGCGCGAGAATTAGCCCGCCAGCCGCGCGTCATCATCGCCGCCCAACCAACGCGCGGTGTGGATATTGGCGCGACCGAATACATCCACGCCCAGCTTCTCAAACAGCGTTCTGCCGGGCTGGCAACCTTACTCATCTCCGAAGACCTGGATGAAGTGAAAGCCTTGTCTGACCGCATTGTGGTGCTGTTTGGCGGCGAGATTATGGGCGAATTGTCCCACGAGGAAGCAACGCCGGAAAAGTTGGGGCTTTTAATGGCTGGTGAACGCGAAATAGAAAAAATGATATACACCTTTGATAAAGGGAGGTGATGCGCGGTAAAAATCTGAGGAAGAATAATGAACAATTAGTAATGAACAATGAACAATGAACCAACGCTAATTGATCGTTGAGAATTATCTATTGATAAAATACAGTTGAGGAGAACTATAAAAATGAAACAGAAACGCCTGTGGATGCTTTTAATACTGGCATTAATCATGAGCCTGGTTTTGGCAGCTTGCGGCGGCGGTGATGAACCGGCCGTACAAGAACCGGCTGCTGAAGAACCGGCCGCTGAAGAACCGGCCGCTGAAGAACCGGCTGTAGAAGAACCGATTGCTGAAGAACCGGCCACGACAGAAGAGGGCGGCTACCAAATCCCCACCGTCGAAGAGGGGAAATACAACGTCGCTTTTGTCTACGTTGGACCGCACGATGACGGTGGCTGGACACAAGCCCACGATGTTGGCCGTCAATATGTACAGGATAATGTGGACAATGTCCACACCGCCTTCGTCGAACTCGTGGCCGAAGGGGCCGATGCCGAACAGGTGATCCGTTCTCTGGCCCGTAAAGGCTTCGATGTCATCTTCACCACGTCCTTCGGTTACATGGATGCCTCCGAAATCGTCGCCGATGAATTCCCCGATGTAGATATTATTCACCTGACCGGGTTCAAGGCTAACGAAGCCAACTTTGGCAACCTGATGGGCGCGATGGAAGATATGAAATACCTGGCCGGTATGCTGGCCGGTTCCCGCGCCAAGATGGACGGCAATCCAAAACTCGGTTACATCGCTACTTTCCCCATCCCTGAAGAACTGCGGCTGGGGAATGCTTTCTCTTTGGGTGTGCAGCAAACCTGTCCCGAATGTACGGTTGATGTGCGTTGGATCTTAACCTGGCATGATCCCATCCTGGAAAAAGAAGCGGCTTCCTCACTCTTTGACGGCGGCGCGCAGGTTGTGATGACGGGCGCCGACACGCCGGCCCCGGCCGAAGCGGCCCCCGACGGTAAATGGGGCATCACTTACGACTACAGCGGCAACTGCGTTGTGGACGCCTGCCTCACTTCCATGTACTGGAACTGGGGCGTCGTCTATGCCCGCATCGTGGAAGAATCCCGCGATGGAACCTGGGTTGGCGGCTGGGAATACTTTGACGCCGACGCCGGCGCGATGGGTTTGTATGGCTTCATGGAAGGCGAAACGATGCAGCCCGGCGTGGCCGATTTGCCGGCTGAAGATTTGGCCCTCGTTCGGGAAACGTTAGACAAAATGTTGGCCGGTGAATTCACTCGTTTTGATGTTTTCAAAGGCCCTATTATGGATAACCAGGGCAACGAAATATTGGCTGACGCCGTCAGCCTGGAGCAAGCCGATCTGGATGGCTTTGCCCAGTTTGGTAGCCCGTGTACAACTTGTATGTACTGGTGGAATGAGAATATCACGGCCGAATTGCCTGCACTGGATTAATCGCTAGACAAAGACAGAGATGGAGACAGGGATAAAGGAGTCGTTTTATGTGATTCCCTCATTTCTGTCTTTCCTCTCTGTCTTTGTCTTTCTGGGGAAAAAATCATGCCTGAAACGCCCTTTGCTGTTGAAATGAAGGATATTGTCATCCGCTTCCCTGGCGTGCTGGCGAATGATCATGTGAACCTGACGCTGAAGCATGGAGAGATTCACGCTTTGCTGGGTGAGAATGGGGCGGGTAAAAGCACGCTGATGAATGTGCTGGCCGGTTTGTATAAACAGACATCGGGTAGCATCAAGATTTTTGGCGAGCCGGTTAATTTTAATTCGCCGAAGGATGCAATTGCCAAGGGGATTGGCATGGTGCATCAACATTTTATGTTGGTTCCCACGCAAACGGTGACGGAAAATATTTTGCTGGGGCTGGATGAGCCGCGCTTTTTTATGAATCTGGCCGAGTATGACCAGAAGATATTGGCGTTGCAAGATCAGTTTGGCTTGCGCGTGGACCCGACAGCAAAAATCTGGCAGTTATCGGTGGGGGAGCAGCAGCGGGTGGAGATTTTGAAGACGCTGTATCGCGGGGCTAATATTTTGATTATGGATGAGCCAACGGCCGTTCTCGCCCCCCAGGAAATAGATGAGTTGATGAATACGATGCGCTCTATGGTGGATCAGGGTAAGTCTATCATTTTCATTAGCCATAAATTGCATGAGGTAACGGCCGTTGCCGACCGCGTCACTGTCCTGCGTAAAGGCAAAGTCACCGCCGAAGGACACAGCATGGAGGGGTTGACCAAGCGGGATTTGGCCCGTTTGATGGTCGGGCGCGGCGTCATTTTTGCCGTCGAGAAGAAGCCGCAAGAGCAGGGCGCTGTGGTGCTGTCCGTCGAAGATGTGGAAGCGGAAAATGACAAGGGCGTGCCTGCGCTGCGAAAACTATCATTGGCAGTCCACGCCGGCGAGATTTTGGGCATTGCCGCCATTGCCGGGAATGGGCAGAGCGAGTTGGCGGAAGTGATTACGGGATTACGGCCGTGTACTGGCAGTATCAAAATCAACGGCAAAGAAGTCGCCAACAAACCGCCCATCGAAGCCATCAAGCAGGGCATGGCCCATGTCCCCGAAGATCGCACCGGCGTTGGCAGCGCCCCCAACATGACCATCACCGAAAATACGATCATGAAGTGCTACCGGGAAGACCCCATTGGTAATGGTTGGAGCATCGATTTTACCACTGCCCGCCAACGCGCCCGTAAGCTGAAGGACGAATATGATATTTTAGCGCCTGGCGTGCGTACATTGGCCCGCAAATTATCTGGCGGCAACCTGCAAAAAGTGATTCTGGCCCGCGAAATTTCAGCCCAGCCACAGCTCATGATCGCCGTCCAGCCGACGCGCGGTTTGGATGTAGGCGCAATCGAATCTATCCAGACGTTGTTGTTGGCGCAGCGGGAAGCGGGAACGGCCGTACTCCTCATCTCCGAGGAAATGGAAGAACTGCTGGCCCTCAGCGACCGCATCGCCGTTATTTCTGACGGTAGAATTATGGGAATTGTCAATGCTGACGAAGCAGACATTAACGAAATTGGCCTGATGATGACGGGAACGGCCGTGCCGTCTAAAAGTGCGGAGGCAGCAGGATGAACCTACCATTTACCATCACATTTGAGAAACGTGTCGCAGACATCCCTAAATGGCTGCCGGCGGCCACTTCAATCGGGTCCGTGATCGTCGCCTTTATTGTGAGCGGCGTCATTTTGAAAATGATTGGCGGCGAACCCTTGCGCGTTGCCAAATTTTTCTACGAAGCCACCTTCGGCAGTTGGGCCACCTTTTCTGACACAATTGTCAAAGCCACGCCGCTGATCATGGTGGGTTTAGCCTGCGCTGTTGCCTTCAAAATGAAATTGTGGAACATTGGCGCTGAAGGCCAATTTTACATCGGCGCTTTCGCGGCCAGCCTGGTGGTGTTGATTCCAATGGTTTCCCCCGACAGTCCCAAGGTTGTCGTCATCGGCCTGATGATCATCATGGGCATGTTAGGCGGCGCCATTTGGGGCTTTTTCCCCGGCTATCTCAAAGCCCGTTTTCAGGTTAATGAAATTATTACCACATTGATGCTCAATTACATCGCTGTGTTATGGAATAATTTCTGGATTTTCGACAGATGGAGCGATGCCGGTTTCCAGATGACGCCCGCTTTTGAAAAATCGGCCTGGCTGCCCCGCGTCACCGATTATGCCCGTGAATACGGTACATTTATTGACGGGGGCGGCGGGCTGGCAAATTTCATGACCAGCATTGGTCTGGAGCGCATTTCAGGGATGACTTTGCATTTAGGCGTGGCATTTGGGTTAGTGGCGGCCGTTGTCATGTGGTGGATATTTGATCGCAGCCGCTGGGGCTACGAAATTAAGCTCATCGGCGATAATCCCAAAGCAGCTCGTTACGCCGGACTGAACATCACCCGCAATATCGTCCTGGTTATGATGGTCTCCGGCGCGCTGGCCGGATTGGCCGGCATGTCCGAAATCACCGGCGTCGTCCATCGTTTACAGGAACGCATCTCGCCGGGATACGGTTTTACCGGCATCATCGTGGCCTGGTTAGCCAAGCTCAACCCGTTCGCCGTCATCATCGTCGCCATTCTTTTTGGGGCCTTGATCGTGGCCGGGCGCGAGATTCAACCGTCCGGTTTATCGCAGCTTTTACAAGGCATCATCCTTTTTATGGTCATCAGCAGCGACGTATTGCTGCGTTATAAAGTCAGGCTGGTACGGGCACAAGCGGCCGTGGAGGCAGCATGAATTTTGAAATTATTTTACATGCGGGATTAGCCACAGGGACCATTTTGCTTTTTGCCGGCATTGGCGAGATTTTTGCCGAGCGCGCCGGCATCCTCAACTTGGGCGTTGAGGGGATGATGCTGCTGGGGGCGATGGCCGGGTTTAGTATCTCGTTGACAACGCAGAATGTTTGGCTGGGTCTGGTAGTGGCGATCTTGGCGGGCGGTATTTTAAGTCTGGCGCATGGCCTGGTTACGATCCACTTCCAGGCCGATCAGGTGGTCAGCGGGCTGTCACTGACATTCTTGGGAACCGGATTGGCGTTGGTGTTTGGCAAAGGGTTAACGGGGCAAACGCCCCCCCTGATTCCTTCATTCGATATTCCCGGATTGGCGGCCATCCCCTTCATCGGCCCGGTTTTCTTTGCAAATCATAGTTTACTGGTGTATGTGGGCTATTTCTTTGCACCGCTGGCCTGGTATTACATCAATCGCACCCGGCCAGGAATGCACTTGCGGGCTGTTGGTGAGAAGCCGTCGGCGGCCGATACGATGGGCGTCAATGTGTATCGGCTGCGTTACTTTTACGTGTTTGTCGGCGGTTGTTTGGCCGGTTTGGCTGGGGCGACGATTAGTTTGGCGGTGTCGCCTGGTTGGTACAGTGATCAGACGACGTCGGGGCAGGGCTGGATCGCCATTGGCCTGGTGATTTTTGCCCAGTGGAATCCGCTAAAGGCGGCGTTGGGCGGTTATTTGTTCGGGGCGCTGCGGCGTGGGATTTTAGATTTGCAGGGTCCGGCGCTGTTGTTTGGACTGGCGAACCCGTTGTATATTAACTCGAATTTCAGCTTCTTTTTGAAGATGACGCCGTATATCTTGACTATTCTGGCGCTGGTTCTGGGGTCGCGGGCGGCGATAAAGAAGCGGTTGGGCGCGCCGGCGGCGCTGGGTGTGCCCTATATTCGGGGTGAGCGGGGACTATAAGAAGTTACGTAGATACACAGAGATGGCACAGAGAGAAGGGACAGCTATGTTTTTGTTAAGGCCCTGTGTAGTAGCAGGGTCTTTTTTTGAGAGGGCGATGGTATGGTTGGCGAGGTTGGCGTTGATACTTTTGAAAGCGAGGTCTTGAGGGCGGCGCGGCCGGTGGTGGTGGATGTATGGGCGCCCTGGTGCGGGCCATGTCGGGCGCAGGCGCCAATTTTTGAGGAAGTGGCGCAGCAGTTTGGGGGTGAGGCTTTGTTTGTGAAGCTGAATGCGGATGAGAATCAGGCGTTGGTGCGCCAGTACAAGGTAATGGGGATTCCAACGATGCTGTTTTTCAAACACGGCCGTCTCGTCGAACGTAAAACAGGCATCCAATCAAAAGAGGCGATTGCCACGCGGCTGGAACCGTTGCTAATTATGCCTCCGGAACAGGCGAAAAAACAGGAAATAAAGGGCTTGTTCCGTTGGCCGTTCCGGATAAGGTAGGCGGTAATCGGGTGACGGATTACCTAAAATGGATAACGACATGTCAGAAGTCTGGTTGATTCGACATGGGGAAAGTGTATCGAATGCGAATTTGCAAACGGCGCATCCGGCGGAGTCCGCGCTGACGGAGAAGGGGCAGCGCGAGGCGGAACAGATTGCGACTGCATTCGGGGAGCCGCCGGATTTGATTGTGGTATCGTCGTATTTGCGGGCGCGGCAAACGGCCGTTCCTACCATCGCTCGTTTCCCCCACATCCCCCAAGAAGTGTGGCCGGCGCATGAATTTACCTACCTGCACCCGATCCGGTATAAGGGGACGACGGGGGATGAGAGACGGCCGTTAGCCCTGGCCTATTGGGAGCGCAACGATCCTTTTGAAAAAGAAGGGGGTGAAGGGGAGTCCTTTGCCGAATTGATGAACCGCGTGCAAGAGATAATTGCCCGCTTGCGTCAGCGTCCTGCCCAATTCATCATTGTTTTTTCGCATGGCTTGTTTTTGCGGGCATTGGTTTGGTCAATCTTGACCGGCATCGCCGAAGCGACCCCCCAAACAATGAAACGCTACTCCAACTTCACCCAGGCGGTCCAAATCCCCAACGGCGCGATTGTCCGGGCGCAGTTCCCCGCCGCCGGGTCGGTTTTCATTGCCAATTTTGACACGGCCCATATGCGTTGACGCATTTCTGTCCCATCCTCATAAGTTATTCATGAAAACAGATCCTCCTCCTTCGTCAAAATGGGCGGCAGTTCGTATAATGGGGCATGGCCTCCCTCTCCCTGAACTTGTTTAATTCCTTCGAGGCAAAAGTTGACAATAAACCCATTCGCTACTTTCGCTCAGCCAAAGTGCAGGGATTATTGGTTTATCTGGCGCTGGAAACTGAAAAAGCACATGCGCGGGAATCGCTGGCTCTGTGGCGGAAACTGCAACGGCCGCGCCCTACCATGCCCTTTGGCCGGGTTGGCACGTATCGCGCTGGCTCAAGGCGATTTCGTCCAAGCCCAGGCTTACATCGAAAAGGTGTTGGCCTATTTGGCCGACGATGACCTAGCGGGCAGCGATGAGCCTTTTCGCGTTTATGGCGCTTGCTGCCAGGTATTGCTGGCGGCCAATGATCCGCGTGCGCCGCAATTTCTGACGGCGACCCATGAGCGGCTGCAAGCGTGGGCCGCCCAAATCCCCGACCCCGATTCGCGGCGTTCTTTTTTGGAGGGTGCGCCGTTTCACCGGGGAATCGCGACCGCATTCCAGGCATTACAAACAAGAAAATAGGCATCTGTTCAGAGGGACACAGAGTACGCAGAGGCGTCACTGAGAACACGGAGAGAAAACAGAGAAAATTTCTCTGCGCTCTCTGTGTATTCTCTGCGAGTCTCTGTGTCCTGAATCACGCAAAATAGGGCCGTTTCTGACGGCAAAATTCTACCTGCTGACGTTTAGGCCCACCATGCGCTGACGATCTGCTGACGCTTATGGTTTAACCTTGCCTCATCGAGTAATGGTAATTGATTGGAGGTTTACGAATGACTCTCAATTTTAGATTTTGTCGGCAGCAGGATGATGAGCAGGCGGTCGTTGATTTTTTGTTTTCGGTTAAAGAGGATTTGGCGTTGGCGGATAGAACGGCCGCTGCCAAAGTCGTTTCGCTGGCATTTGACAGAGGAGGCATTTTTGCGGGGTATGACCAGGGGGGGATAAAGGCGATGCTGGGCTACTTTCTCGGCGAACCTGACCGGGATTTTGCCAACAAAGAGGTGATTTTTATGTATGTGGCCGCAATTGCCAGACCGTACCGCTTGACCCGCGCCTTTCACAAGGGGTTGACGCAAGCCTTGCGCGATTTTCAAGCGATGGGCTGCAGGGGAATCCGTCTCCAGGCGCGCAAGGCGGACCCGTACACGAATAAGCTTTACGGCCGTTTCGCCCAACTCATTGCCGAAGGGAAAAGCCCGCGCGGCGACGCCGTCATGACGTATGGCGGGCGAATCGAAGACGCGCTTTATTATTTGGAACGGGGGCGGCGGAAACGGCCGTTCGCCGCGGCAATGAACCCTACTCCCCACCATTTTCAGCTTGAAGTTGCCTAAAAATAATCATGAACGGCGGACAGCCGATCAAATCAACAAATCTTTTAATGGAGGTATAACCATGAAACAGTTCAAAACTTTATGGCCCTGGCCGCAGCGGTAAGCATGGCCTTCGGCGAGGTCAGGATTGCACCTGACTTCGCCGACATTAAATTAACCAATTTCTTTAGAAGAAACGACTCATTAGTTTATGAAGGAGTATTAAAATGACACAAATTCAATACAAAAGTGAGATTAGTAGCGACAATAAAGTCTCGCTTCTATATTTGTTAACGGCTGAAACTGGAAAAGTGGAAAACAGACACAATGGCGGCATAAATATAATCATCCCCAAAGATGCGAATATCATTGTTTTTTCTGATAGACCGCATCGTATTGCCAAACATGTACCTGGGGGGGTAGCAAGTTTTGCTGATTTTTTTAGCCACTCTGACCTTATGACCGACCCGCCCAATATTACGTTTGCGGGCAATTTTAATGTGGATGAAACTGAAAAATACAGCGTATTGGAATTGGTAAACCCTTTTGTTAAAGATGATTTTTTTGTAATGCCCATTAATACCGCAATAGGTGATGAGAAACTTCTCCCGGAGGGAGAGTATGAGAACATCAGCATTGTTATTGATAATGTATGGGGTTGGATTGGAGCTATTGGCGCGGCTATTGGGACGGTGGGGGCTGGCGCGGGTACAATTGCAGCATGCACAGTTGGCGAAGTAGCCACTGCGGGCCTCGATACCGGTGTATGTGTCGCTGGTGTAGTCGGTACGATTGGCGCTGCTACAGGCACTGTGGGCGCTTTTGGCGCTGCGGCAAGCAGTTAGGCTATACTTTGCCGGGGCAAAATCCCGATAAGTAAATTATGTACGGCGACGACCGAACAGAAGCCAGGCCAAGAATAATCCAAACGCTGCCGTTAGAGCCAGTTTAGCGAGGGTTTGTTCGCTTGTTGGGGGTGGAGCCATTTCTTCTCGTTCCGCCTCCGTTTCCGCAATCCACTCAAACGTCTCCAACATGCCTGTTTGCAGGGGGCGGGTTTGCCAGCCCAACTGTGTCCGCGCCTTGTCGGAGCGGGCCATGTAAGTGGCGCCCAGGCTGGCGACGGCTTCCCGGCTGAATATGGGCGGCAGGGGGATGATGGATTCGATGAAGCTCATGAGCGGGGCGAACGGCCGTATCCATTCCGACGGAATTCGCAGACCAGGGGCGCGTTTGCCGGTCAGGTGCGCCCAAAAATCAATCATTTCGCCCAGGGGGATGGGTGGGCCGGCCAGGATATAGCTTTCGCCAATCTTGCCCTTTTCGGCCGCCAGAATATGCCCTTCGGCAACATCTTCCACGTGAGCGTAGGTGACGGTCAAATCGGGGCCGGGGATGGCCGGTAAGCCGCGGAAAAAGAGACGCATCATATCGGCGATCGAGCTGGTGTCGCCAGGGCCGTACACTACGCCGGGCATGACGATGATGATGGGTGCGCCTTTTTCGATGAGCGGGACGGCTACCTTGTAATGGGCCAGCCATTTGGTGCGATTATATTCGGTGAGGAATGGCCCGCCCTGGAAAAAGGTCTCGTCAACCAGTTCCCCTTTTGTGTCGCCGAAGACGGTGACAGTGCTGGTGTACACAATTTTAGGCACGCCCAGTTCGTGGGCCAGACGCAGCACTTTGCGCGTACCGCTCACGTTAATCGTTTCGGCTTTCATCCAATCGGGCGAGCCGAGTTTATACCAAGCAGCGATGTGGAAGACGACGTCGCTGCCTTTCATGCCTGCGCGCATGGAGGCTGTGTCGGTGATGTCGCCGGGAACGGCCGTTGCCCCCATCGCTGTTAAAACGGCCATGCTTTCCTCAGTTCGCGCCAGCGCATACACATCATACTCCCGTACCAGCAGTTTGCGAACCACGCGCTGACCAATAAACCCCGAACCGCCTGTGACAAACGCCTTCATATTTTTATCCTTTGGTCTGAAAAAAATTGTCCATGGGAATTATACCCGATCCTGGTTTACTCTGGCATCACGGCTGCCGGATAGGAACCCAGCACTTTCAAAAAGGAGGATCGTTTGAGAATGCCCAGCAGCGCTTCTTGTACTGATGGGTCATCTTCATGCCCCTCGAAATCTACAAAAAAGCGGTAATGCCAGGGACGATTGCGCCGGGGGCGTGATTCGATTTTGGTCAGGTTAATATCCCGTTCGGCCAGTTCGCGCATGACGGCGTACAATGCGCCGGGAACGTGCCGCGTGGTAAAAATGATGGACGTTTTACTGGGATCGCGCCGTTCCGGTTCGCTCCGGCCCAGAACAAAAAAGCGAGTGTAGTTGAAGTCCAGGTCTTCGACATTGCGGGCCAGGATTTCCAGGTTGTAGGTGTGCGCGGCTAGGGCGCTGGCGATAACGGCCGTTTCCGGTTCCGGGTTGGCGGCCAAATCACGCGCCGCTCCAGCCGTGTCATAATAATTAATCGGTTCAATATTCATACGGTGCAGCGTCTGTTCACATTGGGCCAGCGCCTGGTGGTGTGATTTGACCCGTTTGATTTCATCCAACTTTGTTCCCGGTGAAGCCATCAGGCAATGTTCCACGCGCACAATCGCTTCGGCCTGAACGCGCAGATCATGATCAATCAGCAGATCATAGGCAGGAATGACGGTCCCAGCCAGGGAATTCTCGACGGGGAGCATACCGAGGGTGGAACGGCCGTCCTGCACTGCGCTAAATATTTCGCCAAAGCTCCGGCAGGGCAAAGCCGTTGCCTCTGTCCCATAATGCTGCCGAATCGCTTGTTCCGAATAAGCTCCTGGTTCACCCTGAAATGCGACAATTGTTTTACTCATAACTATTCCTTCAACTCCGAGCGCGCTCAACAATTAGCGGTTCTTTTTTGATTTTTAACCTAGAGGGAAACGGCCGTCAAGTATCACCAAAGTTACTCTGCCCCTTCATCTCTCTATATCTCGGCAACTTGGCAACTTGGCAGCTTTGCCCCGCGGCAACTTTTCCAGTTGACACAAGGAAACGGATGACAGTATACTTCCATTATGTTAATGGGAAGAAAGCACCCCTAATAATAACAAATAGTTCCCCACCAACCAGAGTCCTGATCATGTTCAACAAGCTTTAAACAATCATAAAAGGAGATTCCCGTGACTGTTACATATGCCGATAAGCCCTGGACAAAAAACTATGATGAAGGCGTACCTGAAATGGTTGACATTCCCAACCATACCCTGCACCATTTTCTGACAGAATCAGCCCAAAAATACCCGGACCATCCGGCCATGATCCTGAAAGGGAAAAATATAAATTATCGCCAGCTCGACGAAGAAACAGATGCGGTTGCTGCCGCCCTCATCGCCAACGGTTTCCAAAAAGGCGACCGCGCCGTCATCTACATGCCCAACACCCCCCAATTTGTCATCAGTTATTTTGGCATCCTCAAAGCAGGCGGCATTGCCATCGCCACCAACCCCCTCTACACCGAACGCGAATTAGAACATCAACTTGCCGACTGTGGCGCCGAAACCGTTTTCGTCATGAGCCTGTACTATAACACGTTAAAAAACGTACAGCGCAAAGGCAAAACGAATGTTAAACGGATTATCGTTACCAACATCAAAGAATATCTGCCAGGGGCGCTTAAACTGCTCTTTACCCTGCTCAAAGAAAAGAAAGAAGGGCATCACGCCGTATTGGAAGCGGGCGATATGACCTTCCAGGATTTTTTGGCCGTAGGCAAGCGCGCGCCAAAACCGGCCGTAGACGTGACGGGCGATGACATCGCTTTATTGCAATATACCGGCGGCACGACCGGGCTGGCTAAAGGCGCTGTTGGCCTTCACCGTAATCTGGTAGCCAATACCTATATGCTGGAAGCCTGGCTGGAGTGGGAATATGCCAATGAGGTTTTTCTGGCCGCCATTCCCTTCTTCCACGTGTATGGCATGGTGACGGCCATGATTTTCTCCATCGCCGTCGCCGGGACAATGGTCATCATTCCCAACCCGCGCGACCAAAAGGATTTGTTGAGCAGCATTAACAAATACAAACCCGGCATTTTCCCCGGCGTACCGGCCCTGTACATTGCCATCAACAATAACCCTGATGTGGCTGCTGGCAAATACGATGTCAGCTCCATCCGTGCCTGTATTTCTGGCTCGGCTCCCCTGCTGGTGGAAACGAAGAAGCGTTTTGAGGAATTGACTGGCGGTACATTGGTTGAAGGGTTTGGGATGACTGAAACATTGGTTGCTACTCATGCTAATCCCCTCAAAGGTGAAAATCGGGCCGGTTCGATTGGAATGCCAATACCCAATGTGGAGTGCCGCATTGTTGACGCCGAGATGGGCGAGAAAGATATGCCGGTTGGCGAAATTGGCGAACTCATTATCAAAGGGCCGATGGTTATGCAAGGGTACTGGCAAATGCCCACGGAAACAGCCAACGCGCTGCGGGACGGCTGGCTCTATTCCGGCGACATCGCGCGGATGGATGAGGACGGCTATTTTTATATTGAGGATCGCAAGAAGGATATGATTATTGCTGGCGGTTATAACATTTACCCGCGCGAGGTGGAGGAAGTGCTGGCCAATCACCCGGCTGTGTTGGAGGTGTCTGTAGCCGGGGTGAAGGATCCCCGGCGCGGTGAAACGGTCAAGGCATGGATTGTGAAACATCCCGGCGATGCAACGACCGAGAAAGAGTTGATTGAGTGGAGCAAGACGCAGTTGGCCAAGTACAAATACCCGCGCATTATTGAGTTCCGCGACGAGCTGCCCAAGACGACGGTGGGCAAGGTGCTGAAGCGGGAATTGGTTAAGGAGCATGAAGCGGCGGCGGGTTGATGGTGCAAGGACTGGAGATTGGAGACTTGTTTGAGTCTCCAATCTCTAGTCCCCTCAAGAATTGTCTTTGGGTTTCGTCAATAGATCGAGCAGGCCGTCGGGGTAGAGCGGGGGGGCGTTTTGACCTCTAAAGTCGTCGGGGGATTTCCAAACGGCCGTAAATGACTCCCCGTTATCCTCAATCCCATGCAGCGTGGGCTGCTGGTAAAGCGCCGGATCGCTAAACTCGCCATCATAAACCTGGACAATTTCGTGGCCGGGCTTGCCGTTGAAGACGAACCTGTTTTCCAGGGTGGCGATGTAGCGCAGGTTGATAACGGCCGTTCCCAATTCTTCCCGTATCTCGCGCACAATTGTATCCTGGCTGTGTTCGCCAAATTCAATACCGCCCCCCAGAGGACGGTAAAAGAGTTGTTGTTTGAGCGGATCGTACCCTTCGGCGGCCAGAATACGGCCGTTATGGCGAAAAAGGCAAATGGCAATCGGGCGAATCATCATGGCAGCAGCAAATCAATCTGTTCAAACAACGCGGTAAAATTCAGCGGCTTGAGCGCATAGCCCACACAGCCGGCGTCAAGCATCATCTGCTTCTCCTCAACCGTCGCCGCCCCGGTTAAAGCAATAATAGGAACGTCTGACGCTGCCTTGATTTGCCGGGTTGCTTCCCATCCATTCAAAATAGGCAGCCATAAATCCATCAGGATGACATCCGGTTTAACTGATTGGGCCAGGGCCACGGCGGCAGCGCCATCCCCAGCAATCGTCACGTCATACCCCTCACCTTGTAATCGGATACGCATAATTTTTTGAATGATTTTATCGTCTTCCACAACCAGAATTTTAGCCATCTCGCCACCTCATTGGGCCGCATTTTTGATTGTTAGCGTATAAGTAAGCGTCTTCTGAACGGTTACGAGTATAACATAAATGATCGGACTGCTCGCACCGGCTGGAGGGCGCGCCAGAGGGGGCCTTCGCGCCGCTGGCCGCGCCGATCCAGGTCGCTGTTTGCCAGGAGGATGCCGTCGGCGCAGCGGCTGGTTAAGCCGCGCACAATGCGGCTGAGTAGTTCGTTGCGGATGTGGAAATCTTCGTCCATCGTCCACTGCTTTTGGCTGTCCCAGCTGGGGGCCAGGACAAAGGCATTGCTGAGGGGTTGATTGGGGATGTCCCACCAGCCGGTCGCGGCCGTTTCCAGCCACACTTGCAGCCGCACGGGATTGCCGGCCAGCAGATATCCGTAAATGGTGGAGATGAGAATGCCGTCGGGGTCGGGCGGGTCGCCCAGTTCCGGCGGATTGGCGGTGACTAAGCCCTGGTTGATGCCCTCAATGAAAGCTCGCCCCACTTCAGCCGGGGTGCGGAAGCCGATGGACGATGCCGACTGCCGCAGGCGGACGGCGGTCTGCATCAGCCAGTCGCACACGGCCGCGCCGACCACGTCTGGCTCCGGCTGGAACCGTTTTTGAGAGAGCAGTTGGTTGAACAGGTTGTAGAGGAAGGTGTCGAGGGGGAAACGGCCGTCCTCCCCCGCCTCCACCAGCCACACCCGCAGCTCCTCCACCAATCCGGCAAACCCCATCCCAACGCGCTCTTGCAGCCGGTCTGGTAATTCGCTGACAGGCAGCAGGTCGGGACCGTCGGGCCGGTAGAGCTGTTCGGTCAGCAGTTCAGCCCGCGCCGGGTCCAGGCCACGAATGCTCAACGTGAGCGCCTCGGCCACGTCATAGGGCGACGGATGCACCTCCCAAGCGGGGTGGGCCAGCGCCAGCCAGGTAAGCCAGGCGCGAATGCGCGGCTCTTCGCGGGGGCTGGAGCGGCGGCGCAGCAGGCGGGTGGGCAGTCCCGCCTGGGCGAGGGTCTGGGTGAGGGTGTAGCGCAGCGCGCCGTCCAGGTAGGGGGCGATGATGGCGACTTCGCGGGGCCGGATGCCCTCTTCCGCGATGATGGCCGCCAGTTGGTTGACGAGGTTGAGGATCATTTCGCGCCGGTAACGGCCGTCCACTACCCCCACAATCATCTTCGCCGCCTCCGCCGTCGGTTTACTGGTGTGCAGGAGATGATTCTCCACCAGATTCGCCAGGTGGCCCGCTTCCGGCGGCGCAATGAACGACCCCTCAAATTCAAACAGATGGGCGCACCGGCTGCGGAACTTATTTGCGCCGCGCGGGTCGGCGGCCATGAATCGTTTGTAGCCGCCGCCAGCATCATAAGCGATGACGGCCGTTTCCACCTTCGTCATCAAATCATGTACAAAATGCTGCCCGGCCGGGGTGAACTCCTCCACATTATCCACAATCAAATGGCGGTAACGCTCCTCAAAATAGCGGTGAAACTCCGGATGCTGTACCAACTGCCGGTCAAACACCTCAATCACCAACGACAAATCCAGCAAGCTGTTATCCAGGCACGATTTTCGGAAGGCGCGCGCCGCTTTGGCTGCATCCTGCAAATGCAGCAGCCGCTCCGGTTCCCCGGCCCAGGTTGCCGTCTGCCGTTCAACCGCTTCATCCAGGGTTAACCCATTCAACGCTGCTCGGTTCAACGTGTCCAATACCTGGCTGACGATCTGCTGCGGCCGTAACCGCAAATTGGCAAATGCGCCTGCCTCCAGCAGCGGCGTCACCACATACCACATCAGCAGTTGGGCCAGGTCATAACTTAACACCGTCGGCGGTTGGTGGGGGTGGGTAAATCCGGCCGGACGCGCCACCAACGGCCAGAACAACGCCGTCATTTCCATAGCCATCTGGTTGTAGGAGATGACGTTCAAATCCGCATACGGCCCCAGTCCTGATTCATGAACGGCGTCCAGGTACGCCTGGCGGCGTTCCGGCTCGGCCACGAGAACCAGGATCGTGTACGCCGGTTCGCCGTCCGCCAGCAAGCGCAGCAGCCGACGCTGCAAGACGGTACTTTTGCCCGTTCCGGCCGCGCCCAGTAGAAAACTGGTTTTGGCGGCGGCAACTGCGCTTTGTTGCATCGGAGTCAGATCAATCATCATCTATCATCAATCAAAGTCGGTCAGCCAATCGGGGTGGCGGTAATGATCAAACATACGGCCGATTTGTTCCGGCGTCACCCGTGAAATGGAAAGCGGCGGCAGAGCATCTTCGTGAAAGAAAGCAACCCCATTGGTCTCAATGCTGTACGTTGGCCGGCCGCCGGTCAAGTTACATAAGAAGAAAAGTTTGTAGGTGTGATGAGGGATGGGCGGGTGAGGGTGCTTGTTGCGATCATAGACGGCCAGAAGTTTAACGGCCGTTGTCCGATACCCAGACTCCTCAAAAATCTCCTTCTCCACACATTCCCGCGGCGACTCATTCACATCCGCCCAACCGCCGGGCAGCGTCCACAGGCCATCCGACCGTTCCTTAACCAGCAGAATCGCATCCTCCTGGAAGACAACCCCGCGCACATCAACTTTCGGCGTGGCGTAACCGCTCCCGTTGGCAAAAATAGCTTTAGCTTGCGTTGCGTCCAGGTTAGAATGTTCAGCCAAAATCTCAACCGCGATCTGCCGCACTTGTTCATACCGTTCCACATCAAACAGGTCATCAGCAAAAGTCAGCCCATTTTGAGCGATTGCCTGTAAATGCTTCGCCCATGCCAGCCATTTAGATTCCATGAATTGTTCCGTAGCGTTAGTCAATTTCCAGTTCATCCCTCAGCAATTGATCAGTGGTGACGCCGAAGAAATCGGCCAATCTTAAAAGCAATTCCACAGAAGGCTTACTTCTGCCGCCTTCGATTTCAGACAAATGACTGTAAGAATTAACTTCCAACAATGAAGCCAATTGCCTCAAACTTAAACCACGTTGTTTACGCAAAGCGCGTAATTTCTCGCCAAGCCTTTGCATATGATCCTCTGTGATTCTTTACTGCAATCCCCTTGACATCGATGGGAAAATCTATTATCATATGTTCGTTAAAAACGAACACAAAGAGAAGGATAAAATGGGTACAATATCGCCAAAGGAACTGTTGAAGTTGTGGCGACTTGAAAAGATTACGGTCGAAATGGTAATCGGCCACATAATTCAAAATCTAATCAACGTGCAAAAAACTGTTGACGTTACAAACACGGACCTATTTACATTACGGGCCGATGTTGATGATTTAGCGCAACATACGGCCGTTAAATTGGTCTCAAAAAGCAGGAAAAAATCCCGTAGAAAAAGTTAAACAAGCGGCAGATTGATGTAGAGAATTATTCATTCCAAAAGAACGCTTCTGGAGGGAGGGAGAGTTTTTGGACGCGCCAACCAGCCTTGTTTTTTAAGCGACGAAAAGATAATCGCACACGGAACGCCTCGCCGCGAAGGGGGGAATTGCGCCCGGCTAACCAGATTGTATCCTGGGCGGTTGGATTGTATCTTGTCTGCAAAAAGCCATTTGGCACGGCCGAAACAGTGATGTTTTTGAGAATGTTCGTGTCGTTGTCTTCAGCGTAATTATATTTCACGAAAATTGTAGTGGTAATGTAACTTTCATCCCTGACGCGAAGGATCATGGGTAAATCACCGGGAATGTCTATCGCTTGCTCCCCGCGAACTTGCCGCACGCGCATGGAGAATTGAGAAGTTTGTAAAGTAGCTGTGCCTTGGCCGCTAAACTTTTCTGCTTTTGAGTCGATGAATAATGCTTGTTTGACGGCATATTCGGGATGAAAAATATACCGGGCACGCTTGTAGTCTACTTTCCCAAAAAGTCGCCGGTCAATTTTTGACATGCCCAGTTTATCTAAAGCTTCCCGGGTGATGTCTTCGCCAATATCGGCGACTAAATCATGCTCTTCCCGGAAGATTTCGACGGCCGTTTCTCGATAGTCATAAATTGCCTGGACAACAAGCCGCAATGACGCCTTTTCGATCTCTTCTAACTTATCTGAATCGTTCTGTAAATCGTTTGGGTCTATGAACATCTTTTAGTTTTTGAAGGGAAGGGGAAGTTGTAATGATGCTGTCTCAGCATTTTTTCGAGCCAGTCCAACGTATTGGGGACTTAATTCGATGCCGATGTATTGACGATTTTCACGAATCGCGGCAACGGCCGTTGTGCCGCTGCCCATAAAACAATCCAACACCGCATCCTCTGGATCGGTCAACAGCCGGATTGTTCTGCGCGGGATCTCAACCGGGAACTTGGCTTCGTGATTGTCATTAGCGCGGACTGAAGGAATATTCCAAACGCCCCTTGATCCCCATTCGCGCCACTCTTTTTTAGTCAAGCGCTGGCGGTCTACTTTAGTAACGCCTGGTTTCCAGAAAATGTACAAATATTCAAATTCATCAACTGACCTGTATGATAAACTGGCCCAACGAGAGTTTTCCCAGGCAGCATCTTTTACCCAAATCCGCCGATCGTAGGGGTAAAATCCAGCGTCCAACCCCCATTTCTCAATGAGTCCGCCAACAATTTTGACCCTGGTTTGAGTTTCTGACTTTCCGCCGCGAATGTTATTGCCGTGGAGACGACGATCAATCGTCTGTTCGCTACAGCCCAAAAATTCCGCCAATTGGTATCGGTTGAAATGCGGGTGTGTTTCTTTGGCTTTTAGGATATCTTCCCTGGTAACTGACGATCGTCGCCTGCTCACGACCTCAGCCTGAACGCGGGGCATGGATGAATCCTTAAATACCAGGATGTCTGCGATATTTATAGCTAAAAACCCGCCGGGTTTGATAATTGGAAAATGGCGTTGAATAACCGTTGCTAATAAATTTTGCCAATCTGCAAATGTTAAATCGGCTTCGTATTCCTTGCCTACAAAATAAGGCGGAGACCATACACTCAAGGCCACACTGTTCGGTTTAATGTTTTGGAGTAAACTTCTCGCATCCCCCTGGTAAATCTCATTTGCTTTAAGGTAATTTTCGGCCGGTTCCCCCTGTTTGTACAAGGGCGCAAGCCGAGCTTGTAACTCTGGGGAGAGTCTTTTGAGGTCGAAACCAGCTCGACTTGATAGTTGAGAGTTGCCATCCATTTACGTACCCTGTGTTTGACTTGATTAGTATACCACTCTTTGCGCTTCATGCCGTATAAGTTATGGCTGACGGAAGCGGAGGTGAACTGCGCCCAGGTGAATTTCATCGCCGTCCATAAGCTGGATACCGTATTCAGGCACTTGCTGGTCGTTGACCCAGACGCCGCTGGCGCTACGCTCGTCGAAGATGCGGTAATGATTGCCTTCCAGGTGCAGGCTGGCGTGCAGGCGGGAAACGGTGATGTCGTTCTCAAAGGCGATGTTGCTCTGGGCGGGGGAACGGCCGATTTTCACCACCGCCTGCCCTAACCCAAACTCCGGCTGAGTGCGGGTGACCGTCTCCAGAACCTCCAGGCGGGCGATGGCGTGCGTTGATACGGTTTCAATCACCGGTTTCGTCGCCGGAGCTGCCTGGGCCGGCCGCTTCCGCCGCGATGGCCCGCGCGGCAAAGCCGCTGACACGTTCGACAGCCAGCCCTGCCGCCCGGCATACACAACCACGATGCCCAGCCCAACGACCGCCAGCAGCAGCAGCAAAATCCGCCCCGCAATTCCCAAAAAACTGCCGCTCGACTGTAATTCTGGCGGTATTGATTTCGCCCCTTCCGTGACCATCAGCTCGATGGGTGGGCTGGTCACACGCAGACCTTGCGTATCCAACACGGCCAACTGCACCGTGTTGGCCTGATAAGCCAGATTATTCACGTCTACATCAAATTGGGCGATTTCTGTCACCGGCACATCGTAAGCCGTGCCGTTGATTAGAAGCTGGGCGGCGGCCACGTTCCGTTCCTCCCCGTCCAGCCAGTTCAGCGTAGTCGAGAAGCGCAACTTCACCGGTTTGTCCAGGTTGGGCAGGGCCAGTTCGCGGCTTTCCGGCGGCAGATTGATCGCAATTTGCGGCAGGTTGGCGGGGACGGTGACCATCGTTTCGACGCGGACGACCAGACTGCCGTCCAGGCTGAGTTCCACCGGGTAATCGCCACTGGTCAGATCATCAACTCGATAGCTGATGATTGTTTGTTCACGAAAACTGGCGATGCGGTTCCAGATGGCGATAAGATCGGCCGTATCTTGCAGACGAGCTGTCAAGCCGCGCGACCCGGCGGCGACGGCGGTCAGGTAATCTTGCCCAAACTGCTGGCTGGCCGGAGACAGGTTCTCATTAGTCAACCAGATAGTGTGGATGGGAATGCCCAGATCGGCGGCTTTTTTGGCAATTTCGTTCTCATCATAGCGGGCGCTGACAACGTCTGTCCCATCGGTTATGACGACGATGGCGGGGGTCATTTCGGGACGCAGTTTAAGACTTTCGACCTGCTCCAGCAGGCCGCCTAAGCTGTCTACCAGGGCGGTGGCGCCTGTTTCCGGCTCCAGCGGCGCAGCGAAGAGGTTGCGTACGCTGTTGTAGAAGGTTTCTGGGGGCAGGAGTTGAACGGCTTCGGCGGCGCCCACTTTATACACGGCAACAGCATCGGTTGTTTCTACCATCGTGGGGGCGCTGGCATATTGTTTGATGGCCTCCTGGATGGCCGGAAGCTGGTCGGCTACGCCAAGGGGGATGTCAATCAGAAAGGCAGTAAATGTGCCGCCAGTGGCGCTGCTGGTTACTTCTGCCGGGCCAACCGGCACGCCGTTGTGTTTTATGCTGAGGGTTTGTTCTGCCAGGTTGAGCGGGCTGCCCGCAGCGTCCAGGCCGTAAACGTGCAGGTCTATCAGGGGCGGGCTGCTCACCTGGCTGCCGGTGATGACAAGGTAGGGTGGCGTGGTTTCCTGGGCCAGGGTGCGGGCGGCGGTGACGAACAATAACAGGCTCAATATGAGCGTAATAAGGTAATTTGGATGATGTTTTTTGTCGCGCATAGTTTATGGCCTCTTGGCTGAGTCTTACCGTGTTATAATAGCAAACCGGCCGCAGAAAGTAAACATAAAGAAGCGGTTGGAGCAGGGAGTGGGAAGTGACCAGGACGTGACCTTCTAATTTTGAGGGGGGAGGTATCCTAGGTTCTGTTGATATTTCTATCTGAGCCATAATCATACCCACGGTCGGCCATCACGCCGGCAAAGTCAAATCCTTCAAGCAACGGGATGGCTTGGATTACATCCCCTCTCTGCCCACCGGTCAACAGCGGCCGTAATGGATCTCCAAACGCATCAACTGTGGCATGAATTTTGGTGTTAAATCCACCCACGCTTTTACCCAGCGCCTGCTTTACTTGACCGCTATTCTTCTTTAGCGTTCCTGCTGCAACGGATGCGCTTGAACTACTGTGCTGTCAATCAGCAGCCATTCCATTCTTACACAGATGTCAACAGAACCTAATACCAATCGTTACTTTTTTAACATTTCTGCAACTTAGTTAGTGAGTGTCATCAAAATACATTCAATTTATTTAATAAAAGGAATTCATTGTGAAAAGGACTTATATCATGAAAAATAATTTATTGATTTTGTTAGTCTTAGTTGCCTTATTCGTAGTAGCTTGTACGCCGTCCGAATTATTGGAAACTGGCTCTCTGAATAGCACAAGCGTTGCCAGTACTTCCCCTGTGGAAGTAGCTGCGGTCAATGTTGAAATCGAAGGTGAAATAGCTGTTATTGATATTGAAGACGGCAGCATGATTGTAGAAGGTTATACCATCCCCATTAGTGACGAATTGGCCACTTATATTGAAGTAGGCGATGCTGTTAAAGTTGTTGCTAATGAAATGGTTGGTGGCCAATTAGCCGTCAGCGACATCCGTGTCATGGCCACCGGGGCTGCTGACGCCAATACCAACGATAACAGCAGCGACGCCAATGCCAACGATAACAGCAGCGACGCCAATGCCAACGACAACAGCAGCGACGATAATGCCAACGATAACAGCAGCGACGCCAATGCCAACGATAACAGCAGCGACGCCAATGCCAACGACAACAGCAGCGACGACAATGCCAACGACAACAGCAGTGACGACAATGCCAATGACAACAGCGATGACGACGACAATGCCAATGACAACAGCGATGACGACGACAATGCCAATGACAACAGCGATGACGACGACAATGCCAATGACAACAGCGATGACGACGACAATGC
>JAJRYT010000041.1 GCA_024275635.1 Chloroflexota bacterium | reverse complement strand
TCAATGCAACTTTACTCGAGTACGAATATTTGAACATCGCATAAAAAGAGTGACATGCAAATATTATTTGAATACAAACCCACGCGGTCGAGTACGGTTTGGAAGCAATCTGTTAGGAATGTACAAAGTCGAGCTTAGGAAACCGACCTCGTAGGTCGGCTGATGACTAAGTTCATCTGCCACTTATGGAGCGCCATCGAAATAGTGGTCAGGTGCAGCAACGTTTTATTATGTGTTTATTTTAGAATAATCTCGGCTGCACTACGATAGCATCAATCCTTTTTTGCGCCATTTCTTGATAATACTTTACGAGTTCGCAGCCGATAAATTTCCTTTGATATTTTAGGGCAACTACACCTGTTGTTCCAGAGCCAGTAAAGGGGTCAAAAATTACATCATCTTTTTGGGTTGAAGCTAACAAGCATGTTTCAACAAGGCTTTCTGGATATACTGCAAAATGTGCGCCTCTGAATTTCCCCAAGGGGATTTCCCATACAGTTCTTTTATTTCTACCTTTCGGATGAAAAGCCTGATCCCATCTACCATCATGTAAATTTTGATTACCTGAATTCTTTCCTCTTTCAGGTGTGCCGTTTTTCTTTCCTAAATGGTTTCTGCCACCTCTCATTTTTGATTTTTCTGTAAATGTAACATGTGGCTCTCTAATTGCGTCAGCATTGTAATAGTAGTCTTTAGTTTTAGAGAAAAGGAATATATATTCATGGTCAGTTGTTGGCCTGCTCTTCACTGATGAAGGCATTGCATTTGGTTTTTTCCATATTATGTCACTGCGTAGAATCCATCCTTTTTCTTTAAGAGCAAACGCCACCCTCCAAGGTACACCAAGAAGTTCTTTGTTTCGGTAGGTATCACCCAGATTAAGCCATAATGTTCCATCATCTCTAAGCTTTGGTTTTATGGCCTCAAAGCACGTACAAATATTTTCAATATAAAGATCTAGACTATTTTCTCTGCCAATTTCTTTTTCAGACACATCTTCACCAGCATACTGTCGATGACCGAAATATGGTGGACTTGTGATTATTGACTGAATGTTGTGGTCGGGGATGTCCGCAACCCTTATTCTTACATCACCAAGGAGAACTTGATTAATGATTGATTCTTTATCCATTATCTAAAATCTCCTGAACATATTTATTCAATGCAACTTGTGTATCCTCATTGAAGCCAAGAAATTTGTTCGGATTCATATCAAAGTAGAATACTCTGTCAATTTGATCACCAATGTTGCCAAGCTCAGAAACGGACCAATTGAGGGCAATTATTACTGCTATCATATGGTATCGACTCTCGTCTTCTTTTAGTTCTCGAACTGCTGCAATTAGGTCTCTTGTAAAAATATGGGCGTGTCCTCCACCTTCAGTCTCGCGAGTTTTTATGGGCATGAGGATGGTTTCTGTGGGGCCGTCATCAATAGGTGTTAAAGTTGCAGATACATCAACAGTATGATTGCCAATTTTTATTTGCTTTTCTGCTATTTTTATCTTTCGATATCTTCCATAGTTCCCATGTATAGAAAAATAATTCTGAAATGCGGTTACAAGAGATGTTCTAGCATTCGCTTCTAAACGATGCCCTTTTATACTGCGACGTGAGCCTTCAAGGCGATCAATAACTACTTCGCGTACAGTTAGCCAATCAAAGCTGCGTATACATGAGCGATATTCAAGAATCAACTCAACCAGAGTATCAGTTTCAGCGACGACTTTATCAATTGATTCGAGCTTACGCATCCTTGCAACCAACGGAGCTAATCTCTGCTGTGGAGCATCTCTAATTATCCATGCAAAAAAATAGAAACAGGCTTTTGCATGTGGGTAAACTCTGCCAATACCATCGAATAAAAACGGTCGCTTTTCTTCAGATTCTTGATAACAGGCATTAATAATAGCATTGAGTTCTTCCCTGTTAGCTGACATTAGAATTCTGTCCAGTTCTCTGTGCGAACCAGTAAGCCGTTTCGCTGTTTTCTCCACCCATTCATAAAATGGCTTTGCTTGATCAGCCAACTTTGAAAGTTCAACTAATCGGTAGTGGGTAATGTTCACTTGATGGACTATAAGTTCCTTCATTTTACGTATCTTGTTCTTTGTTCTTGCTTTTTATCTGCGCACAATGCGCGGTTCACCCGCCACGAGCGGAGCGAGAGGGCGGTGTACAATCGCTTTGGCTTAACCCCAAAACGCGACTTCATCTCCAAGTACAGTATAGTCAGAAGCCCAAAAGCATGTCAATAGAAAAGGTCATCGTTGTTAATCAAATAGAAGCAATAAGATGGAGGCAGTTGCCGTCAGGCACAAGCAAGCCGTTGTCAGGCAAACGGTCGGCTGGACAAATAAGGAAGCATATCAAACAACAGGCGGCCAACGGCCGCACGGCCAGATATGTTGGCGGTGGGGCATCGGCCGGCCGATGCAAGTCGGGTAGGACGCCCATCATACACCAGGTTCTACGATTAACGCTTGATAGCCTGGGCGATCTGTTTCATCATCATCCGTTCGTCTATGACGCCTTCAATGTGGACACGGCCGTTTACCACCGTATGCGGCAGTTGATTCACTGAGTAACGGACAAGCGCGTCCGGGAATTCGTCAGCCATGATCAGGTAGGACTTGACCTTCTCATTGGCGACGGCCAGCCCAAAAGCGATTTTAGCCATGAGCGCGCCGCCCTCATTGTCGGCCGACGAAATCAGTTCAATGGCTATCTCCTGCGGCAGTCTTTGCAGTTGAATACGGGTTAGCGGTTCCAACGTTTGCGCCTGGAAAGAGACGACCTGGATAGCGGCGATGAGTGAGGTAATCTGGTACCCTTTAGGCCAGCCGATGATTCTGACTCCGTAATCTACCGGCTTGCCCGCTTTATCCCCCATGATGCCCAGAACTGGCCAGAAATTGTAGTTTTTACGGCGGGGAAATAGTTTGAAGCTGATTTTGTTGAAATGGTCGGCAAGGGTGCGGCCGAGAACGGCCGTTTCCCCCTCCCCCTGGCTGGCCCCCTCAATCCCCCACATGTGAATATGAACCGGTTCCGGCAGCCGGTCAAAGTAATCAGGTAGCGTTTGCCACGTTTCTTCGTCAAATGGATAATGATTATTGTTTATCATCAGGCAGGATTTATAATTGGGCCGGTACGAAAGGGTCAATTTCCCCGGAAACTTGGAGTTTCCGGGGAAATATTATCGTTCAAATCCCTCATCTTTAGAAAGTTATGGTACTGGCTATTCTCAAAGGTTAGCCAGCCAGGAATTCTTCCAGGTTTGCCCGGCTGATGCGGTAAGCACGGCCGATCTTCCGCGCTTTCAAATCCCCTTCCTCGATTGCCGCCATCACATCCTCTTCAGATACCTGGAGAATGGCTGCGGCTTGCGCCGGGGTCATCACATTAGGTGTGCCAGGAGTGGCTGCCGGGGTTTGCTGCGCCGGGGGCTGCTGCTGTTGTTGTTGGGGCTGTTGCTGCTGCTGCATGGATTGCATAGCGGCCATGCCCATCGCGCCAAAACCGATTTCGCCCATGTTGCCGCCTCCGGAGGGATTCTTGGCCGCTTCCACAAAGGCGTCGGCCTGCTGCTTTTGCACATAGCTGGTTCCGTAGCCCATGTTGGTGACGACAGCCAGCGAATTGGGGTGCAGCGCCAGACGGATGTTGAAATCGACCAGCACCATACCCACGGCGTCAAATTCTTCCTGGAGCAGACCGACGAGCAGTTCGTTGAGGTCCTTGGAGAAGGATTGCAGTTGGGCCGGGCCGAGGTTTTTGGCGATGGCCAACTCGCTCAGCTTATCTTGCATCATCACGCCCATCATGGGGTCGAGACGCTGCTTGATTTGTTGCAGGCGCACACTGTCGCGGAAGGCATCCATGGCGTTGATGAAACGCCAGGGATCTTTGACTTTGACGACGTAGGTGCCGTTGCCGACGATGGCGCTGGCGCCGGGGCTGCGCTGGGGGTGTTCGATGATGATGGGGTTGGCTGTGCCCCATTTCATGGTCATGTCGGTGGTTTTAACGAAGTAGACGTCGGCGGTGAAGACGTTTTTGCCGCTGAAACCGATTTTCTCAATCCAATCGGTCAGCCAGGGGATGTTTTCGGTGGTCAGGGTGTGCCGTCCCGATGTGAAGGTTCCCATCGGTTCGCCGCCGCGCACGAAGACGGCCGTTTCCCCCGGATTTACGATAACCTGCGAGCCTAACCGGATGTCGCCCAGGCCGCCGCGCGGGAACTTCTGTACAATCTCATCTCTCAGCCAGGTCTCAATTGCTACTCGATCAAAAATACGGGCCATAATTTATACTCTCCTCTGAAAATTATGAATTATGAAGGATGAATTATGAATTTTCGTTCATGGTGGTGTGTGCCACGCACGTCGTTTCCTTCGTAAATCGAAATCGCGCTACGATCTTGTTTTTACTCAATTCCCGTTAAAACTTCATTGCGCGCCGAAAACGTCTCATTCGCTTCCTGCAAAGCTGTTGTCAACTCACGAATGCCGCCGCCGATGTCGCCATCTGTCGCGGCGGCTTTTTCCAGCGCGGCCACACTGGCCGCAATCTGGTCGGCGTGATTCAACATTCCCTCATCAAAAGCGTAAAGCCGCGCCAAATCTTCCTCCTCTACCTTCACGGCGTCGAAGAAGCCGGCGTAGCCTTGCGGCGCGTCTTTGATTTTGCCGATTAAGCCCATCAGCCGCGTGTCGGCCCGGCCCAACGGTTCGGCAAAATCCATCGCCTTGATGATGTAGCGGCTGAGTTCATGATGGACGTTGCCCAATTTCAACCGCGTCTCTTCCAGGCGGGCAGAAATTGTCTCGCGTAGAAGCTGGTCGGCTTCGCGGCGCCGGCCGCGTTCCATGTACCCATCCAGGCCGGGGATTTTGCCCAGCAGTTTGCCCAACCCGGTGGATTCGCCGGTGATTTTTTCGTACAGATTGGAAACATCATCTTTCATAATTTATTGTCCTCCATGGGATCGCTACGCTATGATTTAACTCACATCATAGACAGGAAATGGTTGGTAAAAGTCACTAATCTAAAAAATACTCTGTACCGCAGTAGGGGCAGCGGATGACGCCTTTGCCGGCCAGTTCCAGTTCGCCGCCGCAGTTTTCACAGTTGGTTAGCTGGCGCAGTTCGCTGGCCTGCCGCGAGTACAGTGTTCCTTCGTCCCAGTTGACATAACCAGAGAAGAGGCCCATACCCACCAGTTGGCGCAGCATTTCGTTCACCTCGTCGCGGCTGGATTTCATTTCGATGACCAGATCGCTGATGGCGACCTGCCCCTGGGTTTTGACGATGTTGATCAGTTGGCGCTGTTTATTGGCTTGAACGGCGGATGCGGCCTCCTGACTGCCTTTCCAGACCATGTAACTGCCTACGGCCCACTGTGGCAAAACGAGAACGAAAAATCCCAACGCAATGCCCAGCGCGCGCGCGCTGCTGGACAAGCCTTCTTGGGCGTTTAATACAAATAAAATAATCAGCCCGACGATGAATCCGCCAACCAGAAGGATGATGCCTAGTATTTTTCCTTTGTTCATAGTGGTTCCTTTGTTTTATCCAAAGCCGCGGCTGCCGCCGCCGCCGCTGCTGAAACCGCCGCCGCTAAATCCACCACTGAAGCCGCCGCTGGAACCGCCACTGCTGCTGGGCGGTGTGCTTTTGAGGATGGTGTTGGTGGAGCTTAACATGCGGGTAAGTCCTTTGGACATGGATTCTAAGCCGCCGGTCATGCTGCCAGACATGCCTTCCAGGGTGGGCGCTTGCATGGCGCCGCCGGGTTTGGCCGCCGCCGAGCGACGGCCGCTGTGTCCGCGATTGTAGCCGTAGAAGGGGTAGGGTTGGTACCAGGTGGGAATGGGGGTGGTGGGAACGGCCGTAAATTTACGAATCCAGGAGCGTTCCAGGCCGAAGGCGGTAGCGTAAGCCAGGTATTTCTCAAAAATCTCGCCGGCATCTTCCAGATTCTGGTACTCGTCAATTTTTTGCAGGTAATTTTTGAACGCTTCCCATTTGGCGGCGGCTTCGGCCCCTTTTGGGGTTTTGGCGGGCATGTAGCGGGAGGCGATGAAGAAGGCGACGCCGGTTAGACCCAGGGCGAAGGCGGGGCAAACGGCCGTTAACACTTCCGTTCCCAATATGCCGGGTACAGCAAAAAAACTGCCGACTGCCAGAGCCAGGACAATAAAAGAGAAGCAGCCGTAATTGTTACGCACCGATTCCGGTGAACGGGGAACAAGCTCATCGTTGACCAATTCTTGGTAGAGCAATTTGCGTAACTTAGGTAATTTATTCGCAAATTTGTAACGCAGGCTGGTGAGGGAACGCTGTTCTTTGCCCCGGAAGATGTCTTTGAGGAATTGGCGTTCAAACGGCCGTAAATCACTGTCCGATTTTTGCGTGCGGGTGAAGAAATGACTGCGCTCCTCCTCGGTAATCGTCATGTAGCCGCGTCGGGATAGGTCAAGCAAAGTGGAGATAATGTCGCGCATATCCGCTTTTTCGTCTACCAGCGTGCCGACAACAGCCGGGGGCAAATCATCCGGCGGTTCGGTGATATAGTCGGGTACGACAATGCCCAAATCCGGGTCACGGCCGCGGACATACCAGAGCAGCAAAACTAACAGCGGCCCGCCAACCAGCATGAGCAGGGCAATAACCAGCACGACCAGACTGATAGCGTCGGCGCGCTGGGCTTTTGTTTGCCAATTGGGGGTGGGAATATCGAGCAGCCCGTGCGGGAATTGGACGCGCACTTCAAGCTGTTCCCCGGTGGCCAGGGATTGGAGCGCAGTGTAGGTGATGGTACGGCCGTCATCGCCGACCTGGATTTGCACGCCGCTGGTTTCATTGCCATCCAGGTAAGCGGCTACCAGATAATCAGTCGTGCCGGTATACTGCTGCGGTTTGACTCCCTCTGGCAGATGAATGACAACTGTGCTGGCCTCAATCGGGGCTGGATGGTCGGCGGGAATCGCTTTCCAGTAAATCTGATCGCCGTCCCCTTCTTCAAAGGAGCCGACCTGGACGCCACCCTTTACCGTGTAGCTAAATTGGTAACTGCTGCGCCCCACTGTCGGTTCAAAATACCAGTTGATGGTTACTTCATCCGAGCTGCGGTCAATCTCAAACGTGCGGGGTGAATTGCTGCCGGATTCGGTGTAAGCGCCGTTTTGGTCGCGCACATTGATGTCGGTGATGGCATCGTTGTTGCCGTTGCTGCCGGTGTAAATGGAGCCGTAGCCATAGGTGAAGGGCGCGCCGGAAAAGTTAAGCGTTTGGGTTTCGACGATACGCATGTCGCCATTTTCCAGTAAGGTGATGTCTACATCAAATCGTTCCCAGTAAAAACTTTTGGTTTGGGCGGCGCTGGGGCGGGGTGCGAGGAGTAAAATGAACAGAAGGAAGGGGAGAAGGAGAAATCGTTGGTACTGTTTCAAATAGTTGGTCATGGGTGTGTTCCCTCAGGTAACAAACGACGTTGCTCCTATTATATGATGGGAGCGCTGAGTTTGCGAGTGGTACGCTGTTGCCATATGCTTAGGGTTCGTTCAAAATTAACTTTGCAGTTTGCTGGTAACTGGTAATTGGGTAATTGGGTAATTGGGTAATTGGGTAATTGGGTAATTACCAATTACCAATTACCTGGTTACAATTTTTCAAACGCCAAAGTTATAAACGAACGTGCCCGTAGTTCAACCATTGGGCGATAATTTGATTTAACTGGCCGGATTCGGTCATGTTCTCCAGGCTGGTGTTGAGTTTTTCCAATAAAAGTTCGTCGTCTATACGCACGACGAGGGCAAAAGGTTCTACGGTGACGGGGGGTGAGATGTATTTGAGGCTGGGCTGTTGGCGGAGGGCGAGACGGCCGCTTATGGCGTCTACGAGGGCGGCGTCGGCCTGTGATTGGGCCACGGCCGTTACCGCTGCGTCGGCGCTGTTGTGGGGTTGAATGGTCAAGTTGGGCAGGCGGCGCGCCCAGGCGTTGGCCTCCACGTGGCCCAGCGCCCCTAACTCGACAGCCAGGATACGGCCGTTCAAATCTCTCATCTCGCTAATCTCCATCTCCTCCTGGGGCACAATCAAAATCTCACCGGCATTAAAATAAGGTTCCGTGTAGGCAAAATCCCGCGTGCGCTCCGGCGCCATCACCAGCGCTGAAATTAACACATCCACCTGCTCCGTCGCCAGCGCATCATACAGCCCGTCGTAACCAAAATAGACAAATGCCGCTTCCAGTCCCAGGTCGGCGGCAATGGCGCGGGCCAAATCCACATCCAGCCCGCGCAGACCGCCATCATCTACCACTTCAAACGGCGGATAGGTCGGGTCCAACCCCACGCGCAGGATGCCCGCTTGTTCAATGCGCGCCCAGGTTGGATTTTCAGCACGGCATCTGGCGAGAAGGAGTAAAAGCATAGCAAAATATAAACCGAGAAAACCGGCTCTCTTTCCCGATCTTTGTGTTTTTCTGTGTATCCTCCGCGAATCTTTGTGTAACCACATTTCCGCGTCAATTACCAGTATATTTTTTAATCTCATCGTAAATTGGCTTGGTTATAAACTCTGGCGTGACCAGGGTGTAATAGTCCATGTAACTCTTGGTAGGAGCCGGGTAGCGGAAAGCCCAAAGGGCTACCGTTTCTACATAAGGCCAGTTGGCTTCGGCATAGCGGAGGGCGCCCAGGGTGTACTGGATGCGTTGGCCGGGGCGGACGGCCTGCGTCCAGCGAGGATGATCGTTCCAGCCGGTTTCGGTGATGAAAATGGGGGTGGCGGCATCGCCATGATCGAGCATGACCTGGCGCACCAACTCGACGCGACGGAAGTTGAGTAAATCGGGCGCCGGGTCGCTTTCGGGCGGGAAGGCGAGGCCGTAGGCGTGAACGGCCAGCCCATCGAAGTAATCGGCGGCTCCGGATTGGTACATGCCGGTCAGGTAGTCCAGATCGTTTAGCCCCCAGGGGGAACCGGCCGGTTCCAATGTCGGGGCCAGCGCGCCGGCCAGCACGATGAGTTCCGGGTTGGCTGCTTTGACGACGGGGTAGACAACTTTGAGCAAATCAACGTAATCCTGATAGGTTGTCTGACGGTAGCCCCACTCATAATTCAGGTTGGGTTCGTTGCCGATGATGATGTGGCTGACTTGACCGCGATACCGTTGGGCGAAAACGGCCGTGAATCGAGCAAAATCTTTATAAGCGTCGGCGTCCAGGTAAGTGAGGGGGGTGTCCTTCGGCCGCGCCCAGGCGGGCGTCAGGCCAATGCGGGCAATCACCGACACTCCTTGCGCCGCCGCATGGTTGATAATCATGTCCGGGTGTTCCCAGGCAATGGCGCCATCTTGACCCTGGTAATAGGCCCAGGGGAAAAATTCGACGATCCGGGATGCGCCCATTTCGCGCGCCATCTGTAAGGTGCGCTGAATTTTCCACTCCTCTACCTCATCTGTCAGGCGTGTGTGTACGGCGACGATGGGATGTGTGGTGTACACGGTTTGGGGCGGCCCTGGCGTGATGAGGATGGGGGCGGGCTGGAGCAGGGGGAGGAGGATGGCAAGGAGGAGCAGCCGCAGGCCGGGGCGGAAGTTGGAATGAGGGACGGGGGATGAGGCATGAGGGATGAGGGGATGTTTAACCGGCATCATTCATCATTCATACTTCATCATTCATACTTCATCATTCATACTTCATCATTCATACTTCATCATTTCATTGGCATAATATTCGGCCCACCAGCCCAATTGTTTGAAGATGGCGTCTATGCGTATAGGAGATGGGGCGCTGCGGTCGGGTAATGGTTCTGGGGGGACAAATTTCTGGATGCCTTGTAAACGGCAAAGGAGTTCGTGTTCTAATTGGACGTTGAGCAGTTTGTTTTGGAAATCGTGAATGATGTCCTGGAGATGGCTGTCATCTTGTGTCAGGTAAGCATTGGGCAATGTGTCGATCTGAATTTCAGCGGGCAGGCGGGCGGCCTGGCGCAGGACTTCCCGCTTGGACACATGAAGTTGGTTTAAGAGGTCATCGCCCCATTCAGGTTGGTAACGTTGGAAAACTATATCGAGTGGTCTTTCTAGTTCATTGATAAGGCGCAGTTGAACGGCCGTTGTGATTTGTAACCCCTGGCAGCGATTGGCGACGCGGCTGGCCAGGGTAGGCCACTGGATTGCCATGATTTGGTGCGGCGTTAGTTTTTGAAAGGCCATCACCATTTGGTTCGCCTTTTTATAAATTACTTGTAAGCCAGGCAGCATGGTGGTTGTCGTGGTGATTGGTTCTTGACGGAGAAGGGGGCCGGGTAAGGCGGCGATTTTTTTCCCCAAATGGTGTTGGATGAGGGCGAACAGTTCAACGGCCGTTTTCTCTTCGCTTATGGGTTTACCATGCAGCCGCCGGGCCAGACGGCGCATTTTGGTCAATTGGCTTGCGGCTTCTTCAGATTCAAGTAATTCCGGGGTTAAGGCTGTTGAAACTTGCATCGCCTCCCAGGCCAGGTGGGCAGAGGAGTCATAAGGGTCAGTTGCCGGCCAACCGTCCAGGTAATCGGGCGTGCCAAACATCAATTTTCCTTCGTGGATCAGGTGGTGGGCGAAGGTGGGCGCGATTGTCAGGTAGCGGGCAAAGGCGCTTTCCTGGGTGATCAGGGGGGCGCGGCGTAGGATATGCCCATGTTCTTGCCAAATGGGCTGGAATAGATTACGCAAAGCGTGGACGCTGGTGCCATCGGCGACAACGGCTACCAGGTTAATATCCGATTCATCAGGCTGGTGCAATCCCTGGGCCAGGCTTCCGTAGAGGAAGACAGCTTCTAATTGACCGCCTAATTTCCGGGCAAGTTTTTTGACGATGGTTTGGATGACTTTTTCCATGCGGGAATTATACTTGAAAAGCGGCGGAGGGGGAGGGTGGAGAGGGGGGTGAGGGGGATGATTTTCCCACCGGTTGGGTTTATTTTGGGAGTCGAGGCTTTAGCCGGGAGATGACTGGCTAAAGCCTTGACTCCGGTAAAAAATTTCTGGATGTGAATTGCTTACCGGCAATTTCGCAAACTCGTTATAATGGAAGCGGTTGATTGAAGATTTTTGGTAACTACTAAGACCTGTGAGGTTTCGACCAGTAGTCAATCAGGCGGATAATGTGTTAACACCTTGCAGGTCTCCAGAGAGGCGCAGTAATTACGACTTTTGATTGTTGGGGTTCGTTCAGAATTAACTTTGTGGTTTGTTGGTGATTGGGTAAGTGTCATTCGCTATTACCTGGTTACAAATTTTCACGCCAAAGTTATAAACGAACGCTCCTGTGGAGTGAATATGCGGGTTTTTATTACCGGGGCAACTGGATTTGCCGGATCGTATTTGGTGGATGGTTTGGTGGCTGATGGTCATCGGGTGTCAGCATTGGTACACCCGGCAACGAGTCACCAGCAGTTGACCCAACATCCGTTAGTGAAGGCGGTTCTTGGGGATTTGTTGGATGCGGAGTCGCTGAGAACGGCCGTTTCCCAGGCTAAACCGGATATCATTTACCATCTGGCCGGACAGGCTTCTCCTGGCCGTTCCTGGCAAGACCCGGCGCTCACATTGGCGGTAAATGCCGGCGGGACGGCTAATTTGCTGCAAGCGGCGGTGGCATATGGTCGTCCCCGTGTTGTTGTTGTTACCAGCGCTGAGATTTACGGTCAAATCGGTAAAGCCGATTTACCCTTGACCGAGGCCAGTGTTCCCCATCCGCGCCATCCTTATGGCATCAGCAAATGGGCGGCCAGCCAACTGGCGGCGGTTTATTGGCAGCGTTACCAATTGCCGGTTGTGGAGGCACGGCCGTTTAATCATATCGGCCCCCGTCAGGCATTAGGCTTCGTTGTGCCTGATTTTGCCAGCCAGTTGGCGGCCATTAAACTGGGGCAAAAATCGCCCACCATGCACGTCGGCAACCTGGACGCGCAGCGGGATTTCACCGATGTGCGCGATGTGGCGCGGGCGTATCAGGCTTTAGCGGCTGAAGGGCATCCCGGCGAGGCGTATCTCATTTGTTCCGGCCAGCCGGTTGCCATCCATTATTTGCTGAATACGCTGGTGGAAGCGGCTGGCGCAGCGGTGGAAATTGCGTATGATCCAGCGCGCATGAGGCCGTCGGATACGCCCTGTTTGTATGGTAGTTTTGCTAAAATCAAGGCGCACACGGGGTGGCAGCCACAGGTGCATTTGCGACAATCGTTGATGGATGCACTAGCGGATTGGGTGGAAAGGATTGGTAGGGATGAGGACTGAATTACTCAGTCCTCATCCCTCATCCCTTTTTTATTATGGCTAAGAAGAAGGAACGGTTGGATAAGCTGCTGGTACAGCGGGGACTGGTGACCACGCGCTCGAAGGCGCAGGGGGTGATTTTGGCTGGCGAGGCGCTGGTGGATGGCGTTCAGGTGGATAAGCCGGGAACGGCCGTTGTCACTAACGCGACTATCACCCTAAAAATGCCTATGCCGTATGTAGGGCGAGGCGGGTTCAAACTGGCTGGGGCGTTGGCAGAATTTGAGGTGGATGTGAACGGCCGTATTTGTGCCGATGTGGGCGCTTGTACAGGTGGCTTTACAGATGTGTTACTGCAAAATGGGGCGGCGCGGGTGTATGCGATTGATGTGGGCTATGGTCAGCTCGATTGGAAATTGCGTCAGGATGGGCGCGTTGTTGTTATAGAGCGCACCAATGCCCGTTATTTGGAGGCATTGGCTGAGTTGGTCAGTTTTGTTTGTATTGATGTTTCTTTCATTTCCCTCAAACTTATTTTACCGGCTGTACAAAAATGGCTGGCTCCCCAGGCCGATATTGTGGCGTTAATCAAGCCGCAGTTTGAAGCTGGACGCAAGCAGGTGGGCAAAGGGGGGATTGTGAGGAATACGGCCGTTCATCGCCAGGTATTAACTGATTTGCTAAACTGGGCCGAGACACATGAGATGACCCTGGCTGGGCTAACACGTTCATCTATTGAAGGGGCAGACGGCAATGTAGAGTTTCTGGTGTGGTTGCGGCCAGGGGGAGAAATGGTCGTAGAGGCAGGGGAAGCAATTATGCGGGTGTTGGGGGAGGCTAATGATTAGGCCAAAATATTATTAACCATAGAGAGCAAAGTATCTGCATCATAAGGTTTCTTGAGAATAGATACCGCTTGCTGATCTTTTAGCTGCCGCCGCACATCCTGTTCTTCATACCCGGAAGCGATCAGCACTTTGACGTAAGGATTGATGCTGCGCAACATGCGTAAAGTTTCTGATCCGTCCATGCCTGGCAGCTTCATATCTAAAATCACCAAATCTATTTCATCCTGATGGGAGAGATAAGCGGCGATGCCTTCATGCCCATCCCCTGTGCTGATTACTTTAAGTCCCACAGTGTCCAGGATATCTTCTACCGCTTCACGCATGAAGGGTTCATTCTCAACGATAAGAATAGAGCCTTTGACTGCCATAAGCATTACTGGAGAGGATATGGCGAGGATTGTGGCCTAAGGCCACAGGGGAGATAAACGGAAAAGGTTGTTCCTTGTCCTTCCTGGCTGTTGACCGTAATGCAGCCGTGGTGAGCGTGAATAATTCCCCGGATAGCGGATAGACCCAAACCACGCCCGGTTGGTTTGGTTGTGAAATAGGGGTCGAAAATCTGGTTTAATGTGACGGTATTCATACCTGCGCCGTCATCCTGAATTTGTAGAAAAACAGTATTGCCTGAGAGGAAACGGCCGTAATGTTTCTGATAGGTCTCCTTATTTTCAACAAAAGTTTGTGTGCCGGTGCGGATAATAATTGTGCCCTTGCCAGGGCGAATCGCTTCGGCCGCATTAATAAGGAGATTCATGACGACTTGTTGTAATTGCCCGGGCTTTGCTTGAACCGGCGGCAGCCCTGGAGCCAACTCTAATTGTAACAAAATGCCATCTAAAAAGATCGCATCAAGCAAGCTTAAGTTATCTCGAATTAACCGATTGAAATTAATAAGTTTTATCTGGTCTTGAGTTCCATTGCTGTAGGAGAGGAGTTGATCCGATAAGGTCGTCGCATATTCAACGGCCTTAATGACTTTTTCAATATGACGGCGGGCCGCAGCATCTTCCGATAACTGGCGTAACGCTAGGGTGGATTGACTCAGAATACTGGTCAGTAAATTATTGAAATCATGGGCTACACCGCCAGCTATTAACTGCCAATGTTCCATATGTTGCGGGGGAGGGGCGTCCGGGGCATTGAGTTTCATTGAGTCAGAAAACATCCGAAACTTCCTCAAAAACAAGTAAAGACGAAAGGCAAAGATGATGAACTGTTCGAGCAGACAACTCCCAGCATATGTTACCAATACATATAAGTTTATTCATTCAATAGCTAGGATAGCACAAGGATTTTTTTTATAACTTTAAATACCTATAAACGAGCTATAAAGATACTGTGACTGACTGGAATAGGGGTATAAAATGGCCTGATGTTTCTGGCGACACTAGGATGCGGCAAGGGAATTCAGACGTTGCGTGATGGTGTTTAGAAGCTCTTGGGTATGAGGGGAATTGGCGATGGGTTGTAATCCTGCATGGGCTTTTTCTAGCGCTTGTTGGCAAACGGCCGTTTTTCCCTGCGCCTCATATAAATCGGCCAAATTATCGAGCGAATTGGCCCAATTATAAATATCCCCCAATTGCTCGTGAGCCGTAATAGCCTTGTAAAGCATATCTTCGGCCGTATCCCATTCTTTCATTTCCGTATAAACCATACCAAGATTGTTGTATAAACTAGCCAGCTCTTTTGGCTCCTGAATTTGAGAATGTAATCGAAGGGCTTCTTGCCAGGCAGTTTCCGCTACTTCATAATTTGCTTGGTTAAAAGCAGAAAAGCCTAGATTGTTTTTTAATTGGCTTAAAGTACGAATATCACCAGACACAGTTAACGTGTTCATGAGATTGTTAGCTGCTTGATCAACCTTTTCCCACCGGCCTAATTCGGCCCAAATAGCCACAATATTCATCAATGCTTTTGTGGCAAACGTAGGGGGGCCTTGTTCCTTATAGAAACGATATGCTTTTTGAGCTGTGAACAGAGAGGCTTCCCAATCACGCGCCCGGTAGTAAATACTTGAAAGATTCAGGTTAATTTGTGCGGCCACTTTCTTATTGTCAAGCGACTCGGCAATAATGAGCGCTTGTTTACTCAGCGCAACACCTTTATACATATCGCCTTGAAGGTCATATAGAACAGCGAGCTTTGACAGCGTGCTGGCATAGCCTGCTTGATTCTTCAAAAGTTTATGTTGCTTTGCCGCTGTTTCATATGATTCCTTTGCTCGTTTTAAGTTAGCTGTACGATAGAGAATATCGCCTATCTGAACCAGTAAAGTCGCTTGTTCACTGTGTTTGTTAAGCGTTTGACTGGTCCCCAAAGCGTTCTCCAAATAAATGAGCCAACGATCCCAATCAGCATAATCGAGGGCAACAATATAGATTGACTGAATAAGTCGGTAAGCGAGATCGAACGTTCCTGGGCTTTGTAATGTGGTTTCTAACGCGCGAAGAAAATTATCATAATCATTAGCCACAAGCGAAGTCGGATCATCGTGTGTTTCGATTAAGGTCAACCAGCGCTGGGCATTAGCCAATTTTTGCTGGCGTAAAACCTTTTGCCAATGCGTTTGATTTGAAATGGTTTGAGTCATTCTTCGGCAAACATTTTAAGTAGGAAGACTTCTGTTAAACGGTGTAAGCGGTAGCGCCGATTCAAAAGGCTGCCCGTCAAATCTACCATGGATAGCAAGATGAGGTTTTCCAGGCTGCGGTCTATCGTTGTTACTGGCAATGATGATATTTCTACCAGGTGTTCCAGGCTGAAACCGGTTTCGCCAGCTTGAGTGAGCGCCAGAAGAATGGTTTTGCTTTCATCTTCCAAAGATTCCCATATTTCGCGGTAAATATAATCGAACAAGCCTGCTTCCGTCACCTGGGTTTCGGCTGGCGCGAACCGTTCCAGGACATGTGACAGCGAATGGAAACGCAGTTGGCCTGTGATCAGTTTCAAAGCCAACGGGTTGCCACCCACGGCGTCATAAATTTGCTGTAGATCGGCGTCACTTGCTTGTGCCAGCGCATCAAACCCGGCCCGGCTGGCCTCAAGTCGGATCAACTCAAAGGCGGATTCGGCCGTCAACTCTTTTAATGAAACAGAATAAACATCCGGTTCATCTAACAGCCGAAGCCGGGATGTCAGCAAGAATTTACTGGGACGCTGCCATTTACGTAATTCCGGTAACAAACTGCGATAATCGGCTACGGTTTCCAGATTGTCAACAATGATTAAACAAGCTCGTTCATGCAAAAACTGTTTGACTAAGCGTTGCCGCTGTAATTGAGAACTGCTTTCATGATCCGGCAGTTCAAACTGTACCGCTAATTTATCAATTAACATGGGGAATGTTAGTGCCGGACGACCACTTTCAATCTGCAATCGGCCCAATGTTGAAAGATGGGTGTGTTTGGCCGTAATCCAGGCGATTTCCTCGAAGCGGGTTGTTTTAATTAGATCGCGCGCCGCTTGGTCAGACAGGGCTGTTTTGCCAATACCGCCCAGTCCATCCAGCGCCACAATAAAGTGATCATCTTCATTTATAAGCGCTTCAGTTAATATGGCTCGTTGTTTTTCCACGCCAACCAGATGGGCATAAGATTGCAATTCCAGCCGGGCGCTCATGCGGTTGTGCCATTCGGCGCCAGCCTGCTCCTCCAATTGAAGCAAAATTTCGGTCAGTTGGTTAGCGGCTTGTCTCTGACGATAATACACACTCGCTTCAGAAATGTTCAGACTATTGGCAACTGCCATCACATCACGCTGGTGTTCAAATCGCGCGCGCAGGAGTTCTTCCGCTCCAGGGGCTATTTTTCGTAACGCAGCCAGCCCCAGGCTTAGGATTGCCCGATTTTGCGCCGCGGCGTCCGCTTCTGCCAGACTGCTATACGCTTCTTTTTGCGAGGCAATTTGCAGACCCAAACGCATTCGTGATAAGGGCCACTGGGGAATATCCCCGCCATGCCATAAACGCAGGGCATCAAGTACGTTTTCAGATGTAATAACGGCTAATTGTGTCATTTCTAAATTTGCGCCCATACCATCATATTATGGCAATCTTGTGTCAAATGATGCTGCCTGATGTTCTTGGTAGGAAGGTGATTGATGAATTTTATAGGTAGTTTGTAGACAGCTTAAAGGTAGTTTGTAATGAATTAAAGGTGATTATTGGTATTGTAGTCCTATATTATCACGTGTCTTTGTAACGACACACTGAGTTTTTTGAGAAAGGGGAAAATGAGATGTTTAAAACACGATTGGCTTTGTTCTCAGTAGTACTGTTGGTTGTTTTTGTTGGTTTAGCCGTCTTAACTGCGGCTGTTATATATTCTGGCGATTCTTCGCTGGCTTTTAATATTATTAAAACGGGGCATGCTTGCGGCAGCACCTGCACAATCTAATTGTTTTTTGTGACACTGTTTCGTCTTGTTATTTGTGAAGCGCTTGCCTTGTGAGTAGCTGGCAGCACGAGGAGAAAAATGTCGTTACCCTATCGCAATAGTAAAAAGAAAAGACAAGAATCTTTTATTTTAATTGGTGACGGGTTTGATGAATTAGAAGTCGTTTACTTTTTGCATAAATTTCGCCAGGCAGGACTGTCTATTAAAAGTGTCAGTTTGTTTGATAAGTTGGTTTTCAGCCGGCAAGGCGTTGGACTGAAGGCGGATTATGCGTTAGCGGAACGGCCGTTTAACCTTAACAATAACTGCTTGTTGATTTTGCCTACAGGGGGGCGTAATGGCGAGATATTGCGTCATGACGCCCGGGTGAAATCATTATTACAGGCATTTAATGGAGGAAACGGCCGTGTCGCTATTACCAATAGCAGTAGCGATCTGGCAAGTGATGTAGGTCAGCTAATGGAGAAGCCAACTTACCAGCCCAACACCGATCAAGATTTAGGCGACTTTGTTGAGCTATTAACCGATCGGGCGGCAATAAATTTAACCGCATAGCCCATTGAGTGGTTCATAACAACATAAATAGGCGCATATTATTTATAATTGATATGCGCCTGTTTTGTGTGTGCAAAGAAATAAAACTTACTGCCAACAGACCGTCAACAAATATCGCCAGTATTTTAATTCCACCACCCCCTCTCCTACCGAGTTTCTCGCTTTTAGCTTCAATTTGTTATACTTAGTCCTATGGATCAAAGTAAAATTCGCAACTTTTGTATCATTGCCCATATCGATCATGGCAAGTCCACGCTGGCTGACCGGCTGCTGCAAGCCACCGGAACACTTACCGAGCGTGAAATGCAGGAACAAGTATTAGACGACATGGATTTGGAACGAGAAAAGGGAGTCACGATCAAAGCATCGGCCGTACGCATGAACTACACGGCGCAAGATGGTGAAACTTACGAGATGAACCTGATTGATACGCCGGGCCATGTAGATTTTGCTTACGAAGTCAGCCGCGCCTTACAAGGGTGTGAAGGCGCTGTTCTCGTCGTCGATGCGACACAAGGTATCGAGGCGCAAACATTGGCGAATCTTTACCTGGCCGTTGAATCCGATCTCGAAATTATCCCTGTTGTCAACAAGATAGATTTACCGGCCGCCCAACCCGATGATGTGTCTGAAGATATTGAACACATTATTGGTATCCCCGCTGAAGACGTCATTCCCATAAGTGCTAAAATGGGGGAGAATATTGACCAGGTATTGGAAGCCATTGTTGCCACAGTACCACCGCCAAATGGGAAGCCAGACGCGCCATTCCGCGCCCTGGTGTTTGATTCCCATTATGATTCATATAAAGGTGTCATCGCCTATGTGCGCGTGTTTGAGGGCCTGCTGGAAAAACGCCAGTGGATCCAAATGATGTCTAATGACGTGACGGCCGAACCAATCGAAATAGGCATTTTTAGCCCGGCAATGAAGCCGGTCGAGCGATTGACGGCCGGTGAAGTGGGCTATATTGCCACTGGCCTCAAAACGGTGCGCGAGTGTCGCGTAGGGGACACCATTACATTACGCGACCGGCCAGCGTCTGCGCCATTACCCGGCTACACGGCCGTGAAACCAATGGTATTTGCCGGTTTTTACCCGACAGAAGGTGAAGATTACGCCTTGCTTAAAGAGGCGCTGGAGCGGCTGCAACTTAATGATGCTTCGCTCGTTTATGAACCAGAAACCTCGACAGCGCTGAATTTTGGCTTCCGCTGCGGGTTTTTGGGATTGTTTCATATGGAAATCATTCAGGAACGGTTGGAAAGGGAATACGATCTGGATTTGGTAGCCACCGCGCCCAGCGTGCGTTATGAAGTCGTGATGGCCAATACCGGCGAAGTTCGTATCATTGAAAGCCCGGCTGATTTACCTGATGAAAACTTAATTGAGGAAATTCGGGAACCCTGGATGCACGTCCAAATATTCATGCCCGAAGAATATTATGGCGTGGTGATGGATTTGGTGATAAAACGACGCGGCGAGCTGACGGGACAGGAATACCCGGCTCCGGGGCGTGTGGTGCTCCAGTTCGATTTGCCGCTGTCTGAAATGATTATTGATTTTTACGATAAGTTAAAAAGCGGCACGCGGGGTTACGCTTCAATGGATTATGAGTTTGCCGGTTATCGAGTCTCCAGACTGGTGAAATTGGATGTGCTGGTTGCCAAACAATCAGTAGATGCGTTGGCGATGATTGTCCATGAAGATGACGCTTATAATCGTGGGCAAAAGCTGGTGACACAGTTGCGTAAGTTGATTCCGCGCCAATTGTTTGAAGTGCCTATTCAGGCAGCGACCGGGAAGCGGGTCATCAGCCGGGCCAATGTAAAAGCGTTGCGTAAAGATGTGTTGGCTAAATGTTATGGCGGCGATGTTTCCCGGAAGCGGAAGCTGTTGGAAAAGCAGAAGAAAGGTAAAAAACGCATGAAAATGATTGGCAATGTGGAAGTTCCACAAGAGGCGTTTATGGCGGTTCTGAGGCTGGGTGAGGATTGAGGATTGGGATTGAGGGCTGAGTTTTGTGCAAGCCATCTCGATTGAGGTGGCTTTTTAGTTGGATGGGATAGATGAATTGGTATCAAGCCGTTTTTTCCCCACTGCTGCGGCGGATGGATGCGGAATGGAGCCATGAGCAAACGCTGGCGGCGCTGTCGTTGGCGCAAAGGGTGTGGCCTGGCCCGCAGATATTGCGGCAAATCGCGGGGGAGACGCCGCCGGACTCCGTTGAATGTTTTGGCTTGAAGTTTCCCAATGTGTTGGGTGTGGCCGCCGGATTTGATAAGGATGTTCGCGCCGCGCAGGGATTGTCCATGCTGGGTTTTGGTCATGTAGAGGTGGGCACATTGACGCCCAGACCGCAAACCGGTAATCCGAAACCGCGCATTTTTCGTTTACCTGCGGATGGGGCGTTGATTAACCGGATGGGGTTTCCGAATGGCGGGGTGGCAACGGCCGTTTCTCGCCTCCGCTCCCTCAATAAATCCAACTTCATTCTGGGCGTCAGCCTGGGCAAACAAAAAGAGACCCCGTTGGCCGATGCCGTCCAAGATTATGCCGCCGTCATGCAGGCGGTGTACCCCTATGCTGATTACCTGGCTATCAACATCAGCTCGCCGAATACGCCGCGGTTGCGTGAATTGCAAGGCGGCGACTATTTAGGTCATCTGTTGCGCGTGTTGCAGTTGGAGAATGGGGCCTTAGCCGAAAAACATAGGATTGAAAAACGGCCGTTACTCGTTAAAATCGCCCCCGACCTTACCTGGCCAGAGATGGATGAGATATTAACGGCCGTTTCCGATCATCACATCAACGGCGTCATCGCTGCCAACACCACCCTCAGCCGGGAGGGATTAACCCATCCGGCCAAAAGCGAGCCAGGGGGGCTGAGTGGACGGCCGTTACGCCAGCGCAGCAACGAAATCATCGTTTATATTCATCGGCAGACCGGCGGGCAGCTCCCTATCATCGGTGTTGGCGGCGTACAAACCACTGATGATGTGCGTGCAAAACTGGATGCCGGGGCATCGTTGGTTCAATTATATACCGGCTTGATTTACGAAGGGCCAGGCATAGCGGGACGCATTTTGCGGCAGTTATCAGCTAATCAGGTTGTCAGCTAAGAAGCGACAGTGCTACAATGTTGACTGACTAAAAAGTTATGAATACGAAGCGAATAGAAGCCATAGTGAACGGCCGTGTCCAGGGCGTATCCTTCCGCTACTATACCCAACAAGCGGCCAACGAACTTCACCTGACCGGCTGGGTGGTCAACCGGCGGGACGGCAGTGTCCAGACCGTCGCCGAAGGGCCAGAAGACACATTAACTCGCTTCGTAGCCTTTTTGTATCGCGGCTCCCCAATGGCCCGCGTGAATAATGTAACTGTAACCTGGGCGGAGGCCACCGGCGAATTTGTCCGCTTTGCCATCCGTTGGTTTTAAGAAATATGAGTATTGATACACAAAAAAATGGCAGCGGCCGGCAGCGTTTAGCCTGGACAATTTTGCTGGGCAGCTTTGCTGTGTGCATGGCTGTCACTATCGCCGTTCCCTTAACAGGGAACGCCTACTTGCAGAATGCAACAGATTTCTTAAATGTAACCGTTCAAGCTAACCAGGGGACGGTTCGTATTGTTGACGAGTCTAATGTCAGTCGGGCTGTCTCCGTTGGACAATCCGGACAGAAAGCCTTTCCAGGCGATAAAATACGTACTGACGCAATCGCTACAGCGCTGATAGCGATTTATCCGCCGGACAGCGAGCAATTACTGGCTCGTTTGCAGGTCTATGGCAACAGCGATGTTTCCTTGGAGCAGGCCAACGCACCCCGTTTCGAGGTGAGCGATGCCGAGCAGACGTTGACTCTCGTTTTGGATAGCGGACGCTTGCGTTTATCGGTACCAGAACAGGAAGGACGGCCGTTTCGTACCACCATCACCACGCCTCAGGGCGCTATACATATCGAAGATTCGGGCCAATATTCCCTGGAAGTAAACAATGAAGCGACTCAAGTAACCGTCCAAGACGGCCGTGCCCATGTCGTTGCGCTCGATCACTTTGTTGATCTAGTAGCCGACCAGCGCAGCGTCATTCCTACAGGGGAAATGCCCTCTCCCCCTTTGGGGACCGAGCGCAACCTCATTCAAAATGGCGATTTCAGCGATGGTTGGGACAAATGGCGACAATATGTTTGGAAGTTGGAGCGGCCCGAACAGCCTGCCGGACGCGTGACTGTGGAACCGATAAATGGCGAACCGACATTGTATATCCGCCGCGAAGGAATTGGCGCTGCCGAGGTTGAAGCGCGCCAAACGATCAATCAGACTGTAACAGATTTTGAAACGGTGTCTCTTGAAATTGACTTTCGTATTGTCAACCAATCTTTGGCTGTTTGTGGTAGTGTGGGCAGTGAATGCCCCTTGACAATTCGTATTGATTATAAGGATGCGAATGGCAACAGCCAGGTGTGGTGGCAGGGCTTTTATTCAAAGGGGGATGGCGGCCTAGAAGGGACGCCAGATGTTTGTGAAACTTGCCCTTCGCCCCGCTTTGTGCATCAAAAAGTGGCGCCTGGGCAAATTGTATCGTATCAATTTAACCTGATAGAAGGCTTGAAATTGCAAGCATTTTTGCCTCCCAGTCGTATCAATAGCATTAGCTTGCTGGCCTCCGGGCACAGTTTTGAAGTAGAAGTCCTCCGCGTAGCTCTGCTCGTTGAGGAGGGCGCTGGCGGCAAATAGTCAACCAGGTAAGTGAGTATCTTTTGATACTCACCCTTTCATCTTGTCACGAATCGGGCAGCCAGCTTTTAAGCCATGCTTCTAAATCGGCCGGGGAGTTGGCGACAACGGCCGTGAATTCTACCCCCGGATAATGCTGCCGGAACCAGGAAGCGGTGAGTACGTCCGGCCAGTGATGCGGATTCACGGCCAGCACATGCCTGTTTTCCAGGTTGCCAATACCGGCGTCGTCGGCTGAGAAACCGATGGTGAAACGGCCGTCAAAACTGCCCCGCGCCGCGGCTTGCATCCATTTCAAATCGGCCGTAGGCGGCAGCAAGACGTATACCCGTTTGTAATGCAAACGGGCCGAATCGCTGGGAACTAGCTGCACATCACGGGCTACGCGCAGCAGCCGCAGGGCCAATAACCGCGCGCCCTCATCGCCCACAAACCGGATGTCGTACAGACCATCCATTCCCGTCGTGAATTCATATTGCCAGATGGCGCGGTCATCTACTTGTTCCTGGGTGCGGAACTGAACGGCCGTTTCCTGCCCATTCGGTTGTTCCACGCGCAAAGCCACGAATTCATGTGTCCGGTTAGAGGAAACCGTCGCCGTGATGAGATCGCCCGGCTGCGGCCGCTCCGGCTCCAGCGAAATATGTGTGTCCCCGGCCCCAATAATGTTCAAACTGCGCTTGTACCGGCCAATGGGGCGCAAAAAAGCGTTGCGCCAAAAGATAGATTGCTGGCGTTTGGGCAGGGTGGGGGCCGACTTGAGAAACACAGTGAGGAGGGATGATTCGGCAGCGGCCGTTATGTGCAGCGTCTCCCAATGGCTCAGCGGCTGCATCTTTTCACTCCAGATGATGAGCGGACTGTCCGGGTCTGTGCCGCCTGTTGGGTCTATGCCGATTTGCAAATTGACATCGCTGGCTTCCAATTGGCTGGCCGGAGCCGTATCCTCGCTCGACCACGCCTGCCCTTCCACAGACAGCGTATACTGGTTGCCGGCTGCTGCCGGAACTTGCTGCCATAATCCGCCGACGTGTGTGCCAAACGGTGTGCTGATCTGCTGTACCTGGCGTTCGTCCAGCGTGTGGGCGCTGAAAACGGGTTGTTTGTTGCGCCAGCCCGGCCCATCTGTGTTAGAAGTGATCCACCAGGGGGTCCAGGAAACGGCCGTTACCAGCGCCTTATCCCCCCGATACGGCCGAAACCGCTTAATCGCCCCATTCAACAACAATTCTTTTTGAGCCATCTACAAACATACCTTTACAAATCAGCATTTTGCCGTGTTAATCGGTGTCCAATTTAATCAAACCCCAACCCACGTTCCTTGAGCGACACAAACCGCTGCCGCCCAATAACAATGTGATCCAGCACATCAATGCCCAACAGCTTACCCGCTTGCACCAACTGCCGCGTCACATTCACATCCTCCGGCGAAGGCGATGGGTCCCCTGACGGATGATTATGAGCCACAATCATCGCTGCCGCATTCTCCTTAATCGCCGCCCGAAACAACTCGCCAATACGCACTACCGACGTGTTTAGACTGCCTTTATAGATTGTAGGCGTTCTTAAAACCTTGTTGCGCGTATCCAGCAAAATCAGACGCAAATGCTCCTGTTCCAGGAACATCATTTCCGACATCAGTAAGTTCGCAGCATCGGCCGGCGAGGAGACTTTTGGTTTTTCCGAAGGCGAAGCGGCCAACAGCCGGCGGCCAATTTCCAGCGCCGCTTTAATTTCAACAGCTTTGGCCGGCCCAATCCCCTTCACCCTTTGCATCTCGGCCGCTGTTGCTCTTGACAGCCCGGTTAAATCGCCAAAACGGAATAGCAAACGTTCTGCCAGGCGCAGCACATTTTCGCCGCCCGTACCTGTGCGTAAGATGATGGCAATCAATTCGGCCGTGGACACCGCTTGCGCGCCCACCTGCAGCAATCGTTCCCGCGGCCGATCATGCAGCGCCAAATCCCGCATCATCGGCACATATTCCAACGTGGTTTCTGTTGCCATTTTTATTTAGTAACCGTCTTGAATTTGGAGATTTTGCATTTCCCGTCAGTCGGCGCTCTTTACCAGAACCGCCAACTCTTCCCACTCCTCCGAAGTTAAGTGCAGTGTGACGCCGCCCAATTCAACATGGTACAAGACCCCCTCCTCTTCTTTACTCCGCCATATGGCAAAGTTATCCGTTTCCGCCAAAACATCCATTTCTACGATTTCATCTGTCATTTTATCCTTCCTGTTCAAAATTTATCTATGCGCTGTTGGGTTCGACCTTGTTTGCGGCCGATTCTGCAATGTTATCAACTTTTTCCACGAATGTTGGCAGCGGCTGGTCAGTCAATTTGGCATAAACATATAAAATAAAGAGTCTGGCTGTTGCCAGTGTCGGCGCCGCCAATAAAATACCCAGTACGCCAGCAATACTGGCCCCGGCCAACGCCCCTAAAATCACCACGAAAGGGTGCAATTGCAGCCGACGCCCCATGATGCGGGGAACCAGATAATAATTTTCTAACTGGAAAACCAGCCCATAAATTCCCGCCAGCAGCGCCGCAAACCAAAACGGCGACATCATACCGCCTACCCAACTGGTCTGGCTTTGAAACAAGGCGATGAGAACGGCCGGAACCGCGGCTAAAATGGGACCAATCGTTGGCAGAAACTCCATCAAGCTGGCAATAATAGCCAGTAGAAGCGCATTAGGCAGATTCAAAATCAATGCGACCACAAAAATGATAATACCCATCACCCCGCTTAAAACCAGCTGGCCGCGCAGAAATGCTTTCCAGGTTAACCGGAGTTCATGGCTTAAATGGAGCAAATCGCTTTGGTATGTTTGGGGTGTAAGTTTCAGAACAGCGTTAAAAAGCTGGTCGTGATCTTTGACCAAATAAAAAGATAGGAACAGCACTAAAAAGGCCCAACCGAAAGTGGACAGGGTGGCGCTGGCAATGCTGCCAAACACGGCCAATGATTGGCTGCCAATGGTCTGTACCAGAGTGATGAAATTGCTGCTCAAACTAACATATAGTTGTTCAATTTGCGATTGGTCAAGCGGGATTTCGTTGCCGGCGATGGTGATGGGTTGTTGCAAGAGTTCGCCTAATTGCTCCACAAAACGGGGTAAGTTGTTGATGAAGTTGTTGACTTGATTGACGATGGGAGCGATAGCGCTGACTGGGATAGATATCAAGACAGCGATAAGGATGAGGTAGACGAAGGCAATTGCCAGGCTGCGTTTTAGCCGTGTATGCTCCGTAATGAGTTCTACCAGGGGTTCGACGAGGTAAGCCAGGATAACGGCCGTTACCACCGGCAACAATAGCCCCCTGATCCGATATACCCCCAACACCAATACGGCTAACAAAACAATAATAATCGTGCGTTTTGTATTTGTACTCCAGGGTGGCGAGCTAGGATAATTTGGCGTTGTCATATTGGTTAAAAAATATCAAACCTGTGATCATTGGCACACATCAAAATTGTCATTCCGCCCCATTATATCCGACAATAGAAACATCTACACGACCAAAAAAAACCCCAGCCATTAACTGGCCAGGGCTTTGGGTTCGACTAGACCTGCGAGGTTTAAGAAACCTCGCAGGTCTAAATATTCATTTAACGCCGCCGGTCACGGCCGCCGCCGCCGCGCCGGTCACGTCCGCCGCGGCCGCCACGACCGCCGCCGCGTCTTGGTTGGTCATTGGCCTGCGCCTCTTCCAATGTCCAGCCTTCCAAAACGGCTTTACGCGAGAGCCGCACCTTCCCTTCCGGGCTGATGTCAGTCACCATAACCATGACCTCGTCACCCATCTGCACCGCATCTTCTACGCGACGCAAATGGTCCGACGAAAGCTGCGAGATGTGAACCAGGCCGTCTGTGCCGGGCATAAACTCAACAAACGCGCCAAAGTCGGTGATGCGTACCACTTTACCCGTGTAAATCTCACCCAATTCCGCTTCTTCGGTCAAAGATTCAATATGGCCGATAGCCGCTTCCGCTTTCTCGCCATCTATCCCAGCGACGAAAATTGTGCCGTCTTCCTGGATGTCAATGGAAACTTCATACGTCTCTTCCAGGCTGCGAATCATGGAGCCGCCTTTGCCAATGACCGCGCCAATCTTGTCCGGGTCAATGGAGACTGTCATCATACGCGGGGCATAAGGGCTGAGTTCGGCGCGCGGTTCGGCAATCGTTGCCAGCATAGAATCAAGGATTTGTAAACGGCCGATCCGGGCCTGTTCCAACGCCTGGGCCATCAATTCTTGCGATAAACCAGAGATTTTAATATCCATTTGTAGGGCAGTGATACCAGCGGCCGAGCCGGCGACCTTGAAGTCCATGTCGCCCAGATGATCTTCCAACCCCTGGATGTCCGTCAGAACGGCGAACTTTTCGCCGTCGCTGATGAGGCCCATGGCCACGCCGGCAACCGGCGCTTTAATCGGCACACCGGCGTCCATCAGCGCCAGGCTGGAGCCGCAAACGCTGGCCTGACTGGTGCTGCCATTGGATGAAAGGACTTCGGACACAACGCGAATGGTGTAGGGAAATTCTTTCTCATCGGGAATCATGGGGCGCAGAGCGGTACGGGCCAACGAGCCATGTCCAATCTCGCGCCGTTTGGGGCCGCGCAGGAACCAGGTTTCGCCGGTGGAGAAGGGGGGGAAGTTGTAATGGTGCATGTAGCGGCGGCTTTCTTCCGGGGATAAGCCGTCTAACTTTTGCGCTTCGCGGGGCATGCCCAATGTGGCAATGGACATGACCTGGGTTTGGCCGCGTCGGAACAGACCAGAACCATGCGTGCGCGGGATGAGACCGGTTTCGGATGAGAGGGGACGAATCGTGGTATAGTCACGGCCGTCGGGGCGGATGCCTTCGTACAAAATCCGATCGCGAATCGCCTTTTTTAAGACGCCGGCAATAATTCCGCGGATCGCTTTAGCATCGACCTGTTCGTTTTCTTCCAGGAAACCGTTGACGATTTCTTCGCGTAGGTCATCCATGGCGGCGTTACGGCCGTCTCTATCCGTGTGCGCGGCTACAAGCTCTTGGATGCGGCTGCCGATGCGTGCTTTGACGGCCGCTTCCAATTCCGGGTCCGGTTCAGCTACCTCAATGGCTCGCTTTTCCTTGCCAACCGCTGCCCGCATCTCTTCTTGCACGGTAATGAGCGGCTGAATGGCGTCATGTCCGAAAGCCAGCGCTTTAACCAACACAGCTTCGGTCACTTCATTCGCCCCCGCTTCTACCATAATGACCGCATCCTTCGAGGCGGCCATACGCAAATCTAGTTCGCTATCTTCCATTTCCTGGATGGTGGGGTTAGCGACAAACGCGCCATTGATATAGCCAACACGCACAGCGCCAATCGGCCCATTCCAGGGGATATCCGAAATATACAAGGCGGCGCTGGCTGCGTTCACAGTCATAATGTCCAGGTAGTGGACATTGTCCGATGACAGCGCGGTGATGATCATTTGTACTTCGTTACGCATCCCTTTAGGGAACAATGGACGCAGCGGCCGATCTGTCAAACGAGAGGTTAAAATAGCTTCGGTTGTGGGGCGGCCTTCACGACGGAAAAAGCTGCCGGGGATACGGCCGTCGGCATACAATTTCTCTTCAAAGTCCACGCTCAGGGGGAAGAAATCCAGCCCTTCACGCACATTTTTGGACATTGTTGCCGTTGCCAGCAACATGCTGTCGCCCACGCGAATCGTCACCGCGCCGCCAGCCTGTTCGGCCAGCTTGCCGGTGGCGAATCTCACGTCATAATTACCGACGCGAGCTGTAAAAGTTGATTCAGGTAACATAATTGATAATCCTCCAAGATTACCTTGTTCAGCAAGGCAGGAGGTAGAGGGCGCATCTCTAAATTGCAAACTTGCGGACCTGCAAACTAGCAAACTCTACCGCGCTATGCAGTTGAACAAAAATCATGGGGCGGGGGTTAGGGACTGGGGATTGGCTCATAAAGCTGGCCCATTCCAGTTATGAAACAATACCCAATTCCTAAACCTTGCTTTTGCGCCCCACTAAAAAATAACATGAGGGGCGAAGCTGCCTTCGCCCCCACAGTTTTACAAAGTATTAACGACGCAGACCCAAACGGCCGAGAATTTCACGATACCGTTCCGGGTGCTTTCTACGCAAATATTTGAGCAAACGGCGGCGCTTACCGACCAGTTTCAGCAAGCCGCGACGCGAACTTTGGTCGTGCTTGTGAACGCTTAAATGTTCCTGTAACTGTTTGATGCGTTTGTCAAAAATGGCGATCTGCACCTCAGGCGAGCCTGTGTCGCCGGGGTGCGTCTCGAATTCTTTAATTAGTTCGGTCTTCTCTGTTAAATCTAACGGCATGATGTTCCTCCATCACATAAATTGATTTTGCCAAGAAGCCGTCGTGCCGATAACGTCGCGCTTCCTAGCCAGCGAAAGATTATAACCCAGTGTGGGGGCATTGCCAAAATTAAATTGGGCGGTGAAAAGGGGGGGGGGGTCACTTTCGTATATGGCGAATACGCAGACCTTGCGGCGAGGCAACGCTGACAGTTTGTTGCAATTGGCGTAGGTCAATGCGTGCCAAAACTGCTTCAAGCAGGGAGAGAAGCGGCCGAATTCCATCTTCTTTGGGACGCAAAAGCAGAATGCCTGCGTGTGTACCCGGAGGATAATGACGAATATCTGCAAACCCTTTATCGGCCGTTAGCAAAAAGTGTTTGTCGGCCCGGACGACTTGCCACAGAGCATGATCTTTCCAGCCGCCCATCCCTTGTTGAACAACTGTATTGGCAGAGTACCCCTCATTTTCCAGCCGCTGCGCGACAATGGGAGGCAAATCCTCGTCAACTTTAATGTGCATGGGGGATTAGGTAACCAAAGGCACAATTGTATCCTGTTGCAAGATATCGGCGGCATAAGCGAGCGTTGCCAGTACGTCCGGTGTGGATAGTTGAGGATATGCCGCTAAAATCTCTTTAATCGTCATGCCATCAGCCAGGCTTCCCACGATTATCGCGGCAGGAATTCGCGTCCCTTTGATACAGGCGTCGCCATGATGTATATCGGGGTCAATTGTTATGTGTTTTTGCCAGTTGGTTCGGTTCATGTTCAACCTCTCTATGGAGATGATACTGGTTGGGCGACGGCGTGTCAATTGTTGTTGAATTTGAGTTATGTCTGGCGTGTTTGCTCTTTTCTGAAAAGCCAGAGGATGAATAGGAGGAAACTGGACAGGATTAGCGCAACGGCCGTGCGTTGAGTTGATGTGGGGCCAGGATGTGAAACGGCCGTTTCCCTCTCCTTCATCGCCTTCTCCGCCAACATGCCACGCCAATCAGGCACATCTTCCGGCAAACTGTAACAGCGCCGCCACAGCGCCCGGTAAGCCGCGGCCTCCGCTCGCCAGCGCGCGTCATTCCAGCCCAACTCCGGCTGGCAAATGGCCCGGATACGTTCCAGGTAGGCGGCGCCGCCTTCGCGCAGCAGCAGCCCCAGCCGCACCCGGCGCAGCAGCAAATCATCCAGGTGAACCACCCCCTCGGCGCGGGCCGCCCAGCGCAGTTCCGCCCACAAATAGGGCGTCTCCTCGATCCGCGTCAGCTCATCCGCCTGCGCCGCATCTACCAGCGCGGCGGCGTCCTGGCCGTAACGGCCTAGCAGTCGGCGGTGCGTCATCGCGTCCAACCGGGGCGGCAAATCATCCGTGACCGGGTTAAGAACCGGCAGTTTATCGTCCGGTTCCGGCAAATCGGGGAAATGGCGGCGGATGGCCTTCAGCGTGTCCAGAGCGATGAGGCGGAAGGTGGTCAGCTTGCCGCCGGTGACGGTGATCAGGCCGTTTTCCTGCCAAACGACGTGATCGCGCGATTCTTCCGATGGGTCGGCCTTGCCGCTGCCGATGACGGGCCGCACTCCGGCAAAGCTGGCAATCACGTCGTCGAGTGTGATGTCCAGCGAAGGGAACTGGGCGGCGATGGCGGCCATCAGGTAGGCGACTTCTTCCGGCGCGATGCCCGGCTCGTCATCCAGCGACTGCCGGTGGTCTTCATCCGTCGTGCCGATGAGGGCGGCGCCTTCCCAGGGGAAGATGAAGACGGGGCGCTGATCGAGCGGGTGTAGAAAGCTGACAGCTTGCGCCACCGGCAGCCGCCAACTGGGGAAGATGAGATGACTGCCGCGTAACGGCCGTATCTTCTCCTCCCCGCCAACCTGCCCGCGCAATCTATCCGCCCAGGCTCCAGTCGCATTGATGACGACGCGAGCGCGAACAACTGCCGTCTGATCAGTCTCTAAGTCTCTCAGTCTCAAGTCTCTAAAACGCCCCTCTTTGTCAGCCAGAATCTCCTCGGCGCGGACGTAGTTGACGGCCGTGCCGCCCGCCGCCGCCGCTTCCCGAATCACCCGCAGCGTCAGCCGGGCGTCATCCGTTTGCGCGTCGCCGTAGCGGAAACCCCCTTTCAGCCCCGTTGTCGTCAGATGCGGCGCGAACATGCGAAAATCCTGCGGGCTGTAATATTTATGGCTCCACTGCAAGGCCAGCAAATCGTACACCGTTAACCCGGCGCGGTAGATGAGGCGGCCCGGACTATCTCCTTCGTAGGAGGCCAGCAAAAATCCCAACGGGTCAATCAGCCCCGGCCCTTCGGCTAAAAGTTGTTCCCGCTCCTGCACCGAGGCCATCGTCAGCCCCAGTTTGCCTTCTTTTAGATAGCGCAGGCCGCCATGCACCAGCTTGGATGAGCGGCTGGACGTGCCCCAGGCAAAATCGCGCTGTTCCACCAGGAGCGCGCACAATCCCAGCCGGGTCGCCTCGCGCAAAATGCCCGCACCGGTAATGCCCCCGCCGACGATGACGAGGTCCCATTCCCGCTCAATGTTCTGCCAGATTTTCTCGCGCCAGTTTTTTGTCCACATGGGAAGCTCCGTTGTCCGTTGTCCGTTGTCCGTTATCCGTAGTCCGTAATCCGTAATCCGTTTACGGAACACGGAACACGGAATACGGAACACGGGATACGGAACACGTCTTACGCCAACAATTTCCCCGGATTCATCATCCCCGCCGGGTCGAAGCGGCGGCTTAAATCGGCCAGCGCCGCCATCCCTAACGCCCCTTTTTCGGCGGGCAGGTAGGGGGCGTGGTCAACGCCGACGCCGTGCTGGTGGCTGATGGTGCGGCCGTGTTGGACGATGGCCTGGGAAGCGGCCGTTTTCAATTTTTGCCACTGGGCCAATGTTTCGTCAGGATCGGGTGTTAATCGGAAAAGGTAGGTGGTGTAAATGCTGGCCCCGGTGGGATAAACGTGGGAGAGATGGGTGAAGATGTGGATTTTTTCGCCACTGCCGGCCAGGGTGGCGCGCAGGGCGGTTTCGATGGCGTTGAGGAGGGCCGGGACGGTTTGCCAGGTAACGGCCGTTTCCAACGTATCCACCTCATAGCCCGCCTCCCAAAGCGAATTGCGTAGGTAGGGTGTGTGGAAGCGTCCCTTGTGCCATTGGCTGCCAAACGTCCGCCCCGCATGAACGCCGCCATAATCGGCGGCGATGCCCAGCGCCGCTTTGCGCGCCATCTTTACCAGCGCATCGCTGCCGGTAATGCCCAGGAGGAGTATACATTTGCCCTCGCCAATGCCGCGCAGGGAGAGCAGCCGCTCCAACGTGCTGATGAGCCGTTCGTGCCCGGCCAGCGCCAACGTTGTCGCCGTTTCGATGGGTGTGCTGAAGCGCAGCATGGAGAGCGGCAGCCGCGCCTGGACGATTTGACGCACGGCCGTCATCCCCTGTTCAAAATCGGGGAAGAAGACGGCGTGAAAATCTTCCCGCTCTGGCAGCGGTGTGATACGCACGGCCGCTTCGGTGATGACGCCCAGCCGCCCTTCACTGCCCAGGATTATCTGGCGCAAATCTGGCCCGGCGGCCGAAGCGGGGTGGAGCGGCAGTTTCAGGGTTCCCGCCGGGGATTCGACGCGCCCGCCAGCAAAGAGGTCTTCAATACGGCCGTATCTTAACGATTGCTGCCCGCTGGAACGGGCGGCAATCCAGCCGCCCAACGTGGACAGCTCAAACGACTGCGGAAAATGGCCCAGGGTGAAGCCGCGCGCCCGCAGTTGGGCTTCCAGATCCGGTCCCTGTACGCCGGCGCCGAAGGTTGCCAGATGGCTGGTTTCATCAAAATGGCGCAGGCGGTTCAAGCGCTGTAAATTGAGCGTTAGCGCCGGCGCATCTCCTTCAGGCGGGTTGATGTGGCCGACGACGCTGGTGCCGCCGCCGTAGGGGATGAGCTTTGCGCCGACCGACCGGGCAAACTGGATGATGGCGCGGACATCTTCGTCGTTGGCAGCATGGGCGACGCCATCGGGGAAGGTAGAGATACGGCCGTAACGCAGCGCCCACCAATCGGGAAAACTTTGGCCGCGTGCGTGGCGCAATCGCGCCAGCGGTTCGGTTGAGATTAATGGATGCGCCGGCAGCCGCGAAACGGGAACCCTGGCCAGAATATCTTCCAGCCGGGCGTCCTGCGGCGGTGTTCCTGGCCCCACCCAATCAGCCAAAATTGCGGCCGCATTTTCCGGCAGCGGATAGTTAATTGTATGATCTCCCCATCCATTCCATCGTCGCATGACGTTCTCCTTACGTTTTCCGTAATCCGTAATCCGTAATCCGTAATCGGAACACGGAACACGGAACACGGAACACGGAACACGGAACACGGAACACGGAACACGGAACACGGAACACGGAACACGGAACACGGAACACGGAACACGGAACACGGATTACAGCCTACGGCCGTTCCACAACCGAATACTGGCCTTCATCACTTCCCGCGTTAATTGTTCGGCCTGGTCAGGGTTTGCGGCGGCAACGGCCGTTGCCAGATCATCATAAAATTGGCGCGACAGGATGCGAGCTGGCGGGTCGGCGAAGTAGAGTTGGGCGATTTCTTCATAAAAGTTGGCAAACCCGTTGAGGATGAGCGTGTAGATGGGATTACCGGATTTAATGGTTAGTAAGCGGTGCAACTGCCAATCGAAGCTGGCGTAGGCGGCGGGGGTGTCGGGGAGGGAGGAACGGCCGTGCAAAATCGCCCCCACCGCATCCCCCGCCCGTTCCACGGCCGCCCGTGTGTAGGCTGGCGCCAGGTGCAGCCGCACTGCCAACAAATTGGCCACAAAATCCGGCGGTAAATGGTCGCTGTGCTGTACCAATGCGCTCAATACATTCAGCCCGCCGTCCTGCCAGAAATCGTTGACGACGGTAGATTTGCCCTGCCGCACTGTTAGCCAGCCGTCACGCGCCAGCCGCTGCAACGCTTCGCGCAGGGTAGGGCGGGTGACGCCCAACTCGGCGGCCAACGCCCGTTCGCCTGGCAGGGTATTGCCTGGCGCAAAGGTACCGTCCAGAATGGCGGTGACGAGGCTTTGTTCGGCGTAATCGTTGGGGCGCTGCGGCGCGGACCAGTTGTTCATAATGGTTCCTTTATAGTTGGTAAGTGGTCTGACCAGTTTGCGATAGTATGCCAAAGATTGACGAAGGTGTCAAGCTAGAAAAATGCTATAATATCCGTCATGAGTACACAGAATGAACGGTTGCCATTTATTTGGGATTACGATCTAACCGCTGACCAGTTTATGGGTTTACTGCAAGGCGAACAAAGCGTAGGGCGATTAGATCAGGCATGGGCGGCTGTCCGTTTGCTGGAATACGGTTCTTATGCGGATATTCGGCGGTTGATGGGTTTTCGCATGTTGGCGCAAAAATGGCCTGAATGGCGGGCGGCCGTTCGTTCGCGGCAGCGGCGCGATGCCTTCGATTTTCTCGTTGATTGGCTGCCGCGGCATCATCCCGAGCTTTTGCAATAACTATGGCGAACAACGCGGCTTTTTATCACCAGCGACTTTACCCTCTGCAAGATGTTGTTCTGGCTGTCATTAGTCGTTTGGACACAGGATTTTATCTGACGGGCGGCACGGCCGTTTCTCGCGCCTATTGTCAACATCGTTATTCCGACGACCTGGACTTGTTTGTCAATGATGATCCTTATTTTTCTCTGTGGGGAGAACGCATTCTTTTTGCTTTAACGCAAGAGCCAACATGGAAATGTGAGATTAATCAACGTGATGATCGTTTTATGCGTTTGACATTGGCGCAAGATGAGGCCTGGCTGAAAATTGAACTAATTAATGATGTTCCCGCCCATATCGGGACGATTCAAGACCATCCAATTTTGGGGCGGGTGGACAGCGTTGAAAATCTACTGGCGAATAAGTTAACGGCCGTTCTCAACCGCCAAGAACCCAAAGACCTGGCCGATATTTGGGCTTTAACCCATCAACATAATGTTTCGATTACCACTGCCATTACCGATGCCCAAAGTAAAGCGGCAGGCATCTTTCCCGTTGCTCTAGCCCGCGTTTTGCTCAGTACGACCATGACTGATTGGGAGGCGATTCGCTGGCAGACGGCTCCACCCGTTGACAGTTATCTCAAGGATTTATATGCTCTAGGCGAGTCGCTGATATTGGATGACCATACGTAGCAATTAGATTTGCAGGATTCTACTAAACCTCGGCTGATATGTCTTTTCAAGGGGCGTTGGGTTGACATGGCAAGGATATAATGTACCCTTTTCTAGAGCAACTGGAACAATTTGACATTATCTTTGCCTCTTATAAAACGGCCGTTCCCCATTCACCATCACCGATACTGCCAGCCAAAATCTACGTCCAAAATTTCCTCGCCCGCATCCAAATTAATACCTAAACGGCCGACGCCTGGCGCCGGCCATGTCCAATCGCCGGGAATGAGCAAATCCACATTGGCATCGCTGAACGCATCAATCGAGACACAGTACAGCCCGCCATCCAGCCCTTCTAGGCGGTAAATGCCGTTGGGGCCGGTCGTTGCCGTGGCGATCACGCTCGACGCCGGCACAATCCCATCCTCCGGACAGGCTCCAGCGCTCAGGCTGACCGCCACATCGCTGAGACGTCCTTCGCTGAAGTTCAGCGAGCCGTCGGCGATGTAGAAGCCGCTGTCTTCCTCCGTCTCCACGCAGCCGGGCGAGGGCGCGCCGTCATCCTGGATGAAGCACACATCCTCCCAGACGACGCCGCCAATCACGGCCGAATTGGGTTCCGGCGTTGGCCCGGCAACCGCCACCACAATCCGGGTGTAAATCGTCTCCTCAATGAAGCCGCCCACGCCGAACAGGTCGCCGTTGGCGTCGCCGAGCTGCCAGCGGCCCAGATAGTCGCCCACTTCTTCCGGCGCAATCAGGTTAACGGAAATATCAACTGTTTGCCCCGGCGCCACGACTTTGGGCAGCGGCTGTGTTTCCGGCGATCCCATTTGGTCGCCGTTGACGAAGACGAGGCTGTACCCCTCGATCCAGGGGCAGGTTCCTGTGTTACGCAGCCGCCAGCTTTTGGTGAATGCGGCGCCCGGTGCGAAAACGGTATCGTCGGGTACGGTCAAATCTTCCTCAAAGCCGATACTGCGGGTGCAGGTGACTTGATCCACTTCTGCCAGGGGCAGAAACTCATAATCCCAGCCGAAATTGACGCCGCCAACCGCTTCGCCGGCCGCCACGTTGACGGTTGTGAGGGCTTCGCCTGATTGGGGCAGCGTCCAGCCGCCGGGCAGCAGGATGGCGTCGTTGGGATCGGCCAGGGCGTCAATGGATATGCAGTAGATTCCGGCGGCCAGGTTGGTGAAGGTGTAACTGCCGGTGTTGTTGGTAACGGCCGTTGCTAACCCCTCCGCCGGACATTCCCCTTCACCTAAACCGACGATCACCCCTTCTAACCCCAGTTCCCCAGCCTCCAGCAGCCCATTCGCCTGGAACGACTCGCCATCGGCCGTAGCGATACAACCTTCAGAAGGAACCGCCTCTTCACCAGTCCCAACGACCGCGCATAAATCATGCCAGACTTCGCCGTTAATGGCTGCCGAATTGGGATCCACCGGCTCCGGCGTTGGGCTGGGTTCCAGAGTGGGTTCCGGTTCTTCCTGGATACGATTATCTATATCCAAAGTAAATGTGCCGCTAACGCCATTGGCCGTCACTGTGTACGCGCCCGCATCCAAACCCAATACATCTAACCCAATGACCTCATCAAAAGGCACTTCGGCTTCGGTGCAAATCGCGTCGGCCGGACGAAAGGTGGTCAACGTGATGGTAAACGTGTCGCCGGTATGTTCGGTGGTCATCTGGTCAATGGTTGTGCAGCCATCGGGCAAAATGCCGCGCACGCGGGCGTTGACCTGTACCGGAAACGATTCCAAAATCAGGAGTTGAATGCTTTCTACGGTAGCTGTGCCGTTAACAGGTTCGCGCCTGATTATGTCTTTGGTGGGCGTAGGGAGGGTAGGTGTGGGATCGGGTTCGCTGCGCCGGCAGCTAACGACAACAAGCATGAGCAGCAGACCCAACATGGTCAAATTTGTTATTTTTGTTTTCATTTTCCTTTTCCTGGTTCAACTCAACAAATAGGCAGCGAGGAGTTTGGCAGTGTTTTCCAGGGCGTCGCGATGGGTGCGTTCGTAATGGTGGGAAGCGTCAACGCCAGGGCCGACAAGACCGACGCGGACGTTGCCACCGGCGCGCCAGAATGCTTCGCCGTCGGAGCCGTAGTAGGGATAAATGTCGGTGACATGCCGTAAGTTATTAGTCTTGGCTAATACTTCCAATTCGCGGCGGAAGCCGAGGTGATACGGCCCTGCCGAATCTTTGGCGCAAATGGTTACGCTGTACTCGTCGGATTCTTGTTTGGGGGCGACGACGGCCATGTCTACAGTGAGCAATTCGGTTAAATCAGCTGGAAAACCGGCGGCCGCGCCGTGCCCCACTTCTTCGTAGTTGCTGATGTGAATGGCGGTGGTTTGTTTGGGCTTGAGTCCGGCGGCGGATAGGGCGGCAACCGCGCCGTAGATGGCGGCGACGCTGGCCTTGTCGTCCAGGTGGCGGGAGCGGATGAAACCGCTTTCAGACAGTTCCACGCGGGGGTCGAAGGCGATGACGTCGCCGACGCGGATGCCCAGTTCGCGCGTTTCTTTTTCGCTGCTGGTGTGGGCGTCAATGCGAACTTCCATGTTACTGTCATCGCGGGCGGCGGCGCTCTCTTTGCGCGGGTGGGCGTGGATGGAGGCAGCGTTGGGTAGGATCGTGCCGCGGTAGGTTTGCCCGTTGCTGGCGAAGAGGGTGACGCCTTCCCCCTCGACAGAGGACCAGATCCAGCCGCCAAGTTGGGTCAGGGTGAGGCGGCCGTTTTTCTTTATCTCCCGCACCATGGCCCCTAACGTATCCACGTGGGCTGTCAGCGCGCGCGGCGCGTCCGCTTTCTTTCCGGGCCATGTGCCTACTAAAAACCCTTTGGGTGATTGAGACATGGAAAAAGGCAGGCCGGCAAATGCTTCGCGGACGTATTGAATGGCCCGATCCGTATCGCCGGTTGGACTGGGGGTGTTGAGCAGCCCAACGAGGAATTCGACCATTTTATCAATATTAACTTCAGGCAGCATGGCTCGCATCTCCTTGATTGGCATTAAAACTCGGTGAGACAACATGATTTATCACCATGACTGGATTATAAGGTATGGGTATGGGCTTTACAAGATTGCGAAATGAAATGTACTTATTGATGGTTTAAGATTGATGATTGTGGAATGCGCCTTATTTTAGTCAATCACCATTAATTACCAATTAACGCCATGACTTGCTTGAACAATGCGCTGTTGGTAGCGATGCCTTCGCCAGCATGGATGGTGGAATTGCCCTGCCAATCCGTGAAGATTCCCCCGGCTTCCTCGATGATAACTTGCAGCGGACCGGCATCCCAGGGAGACAGCGCCGGGTCTACCATGATTTCGGCGCGGCCGGTGGCGACGAGGGCGTAGCCGTAGCCATCGCCCCAAGTGCGCTGGACGTAGGTGGCGTTGACGATGCGCTGCCATGCTTGCTGACGGCCGTACTCCTCCTGCCGTTCCATCTCGCTGCACAAAACCACCGCATTTTCCAATTGGTCAATAGACGAGACGCGGGCGCGACGGCCGTTCCAAAAGCAGCCCTCGCCGCGCACTGCGTAGACGGTTTCGCTTAGGGCCGGCAGGTGAATGACGCCCAGCAGCGCCTTGTCCCCGTCCATGAGCGCCAGCAGGGTGCTGTACAACGGCACGCCGCTGATGAATGATTTGGTGCCGTCAATTGGGTCAATGCGCCAGGTGTAGCCAGAGGTGGTGGGGGAACGGCCGTATTCTTCCCCATGTATCCCATGATCCGGCCATTGTTCTTGAATCAGGCGGCGGATTTTTTGTTCCGCTTCTCGGTCGGCGATGGTGACGGGGGTGTTATCCGCCTTGCGACTGGCGCGGACGCCGGTTTGGAAATAGCCGAGGGTGATGCGCCCGGCCTGCCAGGCCGCATCCAGGGCAAATTGGAGTAGATCTTGCGTATTGGGTGTGTTCATGGTTGACAATTGTCAACGGTCAGTTGTTAATTGTCAATATTGCGTTGGGGCTAATAGCGCAGTAGCGTACTGCCATCGGTGAAACCCAGGGGGAGGAACGCGCCCAAGGTGAAGACGAGGAGGTTGTCGAGGAAGAAGAATAGGGCCAGGTCGTAGATGGGGCTGCCGAACGGCCGTATCGCCCACGCCAGCAGTCCCGACGAAATTGTCATGAGCGCGCTGGCCGCCGGTCCGCCCAGCGCGCGCCGGATATGGATGCGGGCGGGCAGTTCCGGCTCATCGCGGGGGTAGAGGGAGGCGGCCAAAACCCAGACGAACAGGATGCCGCTCATGGGGTAGCCGGCGCGCTTTGCGGCCCAGGCGTGACTGAGTTGGCGCCAAAATTCCCCGAAGAAGTGTAGGAAAGTGGCGATGAGGGCGGTGAGGACGGCCGTTCCCACCCCCAAATCGAGCCACAGCCAGCCAACCAAGCTGAAAATGAGCCAGAGAAGGAGGGAGCCGGTAACGGCCGTTGGCTGGGCCAGAATTTTGAGGCCAAATGTCGAGCCGAGGCGAAATGTCTTATTCATGATGTACTCGTTGCGGGAAGATTAGGAAGAGGTTTTCCAAAACAAGGCGCGTATTGGCGTTGCGTTCTAGCTGCCAAAGGGCCAGGTTGGTTTGTTTGAGACTGGCCAGGGCTTGTTGCGGCGTCCAGGCGCGGGCCAGCCGTTCTAACTCTGTTTGCTGGTCAATGTTGGTGAGGGGAACGCCGCTGCGGGTGACGCCTTGCGCCAGGACGGTTAAATCGCGCTGCCAACTGAGCCAGGTTTGCAAAATAGCGGGCAGCAGTTCTGGTTTGCGGGCCAGTTTGTCGGCCAGGGCAAAGCGGGCGACGCGATTGCCGTCCAGCGCTTCGCGCAGCCAGTTAAGGTGTTCGGCGCGGGCTTCTAAAATCGCCGAGTCGGCCGCGGCCTGGATCGCCCAACCGATACGGCCGTCGGCCAGATGGGCCAACAAATGCGCGTCCTCATCGGGGACGTGGTGGCGGGTGGTTAAGGCTTGTTCGATGAGGTCGGTGGGTAACGGCCGTAACCCAATCGTCCGGCAGCGCGAGCTAATCGTGGGCAAGAGCGTATCGGCATCCGTCGCTGTCAGCAGTAAAACCACCTTATTCGGCGGCTCCTCCAGCGTTTTGAGAAACGCATTGGACGCCCCAATCGTCGCTGCGTCAAAGCGGGTGAGGATGGCGACCTTGCGCCGCGCTTCATACGCCGACAGGTTTAAATCTTTTTGTAATTCACGAATCGTTTCGATTTTTAGCGTCAGTTTGCCCCGCCCACTGACTTCCGGTTCCACCAGGCGCACGTCCGGATGCCGGTCAGCGGCGATGAGATGGCAGGCGCGGCATTGACCGCACGGCCGCTCCCCGCTCCCCGTGCAATTCAACGCCTGGGCAAACGTCCGCGCCAGCGTTGCTTTGCCCACATATTCCGGCCCGGTGATGAGGTAGGCGTGGCCGACGCGGTTGTGTTCAATCGCGCCGGCCAAAAGCTGTACGGCCCAATCGTGGCCGATGATTTGGTTCCAGGTATTGCTCATGGGCTGTATTGTAATACGGGATACGCCATTTTGTCATGCGTGATGCGTGACACCTCGTTTTGTCATGCGTCATGACGTTATGAAATGATGACGCATGACGCATCACGCATTATAATCCCCTTCATGAATTCCCTAACAATTTCCGGTACTGAACTAAAAGTGGATGATGTGGTGGATGTGGCCAAGAACGGCCGTTCCGTCATCCTGGATCCCGCTGCCTTGCCCAAAATCGAACGGGCGCGGGCGGCGGTGGATCAATTTGTGGCTGAAGGGCGGGTTGTGTATGGTATTACCACCGGATTCGGCCGTTTCAAAGACAAAATCATCAGCGCCGACCAGGTGAAACAGTTGCAGGTTAATCTGGTACGCAGCCATGCCGTTGGCGTGGGGCCGGAGCTGTCTGAAGAAGTGGTGCGGGCGATGCTCCTGGTGCGGGCCAACACGCTGGCGTTGGGTCATTCCGGGGTACGGCCGTCCATTATCCGGATGCTGCTCGATATGCTCAACACGGGCGTTTACCCCTGCATCCCGTCGCAGGGGTCGCTGGGAGCCAGCGGCGACCTGGCCCCGCTGGCGCACATGACGCTGGCGCTGATTGGAGAGGGGGAGGCGCTTGTGGAGGGGGAGAGGATGAACGGCCGTGCCGCCCTCACGCGCGTCAATCTCCAACCCGTCGCACTGCAAGCCAAAGAAGGATTAGCCCTGCTCAACGGCACGACCTTCATGGTGGGCATGGGAGCGCTGCTGGTGCGTCGGGCCATTAACCTGGCATTAACGGCCGACATCGCTGCCAGCCTTAGCCTGGAAGCGCTCAACGGCACCGACCGCGCCTTCGATGCCCGCGTTCATGCCGTCCGCCCCCATCCGCGCCAGATTGATGACGCCGCCTTCCTGCGCGATTTGCTGGCTGGCAGCCAACTTGTGCGTGGACGGGACTCGCTCAATGTACAAGACCCGTACACTATGCGCTGCGTGCCCCAGGTTCATGGCGCGGTGCGCGACGCCATCGCCTACGGCCAATGGGTTATCAACATTGAGCTGAATTCGGTGAACGATAATCCACTCATTTTTGTGGACGAGGAGACAGGCGAGGCCGACGTCATCTCGGCGGGCAATTTTCATGGCGAGCCGATTGCCATTGCCATGGATTATGCGGCGCTGGCGTTAACTGAATTGGGCAACATGAGCGAACGGCGCACGGCGCGATTAGTGGACGCGGACAGT